>CALWYL010000020.1 GCA_944385765.1 uncultured Oscillospiraceae bacterium
TGAATATCAAAGGGAGCGAGCACATGTCATCAATTTCATCGAAATATTCGGCCCTCCGCGGCGAGAGGGAGTACTTCAAGCTGCTGGCGGCCAACGCCGTCAACCGCTTCGGCGACTCGGTGGACAGCATAGCTTTCTCGCTTTTGATGTACGAGGTCACGGGCTCGGCGTCCATGATGGCCCTGCTTTTGACAGTAAATTATCTGCCCACCATTGTATTGCAGCCCATAGCCGGCGCGCTGGTGGACCGCATGAACAAGAAGGCGGTCATGGTCTGGATGGATTTCGCGCGCGGCGCGGTAGTGGCGTTCATAGTCCTGCTGCTGTACCTGGACGCGCTGAGCACGGCGGCGCTCTTCATCTGCGTGGCCCTGATCTCCACCCTTGAGACGCTGCGCATACCCGCCGGGGCCTGCGCGATGCCCGCGCTGCTCGAAAAGGATAAGTACACCGTCGGCGTGGCGCTCAACGGCGGCGCGGGGCAGGTGTGCACGGTCGTCGGCCTCGCCCTCGCGGGCCCCATAGTCGAGGGGCTGGGCATGGAGTGGGCCTTTGCCATCGATATGGGCACCTTTTTCTTCTCCGGCGCCGCCATCGCCGCGCTGAAGATGAAGCTGCCACCGCGCCATGACGCGCAGAAGGTGAGCGTCCGCGCCGTGGGGCGCGACATGGCCGAGGGGCTGAGATACCTGAAGGGCAGCAAGCTGCTCTGGGCCCTGACGCTGCTCGGCATGGCGCTGAACTTCATCGCCACGCCGGTAAACACCTTCTACACGCCCTTCGTCACCGACGACCTCGGCGGCGGCGCCACGCTGCTGAGCGCCACGCAGCTGGTGCAGGTGGGCGGCGTGGCGTTGGGGGCGCTGATGGTGCCCTGGCTGGAAAAGCTCCGCATCAGGACCACGGCCACGGTCACCGGGCTCGCCTTTGCCCTGATGGGCGTGGTCATGCCAGCGCTGCTGTTGCTGCCCACGCTCGCCTGGCGCGCCGCGGCGCTGCTCGCCGTCTGCCTTGTGGAGGGGCTCTGCCTGGGCGTGCTGAACACCCTGTACAGCTCGCGCTTCATGATGTATACTGATAAGGAATACCTCTCGCGCACGGCAGGCGTGACCAACTCGCTGCTGATGCTGATGTCGCCGGCCGGCTCCCTCATCTGCTCCGCCGCGGCGGCGGTGATGAGCGTGCCGCAGTGCCTGTTCTGCCTGAGCCTCGGCTGCGCCGCGCTGTTCTATATCGTGACCCGTATGAGGGCGTTTAAGGAGCTTTGAGATGGCTGGTAAAGAATACATTTTGACAAAGGAGCCGGACGCGCTCTATGAAGTGACCTACATCCTCGACGCCGCCCTCGGCCCCGGGGAGGGGCGCGACCCCGGCTGGGCCGACATAGGGCACGCCGCGGAGCACTACGCGCGCCGCTTCGGCCTCAGCCGCGCGGCCTGCGAAAAGTGGTTCACGCCGCTGCGCGAGATCGAGCAGCACGTCATCGAGGGCCTCGACCTGAGCGAGGAGGTGCTGCGGCGCGACTACCGCGCGCCCCGCGAGGCGCTCTCCACCCCCTCCGCCATGGTGCGCCTGGCGATGGAGCACGATTTCGGCCGCGAGAAGCTTGCCGCGCTCATATATAACGACGCCGCCGCCCTCGCGCCGGGCGACGAGGGCTATATGCGCGAGCTCACGCTCGAGGAGTTCGTGCGATTGATGTCCGGCCTCGACGAGCGCGAGGTGCCGCCGTCTCACCGCTGGAACATGCTTGACCTCTGTATCAACTGGGAGCGGCGCTTTTCGGAGATAAGCTCGGTGCTGCTGCGCGGCGGGGAGCTCTACAGGGAGAAGCTGCACCTGGCCGCGCCGCTGATAGACGACTGGTACGCGCGCACGAAGGAGGCCCTCGACGCCGGCGGGCTGGACGCGCTGTTCGAGGGCCCGTCGGACCTCTCGCTGCCCGACGGGCGGTATATCGTGCGCCCCGGCCTCGAGCACTTCTCCACCATGACCATCGTTCTCGACGCGCTGCTCGTTGAGCAGGGCCGCGACGGGCCGTGGCCGTTCATCTCCGGCCTGTTCGTCCAGCTGCTGACGCGCTCGGAGGCATTTTCCATGCTCCGCTTCCAGGATTCGCTGAAGGCCATGGCCGACAAAAAGCGCCTCGACATCCTCGCCGCCCTCCGCGAAGCCCCGCGCAGCTCCGGCGAGCTGGCCGATATAACCGGGCTCTCCGCCGCCACGGTCACGCACCACATGCAGATACTGCTGAACGCCAGCCTGGTGGGGCTAGAGCTGCGCGGCGCGCGCAGCATCTATTCGCTCAACCGCGAGGGCGCGGAGCAGGCGCTGGGGGACATGAGGGAGTTCTTCCGCCTGGCGCAGGGCTGAGAATAAGGGCAAAGCTCCGCCCGGATGGGCGGAGCTTTTTTGCGCCCGGATGCTCAGTCCCGCCCGTAGCGTGACAGGCTGAGGCTCCACTCGCTCCAGGCGCCGGGCGAGCGGGATTCCAGAGAGGCTATGAGTTCGGAGAGGCGCGCGTCCGGCTCGGCGGCAGACAGGCGGCGCAGCGCGGGGAGGACGTCGGGCGAGAGGCCGGCGAGGTATTCGCAGTCCACCGTCTCCAGCCCGCCGGAGAGGTAGGCGTCCACGTTCCAGTCCGCCACGCGCGCGTCCACGTTGGCGAGATTGAAGGCTATCCAGCCGGCGAGGCCAATGGCGGCGAACCAGGGCCAGAAGCGGAAGGACGGCCGCAGCACCTTCACACAGGCGAGGGCCAGGCAGCAGAGGATGAAGGCCATGGCCCAGAGGGTCATTGCCCGGAGCACGCTGAGGCCGTAGGCCAGGATATAGAGGCGCATGCGCCAGAAGGCGGAGGCCAGTATCACCGCCGTCAGGGAGGCCAGCAGCAGGCAGAGCGCGCGCACGGCGCGGCAGCGGCCGCAGCGCAGGGCGCACAGCAGCAGCGCGCAGAGGTTCACCGCCGTCACCAGCACCAGCTGGCTGAAGCCGCTGCGGGCGTACTCGGCCCAGCCGCCCTCCATGGCCGCCGTCTCCGCCCCGCCGAAGAGATACTCGAACTGCACGGCCGCGAAGAGGGCGTAGAGCGCGCAGAGCAGGGTGAGGGCGGTGACATAGGGCGCGGCGGGCGGCTCCTCGCGCGCCGGGCGCTCCTCGGCGGGCTCGGGGGGCTGGGTCGTCACAAAATAGAGGGCGGAGAAGAAGCAAAGGGCGTAGAACAGCGTGTCCAGCGCCCTGAAGAGGGCGCTGAGGGCGTCTATGCCCAGCAGCCACTCGGCGGCGGCGTCGAACACGCCGCTGAACACCGCGTCGGCCGAGGCCAGCAGGGAGCCGCAGAGCAGCAGCACCGGCAGGGCGCAGAGCGCGCCGACGAGCACGCCGGTGAGCCGCCCGCGCCCCTCCCCGCGCCGGAGGGCGGAGAGCATGCGGAAGGGCGCGCCCCAGCGGGTGAACAGGGCCCTCAGGGAGAGGAGCGCGGCCTCCGACGCGCAGCGCGCGTCCGTCAGCGCTCGGGCGGAGACGCCGGAGAGGGAGAAAAAGGCCAGGGCGGAGGCGCAGAGTATCAGCAGGCAGTTCACCGCGCGCACGGAGGCGTCGCCGTAGACGGCGCAGCAGAGCGCGAGCAGCAGGGCGCCGGCGGCCAGGAAGGCGTTATACGCGCTCCAGCGCGCCCCCTTGCCCAGAAAGAGCAGCACAGCCGCCCAGATGGCCGCCGTGAAGGCGGTGATGCCCAGGGCGGGGCCGCCCAGGCCGGCGGCCAGGTCCACCAGCGAGACCAGGGGGAACACCTCCCGCCAGAGAAGCGAGAGGGCCAGCGCGGCGGGGAAGAGCAGCCACTGGCGGGCGGAGGGGCGGGTCAGCTCAGTCATTTTCCGCCTCCCCGCTGAACTCCAGGATGTCGCCTGGCTGGCAGTCCAGGGCGCGGCAGAGCGCGTCCAGCGTGGAGAAGCGCACGGCCTTCGCCTTGCCCGTCTTGAGCACGGAGAGGTTGGCCAGGGTGACGCCCACGCGCTCACTGAGCTCGGTGAGGCTCATCTTGCGCCGGGCCAGCATCACGTCGAGATTGACAGTTATCATGGCGGCACCTCAGATTGTCAGGTCGTTTTCCGACTGCATGTCGGCGGCCTTGCGCGTCAGATGGGAGAGCGCGGCGCAGCTCACGCTCGCCGCCGCCCCCAGGGCGCAGAGGATGACGCCGCCCACGATGAGCGTGATGTGCAGCAGGTGGAACCAGGCCAGAACCAGCCCGGCGAGCATGTACAGCACGGTGTCCAGCAGCGCCAGCAGGCTGCACGCGCGCAGGCGGCCGGCGTTTTTGCGGCAGAAGCTGTTGTCGCGCCCAATCTCCACCGCTATCAGCCACACGAGGACGATGAAGGCGTAGACGGGCACGGTGGTAACCCAGAAAAATATCAGGCAGGGAAGGTAGGCCGGGGCGAGATTGGGATTTGCCCCGGCGATGTCCTGACCCACGGAGGGCACGAACACCACGGCCAGGAACAGCACGCACAGCGCGCCCACGGCCAGTATCACCCGCAGCCAGACTGAGAGCTCTTTCTGTTTCAAGGAAAACTCCCCCTTTCAAGGGGAGCATAACACGTAGATTACCGAAAGTCAAGAAATATTTATCGTTATTCGATAAATAAACTGCCCCAGGCGGGAGAGTGCGGAGGTAAAACAAAGGGCCGCGGCGGACATGTTGTCCGCCGCGGCCCGGGATTTATGTATTTTGTCCGGCCGGCCGCCGCACAGCGAGCTGCCTCCGCGCGCAGTGCGCTCAGTCGATGTCCTCGATTATCTTCTCGGGGGCGCGCTCGAGCTCATGGGGGTTTTTGAGGTAGTAGCGCAGGTATTTGAAGGCGCTGGCGTAGTAGTTGCCGTCGCAGATGCGCTCGTCGCAGACTATCTTGTAGTCCACGTACTTGTGCTCCACGGGCTGGCCGTGCCGGTCGAGCTCCGTCACGCGGCGCTTGGCGCCGAAGGCCAGGAACACCGGCAGGTTGCCGAAGTTGTAGATGTGGTGGTAGATGGGGCCGATGCCCAAAGAGCCCAGGTCGGTGATAATCATCGAGCCGTGGAAGGGGCTGACGTTTATCAGGGAGGCGGGCAGCCAGTCGAAGTAGTCGAGGAACTTGATTATCTTGACGGCCAGCTTGAGGACCAGGCGGGGGATGCCCATCAGGATGCGGGCCGCGTTCTCGGTGCCGCTGTCGTCGGAGGAGCGTATCTCCTCCACGGCGGCGTTCATCTTGCGGTAGACGTCGTATATGGTGTCCGTGGGCTCGAACTCCACCTTGGCGCAGGTCTCCTCGGCGTCGACGGTGATGCCGCGCTTGACCATCATGTTAATTATAATGTTGTTGCGGGCGTAGACGCGCTGCCCGGAGACAAAGCGGTTGAGGCCGGGCAGGTGGCAGAGCACGCGTATGTAGGCGGCGATGAAGAGGTGCACCATGCCCAGGCCCTTGTAGCCCTCGGCGCGCTTGGCGCGCAGCCAGCGGTCGGTCTCCGATATCTCCACGGAGCCGGCAAACTGGTTGCAGGCGTCGTTGCGGTCTATCATTATGAAGGGCGTGAAGGCCATGAGGGGGGTGATGGTGCGCAGGCGGCGGCCCTCCTTGCGGTCGCCCAGACGGCGGTGGCGGTTGTTCGCGCTCATCTCACGTTCCTCCTTTTTCGATGTGCGGTGTACAAAGGAAATTTATTATAATACAAGTTTTACCCAAAGGCAAGGGGCTGGGGGGAGGGCTGGGAGAAAATGTGCAGTTTCGTGAAGATTGACAAATTAGTGACGCAGAAAGGGAGGCTTTAACCGGCGTATTTTTGTCATCTGCTATGAGAAAATCACTTGAAATAGGGGAACTTTTTTGCTATTATGTTAAAGGCAAAGCTATTGTGGCGGAGTATATTCTTATGGTCCGTCTTTTTTGGTGGGAGGTGTATCAATGTCTTTGGAAGCGATAGCGGCCATCACTGAGGCCGAGGAGAACGCGAAGCGCATGAGGGCCGAGGCGGCGGCCGCGGCCAAGGCGGCGGAGGCCGCGGCGCGGGCCGAGGGCGCGGCGGCGATGGACGCGGCCGCGAAGAAGGCCGCCGGCGAGCTGGCGGAGCTGCGCGCGAAGTCCGACGAGAAGTCGCGCGAGGACGCCCGGCAGCTGGCCTCTGACACGGAGAACAGAAAGGCGGCGATGAGGGCCAAGGCGGACGCCAGAATGGGCAAGGCAGCGGCGCTCATCGTGGAAAGGGTAGTGAACGGCTGAAATGATCGTAAAGATGAAAAAGCTCACGCTGCTGGCCGTGGCCTCGGAGCGCAAGGCGCTGCTGAAGGACCTGATGCTGCTTGGCTGCGTTGAGCTCAGCGAGCAGGGAGACCCGCAGGAGGTGTTCCCGGCGCTGAGGGAGATGGATCAGAGCGGCCTGGCGGCCGAAAAGGCCAGGCATGCCGAGCTGACCAACGCCCTGAAGCTGCTGGACAAGTACGCCCCGGCGAAAAAGAGCCTCCTCGCCCCGCTGCCGGAGGCCGGGATGGGCGAGCTGCTCGACGAGAGCACGCTGGACGCCGACGTGGCCCTGGCGGAGCAGCTCGCGGAGCTGGAGGAGCGCATCCGCCGGGCGACGGCCGAGGAGGGGCGCGAGAGGGCGGCCATAGAGGCGCTGCAGCCCTGGGCCGGGCTCGACATGCCGCTGGGGTACCGCGGGACCGAGCGCGCCGCTGTCAGTCTCTGTTCATTCCCGGCGGCGCTGGACATGGCGGAGGCCGACATGGCCCTGGGCGCGGCCGCGCCGGAGGCGCAGCTCTTCCGCGTCTCCGACGACAGGGCGCTGCACTACGCGGTGCTCATCTGCCTGCGCGAGGAGCTGGACGCCGCCATGGAGGCGCTCAGGCCGCTGGGCTTCTCGCCAATGAGCGTGCAGGAGACCGCCGGCACGGCCAAGGAGGGCATCGCCGCCGCGGAGAAGCGGCTGGGCGAGCTGGCGGCGGAGAAGCAGCAGTGCACGGCGGACATAGCCTCCCACGCGGACGCGCGCGGGGAGCTCAGGCTGAGGGCGGACACGCTGAACACCCGGATAGCCAGGGCGGAGGCCGAGGCCAAGCTCCTGCGCACGGACAGCGCGGTATGCCTGCAGGGCTGGGTGGAGGCCGAGCGCGAGGGCGAGCTGGCCAAGGTGCTGGAGAAATACGACTGCGCCTGGGAGACGGCGGAGCCCGCGGAGGACGAGTATCCGGAAGTGCCCGTGCGGCTGAAGAACAACCGCTTCACCAGGGCGCTGAACATGGTCACGGAGATGTATTCGCTCCCGGCCTACAACAACGTGGACCCCAACCCGCTGATGGCCCCCTTCTTCATACTGTTCTACGGCATAATGCTGGCGGACATGGGCTACGGCATACTCATGGTGATAGCGGCGGCGGTGTTCCTGGCCAAGGCCAAGCCCCGCAAGGGCATGCGCAACTTCTTTGAGCTGATGCTCTGGTGCGGCATATCCACCACCATCTGGGGGGCAATAACGGGGGGCTTTTTCTCCGACGCCCCGCTGCAGGTGGCCAAGATAATCAACCCAGACACGACGTGGCAGGGGCTGCCCGCCCTGTTCACGCCGCTGAACGACACCATAATGATACTCATAGGCGCCATGTGCCTGGGCTTCGTGCAGATTATCACCGGCATGATAGTCAGCGTGGCGATAAAGGTCAGGCGCGGCGAGGTCTTCTCCGCCGTGTTCGAGGAGGGCACCTGGTTCGTGCTCTTCGTCGGCATCGGCTGCCTGGCCCTGGGCGTGGGCAACGTGGCCGGGGTGCCCGTGGTCATAGTGATAGGCGCGGTGATGCTGTTCATCGGCTCGGCCAAGGGCAAGAAGGGCTTCGGCATCATCACCGGCTTCATCGGCGCCATATACAACGGCGTCACCGGCTACTTCGGCGACATACTCAGCTACTCGCGTCTGATGGCCCTGATGCTGGCCGGCAGCGTGATAGCCCAGGTGTTCAACACCATAGCGGCCATACCGGGGAACATCGTGGTGTTCCTGGTGATATCCCTGGTGGGCAACGCGCTGAACTTCGCGCTGAACCTGCTGGGCTGCTTCGTGCACGACCTGCGACTCCAGTGCCTGGAGTACTTCGGCAAGTTCTATGAGGACGGCGGCAAGCCGTTCAGGCCCCTGGCGGTAAACACAAAATACGTAACAGTCATCAACGACAAATAAGAGGAGGAAAACAAAATGTTTCTTGAACAGTTCGGCGGAATGGCTCTCGGCCTGCTCGGCGCGGGCCTGGCTGCGGCTCTCTCTGGCGTAGGCTCCGCTATCGGTACCGGCATCGCCGGCGAGGCGGGCGCGGGTCTCCTCTGCGAGGACCCCAGCAAGTTCGGCAAGGTCATGATACTCCAGGTCATCCCCGGCACTCAGGGCCTGTACGGCCTGGTCGTCTGGTTCTTCGCCAGCTTCTCCATGGGACTGCTGGACGGGACCATCGTCGACCTGACCGTCACCGAGGGGCTCAGGTACTTCGTGGCCTGCATCCCCATGGCCCTCGGCGGCTGGCTCTCCGCCATCGCGCAGGGCAAGGTGGCCGCGGCGTCCATCAACCTGCTGGCCAAGAAGCCCGACGACTGGTCCAAGGGCATGGTGCTCTGCATCACCGTCGAGTTCTACGCCATACTCTCCCTGCTCGCCTCCATGCTGATGATCCTCAACATCGGCTGAGCCGCTCTCGGGCCGAAAAGGGATCGACGCTATGAACGGAATCGAGAAAATAACCGCCAGGATAACGGCGGAGGCCGAGGCGGAGTGCCAGGCCATCCGCGCAGAGAGCGACAAGAAGTGCGCCGAAATCCGCGCGGAAAACGACAAAAAGGCCCAGGAGGAATACTGGAGACTGGTACGCGAGGGCGTGAAGGACACCGAGCAGCGCGTGCAGCGCATGGCGAGGACCGCCGCGCTCGAGGCGAAAAAGAGCGTGCTCTCCATGAAGCAGGAGGCCGTCTCCCGGGCGTTCGGCGAGGCGCAGAAGCTCATCGCCGCCCTGCCGGAGGCCGACTATGTGGCCTTCCTGGCCCGTGAGGCCGCCGCGGCGGCCATAACCGGCGAGGAGGAGGTAATCTTCTCCGAGGCCGACAGGGCCCGGGTGGGCGCCAAGACCGTCAAGCGCGCCAACGAACTGCTCAGCGCGTCCGGGAAGCCGGGCACGCTCACGCTCTCCGACGCGACGAGGCCCATGTCCGGCGGGCTGATACTCAAGCAGGGCGACATCGAGGTCAACTGCACGGTGGACACGCTGCTCGACCTCTCCCGCGGAGAGCTCGCCGCCCGCGTGGCGGAGGTGCTCTTTGAGAGCTGAGGCCGCCGCAGGCGGCGCATATTCGCGGGCAAGGAGGTAAGGTCTTGTCTAAGAAATTCAAGGATACAGATTATCTGATGCTCTCGTCCATGCTCAGGGCGAGGGAGGCCGGCATGCTCAGCCGCGAGCGCATGGACCGCATGCTCTCCGCGCCCAGCTTCGCCGAGGCGGCGAAGCTGCTGGTGGACTGCGGCTATGAGGACATGTCGTCGGCCGACGCCACCGGCATAGACGCGGCGCTCTCCCGCCGGAGGGCCGCCGTGTTCACGGAGCTCTCGGGCATGGTGCCCCAGCCGGAGGCGGTGGACATCTTCCGCCTGAAATACGACTACCACAACCTGAAGGTGCTGGTGAAGTCCGCCGCCGCCGGCGTGGACGGGGAGTATCTGCTCTCCGGCTGCGGGCGCGTGGGCGCGGAGGCGCTGAAATCCGCCGTGGCCGAGGGCGAGCTGGGCGACCTGCCGGCCGACATGGCCGCGGCATACACGGAGGCGGCCTCCGTCCTCAACAGGACGGGCAACCCCCAGCTGGCCGACTTCGGACTGGACGCGGCGTACTTCGCCGAGACCCTGGCCATGGCCGGACGCAGCGGCAGCGCCTTCCTCAAAGGCTATGTGCAGCTGCTGATAGACAGCGCCAATTTGCGCACGGCCGTGCGCACGGTGCGCATGGGCAAGGACCGGGAGTTCATGGACACAGCCTTGGTGCCGGGCGGAGCGGCGGACGCCGCGCGGCTGGCCATGGCGGCGGCGGGAGGCGAGGCCCTGGCCGCGGTGTTCCACGCCACGCCGCTGGCAGCGGCGGCGGCATTGGGCGCCGACGCCATGAAGGGCGGGCCGCTCACCGACTTCGAGCTCGCGTGCGACAACGCGGTCTCGGCCTATCTCTCCGCGGCCAAGATGAAGCCCTTCGGCATAGAGGCGGTGGTGGAGTACATCTACCTGCTGGAGCTGGAGATAACCGCCGCGCGCATGATACTCACGGGGCGCCTGGCCGGGATAGAGCCGGAGGTCATACGGGAAAGGCTGCGTGATATAGATGCTTAAGATCGCTGTTCTGGGCGGCCGCGAGACGGTCATGGGCTTCAAGGCCCTGGGGCTCGACGTGTTCCCCGCCTCCGGGCCGGAGGAGGCCCGGGAGACGCTGCGCCGCCTGGCGAGGGACTCGGGCGGGCAGTACGCCATCATATACGTGGAGGAGAACCTGGCGCAGTACCTCGAGCACGAGATAGCCAGGTACAAGGACGTCCCCAGCCCCGCGATAATCCTCATCCCCGGCAGGGAGGGCCCCCTGGGGCTCGGCCAGTCCGCGCTGAAGGCGGCGGTCGAGAAAGCCGTGGGAACTGATATTTTGTGATAAAGAAGGTTTGCAGATGAGCGGAATTATAACGAAAGTATCGGGCCCGCTGGTCGTCGCAGAGGGCCTTGCCGACGCCAACGTGTCGGACGTCGTCCGCGTGGGCAGCCAGAGGCTCATTGGCGAAATCCTCAACATGTCCGGCGACTCGGCCTCCATACAGGTGTACGAGGAGACCTCGGGCCTGGGCCCGGGCGCCGAGGTCGAGACCACCGGGCTGCCCCTATCCGTGGAGCTGGGACCCGGCATGCTGGAGAACATCTACGACGGCATCCAGCGCCCGCTGCCCGAGATAAGGGCCCTCACCGGCGAGTGCATCGCCCGCGGCGTGCAGGTGCCGGCGCTCAACCGCGAGAAGAAGTGGCAGTTCACCCCCGCCGTGGAGCCGGGCGCCTTCGTCGCCGGCGGCGACGTGATAGGCACGGTGCAGGAGACCAGCGCCATACTCCACAAGATAATGGTGCCCCCGCGCATGAAGGGCACGATAAAGAGCGTGGAGAGCGGCGAGTTCACCGTGGAGCAGACCGTGGCCGTCCTCACCGACGAGAAGGGCGTGGACCACGAGCTCAACATGATACAGCGCTGGCCGGTGCGTGTGCCCAGGCCCTATTCGGCCAAGCACACCCCCAACCGGCCCATGAACAGCGGACAGAGGATAATCGACACCCTCTTCCCCATAGCCAAGGGCGGCACCGCCGCCGTCCCCGGCCCCTTCGGCTCGGGCAAGACGGTTGTGCAGCACCAGCTGGCCAAGTGGTCCGACGTGGACATAGTGGTGTACATCGGCTGCGGCGAGCGCGGCAACGAGATGACAGACGTGCTCATGGAGTTCCCCGAGCTGACCGACCCGCGCAACGGCGAGCCGCTGATGAAGCGCACGGTGCTGATAGCCAACACCTCCGACATGCCCGTGGCCGCCCGTGAGGCCAGCATCTACACCGGCATAACCATCGCGGAGTACTTCCGCGACATGGGCTACGACGTGGCCGTCCTGGCCGACTCCACCTCCCGCTGGGCCGAGGCCCTGCGCGAGATGTCCGGCCGTCTGGAGGAGATGCCCGGCGAGGAGGGCTACCCCGCCTACCTGGCCAGCCGCCTGGCCCAGTTCTACGAGCGTGCGGGCGTGGTCGAGTGCCTCGGCAGCGACGAGCGCCGCGGCAGCGTCACCGCCATCGGCGCCGTCTCGCCCCCGGGCGGCGACACATCCGAGCCGGTCTCCCAGGCCACCATGCGCATAGTCAAGGTGTTCTGGGCGCTGGACTCCTCCCTGGCCTACGCCAGGCACTTCCCCGCCATAAACTGGCTCACCAGCTATTCGCTGTATGTGGACACGCTCAGGCCCTGGTATGAGGGCGAGTTCGGCGAGAAGTACATGGCCAACCGCGACAAGGCCATGCACGTCCTCCAGGAGGAGGCGGAGCTGCAGGAGATAGTCCGACTCGTCGGACAGGACGCCCTGAGCCCGGCCGACCGCCTGACGATGGAGACGGCGAAGATGATCCGCGAGGACTTCCTGCAGCAGAACGCCTTCATCGAGGAGGACGCGTATTCGAGCTACTTCAAGCAGTTCAGGCTGCTGGACATGGTGCTCGAGTACGACGCCGCCTGCCGCGCCGTGATTGGGACGGCCGACGTGAACAAGCTCTTCAACATCCCCGCGCGCGAGCGCATAGGCCGCGCCAAGATGGTGGAACAGGACAAGGTGGCCGCCACCTTCGACGAGATAATAGCTGAGATGAAAACGGAGATCCAGGCAGTCGCTGAGGGAGGTGAGGACGAATGATCCGCGAATACAAGACTATCCAGGAGATCGCCAGTCCTCTGATGGTCGTCAGGCAGGTCGAGGGCGTGACCTACGACGAGCTGGGCGAGCTGGAGCTGCCCAATGGCGAAATCCGCCGCTGCAAGGTGCTGGAGGTCGAGGGCGACAAGGCCGTGGTGCAGCTCTTTGAGAGCGCCCAGGGCATCAACCTGGCGGAGACCAAAGTCCGCTTCCTGGGCCACCCGCTGGAGCTGGGCGTGAGCGAGGACATGCTGGGCCGCGTCTTCAACGGCATGGGCGAGCCCATAGACGGCGGCCCGGCCATACTGGCCGACGCGCACCGCGACATAAACGGCCTGCCCATGAACCCCGCCGCCAGGGCCTACCCCGCCGAGTTCATCCAGACCGGCGTCTCCACGATAGACGGGCTGAACACCCTGGTCCGCGGGCAGAAGCTGCCCATATTCTCCTGCTCCGGCCTGCCGCACGCCGCGCTGGCCGCGCAGATAGCCCGTCAGGCGCGCGTCCTCGGCGCGAACGAGAACTTCGCCGTCGTCTTCGCCGCCATAGGCATCACCTTCGAGGAGAGCGAGTACTTCATAAACGACTTCCGCCGCACCGGCGCCATCGACCGCACGGTCGTTTTCTCCAACCTGGCCAACGACCCCGCCGTCGAGCGCATTTCCACCCCGCGCATGGCCCTCACCGCGGCCGAGTACCTGGCCTTTGAGAAGGACATGCACGTGCTCGTCATCCTCACCGACATAACCAACTACGCCGAGGCCCTGCGCGAGATCTCCGCCGCCAAGAAGGAGGTCCCCGGCCGCCGCGGCTACCCCGGATACCTCTACACCGACCTCGCTCAGATGTACGAGCGCGCCGGCCGGCGCATAGGCAAGAAGGGCTCCATCACCATGATACCCATCCTTACCATGCCCGAGGACGACAAGACCCACCCCATCCCCGACCTGACGGGCTACATCACCGAGGGGCAGATAATCCTCTCCCGCGAACTGCACCGCAAGGGCGTGGTGCCGCCGGTGGACGTCCTGCCCAGCCTCTCCCGACTGAAGGACAAGGGCATCGGCGAGGGCAAGACCCGCGAGGACCACTCCGGCACCATGAACCAGCTCTTCGCCGCCTACGCGCGCGGCAAGGACGCCAAGGAGCTGATGACCATCCTGGGCGAGGCCGCGCTGAGCGACGACGACAAGCTCTTCGCCAAGTTCGCCGACGAGTTTGAGCGACGCTATGTCAGCCAGGGCAACGACACCAACCGCACCATAGAGGAGACGCTGGATCTCGGCTGGGAGCTGCTGAGCATACTGCCGAGGAAGGAGCTCAAGAGGATTAAACCGGAGTATATCGAGAAGTATATGCCCGAGTCTAAGTGAGGCGGTGATCTGATGGCTAAAACCGCTGTTACCCCCACAAGGATGGTGCTCAACCAGCTCAAGGGCCGGTTGAAGACCGCGCGCCGCGGGCACAAGCTCCTCAAGGACAAGCGCGACGAGCTCATGCGCCAGTTCATGGACGTGGTGAAGCTCAACAAGGAGCTGCGCAAAAAGGTGGAGGACGGGATGACCGGGGCCTTCGCCTCCCTGACGGTGGCCAGCACCATCATGAGCCCGGAGATGCTCGAGCAGTCGCTGCTCTATCCCCGGCAGAGCGTGGAGCTGGGCATGACGTTCAAGAACATCATGAGCGTCAACGTGCCGCAGTACAGCTTCCGCACCAGGAACAACGACCCCAGCGAAATCTACCCCTACGGCTTCGCGCAGACCAGCGGCGAGCTGGACGACGCGCTGGAAAAGCTGGCCCGCGTGTTCGAGGACATGCTGGAGCTGGCCCAGGTGGAAAAGAGCATGCAGCTGCTGGCCGACGAGATTGAGAAGACCCGCCGCCGCGTGAACGCCCTGGAGTACGTCATGATACCGGAGCTGGAGGAGAACATCCGCTACATCACCATGAAGCTGGAGGAGAACGAGAACTCCACCAAGGTGAGGCTGCTGAAGGTCAAGGACATGGTGCTGCAAAAAGCGCACAACTACGAATAACGCGAAAACGCCCGCGGGACCGCCCGCGGGCGTTTTTTTGCCCCCGTGTAAAGCGGAGTTTACACGTTTCCAGCTCGCCTTTCTGGACAAGCCGGGGGACAGGTGATATGCTGAGGAAAAAAGGGAGGGGAGAACATGACCCTGGGACAGAAACTGCAGGGCCTGCGCAGGGAGCGCGGCTGGACTCAGGAGGAGCTGGCGGGGAAGCTGGACGTCTCCCGGCAGGCGCTGAGCAGGTGGGAGTCCGACTCGGCGCTGCCGGACACCAAAAACGTGGTGCAGCTGGCCAGGATATTCGGCGTGAGCACGGACTACCTGCTGCTGGAGGGGGCCGGGCGCGGCCCGGCGAGCGAGGCGCGCCGGCGGCGCCGGCGGGGAGATTTGCCGGGGGCCGTAACGCTCATCCTGGGGGCGGCGGGGGCGCTGCTGTTCGAGATACTCACGCCGGTATTTGACTACCGGCGCACGGTCGTCTACGCGGGCACCGGCCGGTCGGAGACGTTTGAGGGCATGCTGGCCTTCATGCGCTATGACAGGCTGGGCTGGCTCTTCGCGCTCTGCCTTGTGCTGGCCATTGGGGGAGCGGTGACCCTGCTGGCCCCGCGGGTGAAGTCCGCCCTCGCCTGGATGCTCAGAGAGGGGGATTGAGCCGCCGGGAGGGCAAAAGTGAACATGTGCCGGGAGGCCGGCCGAGCTGAAGGAGCTGCTCGGCCGGCATTTTTTTTGCCCGCGGGCCGGTTTGCACTTTTTTGCGCAGAGAGATGCAAATTTGCTTTTCCCGGGGGAGGGGGCGGATGGGGTCGCAGAGGGCGGGAAACTGTTCACAGTTTAGAAATATTTCACCGTGGGGGTGACCCGGGCCGCGGCCCGCGGCCAGGGCTGTCGGGGCGGGGGACGCGGGGATGGGGAGAAAAGGGGTAAAGCGGAGGCAAAACTCCGGTGAGGGCGGGGAGAATGAGACAAAAAAGTGCACGCAATGATATTATTATTGTGCTTCGCCGGGCGATATTTAGTTTAAACTATAACTAACAGAGGAAACTTTGCAAATTATGCTTGCGGGGTAGTTTGATTATGAATATGGAAAAACTTTTGAAACCCAAGGCGATGGCGATAGTGGGGGCTAATGAGAAGCGAGGCTCGTTTGGGAACTACAGCGCCATCAACGCGCTGCAGAACCGGGAGAGCGTGAAGGTGTATTTCGTGAACGCCAAGTCGGAGCGCGTCCTGGGGAAGCAGACCTACAAATCCCTCTCCGAGCTCCCCGAGGTGCCGGACTGCGTCATGCTGGTGACGCCCAAGAGCAGCATACCCGGCCTGCTGCGGGAGGCGGGAGAGCTGGGCGTCGGCGCGGCGATAATAGTGGCCGCCGGCTACAGCGAGGAGGGAACCGAGGAGGGCAGGCGCGACGAGCGGGAAATCGTCGAGATTGCGCGCAGGTACGACATGGCCGTGATGGGGCCCAACTGCACGGGCTATGTGAACAACGTGGACAAGATAAAGATGTGGGGCATGGGCGGCACGGAGTTCGACATGGGCAGCCGTAGCACCGGCATCGCCTTCTTCTCCCAGAGCGGGACCATGGCCATACATGCGCTCAGCTGCAACTACGTGGACATCTCCTATGTGTTCTCGCTGGGCAACTCGGTGGTGCTGACGATGGAGGACGCCATGGCCTACGCCGTGGAGGACCCGCACGTCTACATGCTCTGCCTCTATCTGGAGGGCGTGCGCAACGGGCGCCGCTTTATGGACATACTCAACAGGGCCCGCGAGCTGGGCAAGCCCGTGGTGATACACGCCTCGGGCATGAGCGCCAAGGGCGCCATAGCCGCGGCCTCGCACACGGGCAACCTGGCCAGCAGCCGCGCGGTGTACGAGGCGGTGTGCGAGAAGTACGGCGTGGTGCTGGTGGAGAGCATAGACGAGTTCCTGTGCGCTGCCAACGTCCTGGGCACCTGGCGCAACAAGCTGCCCGCCGGGGGCAACGTGGCGGCGGTGAACGGCTCCGGCGGCGAGAACGCCGTCTGTGCCGACCTGGGCGAGATGTACGGCGTGCCCATGCCCGACCTGCAGCCGGAGACCATCGAGCGGCTGAAGCGGGTGCTGCCGGAATTCGCCTCGCCGAAGAACCCGCTGGACATGACGGCCATAACCAGCGACACGGACACGGTGTGCGTCGAGACGCTGACCGCCCTGGGCGAGGACCCCAATGTGGACGCCATCATATTCACCATAGCCCAGTTCAACGAGCCCAATGAGAAGGACCGCCAGCAGGCGGAGGTGTTCGGCGAGTCGCTCAACGAGCGCTACGCCCGCCCGTGCATAAAGTATGAACAGCTCGAGGGCTCGGTGCCGGTGATGGTCATACCGCAGGTGGAGGACAGGCGCGATTATGAGTGGCGCATGAAGCTCAAGGCGGCGGGCGTGCCCATACTGGCCACGAGCCTCATAGGCTACAAGGTGCTGGGCAAGATATGCCGCTTCCTCAACTACCGCGAAGAAGAGCACCTGCGCGAGAACGCCGCGCCGGAGCGGGCGCTCTCGGGCGAGGTAATCCGGCACACGGAGGCGGAGTCCCGCGCGCTGCTGGAGAGCGCGGGGGTGCCCTTCCCCAGGCAGGCGGCCGTAGCCTCAAAAGACGGGCTGGCCGCGGCAATGGAGGGCCTGCGCTTCCCCCTGGTGATGAAGATATCCTCGCCGGATATTGCGCACAAGACGGAGGCCGGGGGCGTGAAGCTCAATATACGCTCCGCCGGCGAGGCGGAGGCGGCCTTCGACGAGATAATGGAGAGCTGCGCCAGGCACTTGCCCTCGGCCAGGCTGGAGGGGGTGCTGCTCCAGGAGATGGCCCCCGCGGGCACGGAGATGATAGTCGGCGTGACCAGCGACAGGCAGTTCGGGCCGATGCTGCTCGTGGGCATGGGCGGCGTGTTCACCGAGGTGTTCAAGGACACGGCCATGGCCGCCTGCCCGGTGTGCCGGGAGGAGGCCATGCACATGATAGACAGCCTGAAGGCGGCCCGGCTGCTGGACGGCTACCGCGGGAGCAGACCCTGCGACAAGGGCGCGCTGGCGGAGATAATGGTAAAGGTGTCCCGCTTCGCGGCCGGGCGGCGCGGCACCCTAAAGGAGCTGGACATCAACCCGGTGATAGTGTACCCCCAGGGAGAAGGCGCCGTGGCGGTGGATGCCCTGGTGGTAGAGCAGGAGTGAACACAATAATGACCGGGTGTCTCCCGCTTAATTGCAGGGAGGGCGGAGAGATGCGGGGTTGTGTGACATAAGGGAAAATGCTACTTTAAGAAGGAGAGGTAAACAGATGAAAAATGAATCGCTGTGGTCCGCCATAAAAGCGGGCTTCCCCGTGGGGGCCGTGTTCTTCGGAGCCCTGGTGGGGCCGGCCATGGTCACGGGCTCGTACACCATCAACTACTTTTTGTGCTCCGGCGTGAAGGGCTGGATATACTTCTTCATATACGCCGCGGCAATAGGCTGGTTTTTCTTCATGGGCTTTGAGCACACCCGGCAGACCGCGCTCTGCAACCCGGGGGTGGACGTGTACAGCTATACGGTGCTGTCCAGGTCGCTGTACGGCCCCAAGCTGAGGTTCATGGTGCCCATTTACAACCTCTGGGTGTTCGTGGCCATGATTATCACCGGCGCCACCACCGTGGCCACCGGCGGCACGCTCATAGCCTCCTTCCTCGGCGTCGATTACATCATCGGGGCCATCATCATGGCGCTGCTCAACATGTGCATCGCCGTGTTCGGCGTCGAGATGATACGCAAGTCCTCCACCTACATGACCTTCGGCATCATAGCCATGATGGTCGTGCTGGTCGTGATAACTGTGGCCACCAAGGGCAGGGAACTCGTCGAATTCCTCGGCAGCGACTGGTATCCCCCCACCGGCGGGCGCAGCTGGGGCAACGGCGCCTGGCGCGTGTTTGTCCTCACCTGCTCCTCCTGCTCCTGGGCGCTGGGCCTCGGCGCCGTCGCCCAGAAGATGCAGACCAAGAAGGCCTGCGCGGCCGGCGGCCTCTCCGCCGGCATACTCGGCGCTTTCGCCTTCTTCCTGATGTACATAATCGTCGTGCCCTGGGTCAATGAGACTTACGCCGGCGGCACGGCCGTGGAGGCCCCGGTGCTCAACATAGCCACCGACTGGCTGGGCATGCCCTGGCTCGGCGTAATCTACTATGTGCTGATGATTCTGGCCCTGGTGTCCTCCGGCGCGCCCAGCCTCTTCGTCGCCGCGGACCGCATAAAGGCCATCATCCCCCCTGCCAGGAACGCGAAGAACCAGACCGTGGCCATGATTGGCTGCTGCCTCATCTACAGCGTGGTTGTCGTCATCATGGCCACCGGCGGACTGACGACGATAGTGTCCTACTACTTCCAGTATCTCGGCTACTTCGGCCAGATATGCGGCGTCATCCCCATGGCGATAGTGTGGCCCATACTCAGGGCCAAGGGCGTGAAGCCCATCATCCCCGCGCCGCTCAAGAGCTCGAGCGGCCAGCAGAAGTGAGAAACCGCATGGAGCGGCTCTTGCCGCTCCACTCCCTGCAACCCCAATATTGACAGGAGGAGAGACAAATGGAAGGCAATATAAGCAGAGACATGAAGGAAGGCGGGCACCGCGTATGTGTCCGCAGCCTGCTTGAGGCCTCCGGTTTCGTGCGCGAGGACGTAGAGCGCCCGCTGATAGGCATTGCCAACAGCTTCACCGACGCCATAGCCGGGCACGCCCACCTCAACCAGCTCACGGAGGCGGTGGCCGCCGGCATATACGCCGCGGGGGGCACGCCCATAAAGTTCGGCACCATCGGCATAGGCGACTGCCTCGTCAACAACGAGCAGAGGTGGCGCTACTCCCTGCCGAGCCGCGACCTCATCTGCGACTCCATTGAATCCGTGGCCATAGGCCATGGCCTGGACGGCATAGTGCTGGTGGCCGGATGCGACAAGACCGTGCCCGGCATGATGATGGCCGCCGCCAGGGTGAACATACCCGCCATAGTGGTCTGCGCCGGCGCCATGCTGCCCGGCAGGCACAACGGCAAGAAGATAGACGTCGTCACCGGCGGCGCAGTCATCTCCAAGTCGCTGCTCGGCGAGATAAGCGACGAGGAAGTGGACGAGTACGAGCGCGACATGTGCCCCACCTGCGGCTCCTGCGCCGGCATGTTCACGGCCAACTCCATGGCCTGCATGTCCGAGGTGCTGGGCCTGGGCCTGCCCGGCAACGGCACCGTGCCCGCCGTGTACTCCGAGCGCACGCACATTGCCCGCCACTCCGGCATGAAGATTATGGAGCTGGTGCGCAAGAACATCCGCCCCTCCGACATCCTCACCAAGGCCGCGTTCGACAACGCCATCGCCGTGGACATGATGCTCGGCTGCTCGACGAACACGGCGCTGCACCTGCCCGCCATAGCCGGCGAGATGGGCATAGAGCTCAGCCTCAAGGACTTCGGCGAGGTGAGCCGCCGCACGCCGAACATCTGCCGCATATCCCCCTACTCCGCCGACACCCACATAGTGGACCTCTACGAGGCCGGCGGCATCCAGGCGGTCATCAGGCAGGGCATTGACGCCGGATACATAGACGGCAGCTGCATGACCGTCACGGGCAGGACGCTCGACGAGACGACGAAAAACGCAAAGGTGCTCAACAGCGAGGTAATCAGGCCCTTTGAGCAGGCGTATTCCCCCAACGGCGGGCTGGACGTCATGTACGGCTCGCTGGCCCCGGACGGCTGCCTCTGCAAGGTCGCCGGCTGCCCGGACGAGATGAGGAAGTTCACCGGCACCGCCAGGTGCTTCGACAGGGAGCCCGACGCGGCCGAGGCCGTGAAGAGCGGCAAGATAAAGCCGGGCGACATAGTCGTGCTGAGGAACTGCGGGCCCAAGGGCAGCCCCGGCATGCCCGAGATGGCCATCCTGGCCTCCACCATCGCCGCCGCCGGGCTCAGGAGCAGCGCGGCGCTGATAACAGACGGCCGCTTCTCCGGCGTCACCACCGGCGCCGTCATAGGGCACGTCTCCCCGGAGGCGGCGCTGGGCGGGCCGATTGGGCTCGTGAGGGACGGCGACCAGATAGAGTACGACACCGTCAACGGGACCATCAACCTGCTCATCAGCGAGGAGGAGATGGCCAAGCGCAGGGCCGAGTGGAAGCCGCTGCCGCCCAGGGTGACCTCCGGCTACCTGGCCAAGTACGCCAGCATGGTGGGGCCCGCCTCCAAGGGCGCGCGGGTCATACCCAAGCTCTGAGAGCCGCCACACGTGTAAAAACCAGGCCGGGCCGTCCCGGGGCGCAGCCCCTGGACGGCCCGCGCGGAAAGAGGACCGTCTCCACATAGGAGAGAATCAGAAGCGACAAGGAGCCAGAAAATGATGGATAACTACAAACTCCTGTTTGCCCCGGGACAGCTGGGGCGGGTGCGGACAAAGAACCGCGCCGTGATGACCGCCATGATGACGGGTTTCCCCGGAGTTACCGGAGGCGACGCAGACGAGCGCATAATCCGCTATTACGAGGAGCGGGCGGCCGGCGGGACGGGCGTGATAATCACGGAGGCCGGAGTGGTGGACGAGATATACGGCATGGCGCGCTTCAACCAGCTGCACTACACCCGCCCGCACATCACCAGCCTGGCCAAGCTCAACGAGAGGCTGCACAGATTCAACGCGGTGACCATAGCGCAGCTGTGGCACGGGGGCTTTATCTGCAGCCCGGAGGTCACGGGGCACGAGACGCTCTCCCCCAGCGGGGTGGACAGCGTGGCCGGGCGGCCCAACCGCGCGATGACGGCGGAGGACATAGCCTACGTCACGCGCTGCTTCGCGGAGTCGGCCGCGTGCTGCCGCGACGCCGGATACGACGGTGTGGAGATACATCTGGCGCACGGCTACCTGCTGCACCAGTTCATGAGCCGCTATTACAACCGCCGCGAGGACGAATACGGCGGCAGCTTTGAAAACCGCATGCGCTTCCCCGTGGAGGTCATAAGGGCCGTGCGCGAGGCGGTGGGGCCGCGCTACCTGGTGGGCGTGCGCATCAGCGGGGACGACATGGCCTCCGGCTTCAGCGAGCTGCACATAACCCGGGAAGAGGGGCTGGAGATAGCGAAGTATATCGACGCGCTGGGCATGGTGGACTATATAAACGTCTCCAACGGCAACAAGCTCACCAACAACGCCAACTGCGACCCGTTCTTCTACGACTTCGGCTGGAAGAAGGACATAGCCAGGGGCATACGCGAGGCGGTGAGCGTGCCGGTGATAGCCACCAACTCGGTCAAGGCCCCGGACCAGGCCGAGGCCACGCTGGAGGAGGGCGTCTGCGACTTCGTGGGCATGGGCAGGGCGAACCTGGCCGACCCCAACTTCATGGCCAAGGCTGCCCTGGGCCGGGAGGGCGAGATAAAGGGCTGCATAGGCTGCCTCTTCTGCCGCGAGCCGCGCGGCGGCGGGCAGATGCCCGCGCAGTGCGCCATCAACCCCAGGGCGGGCTGCGAGATTGACTATCCGCCCCAGGGGCGCGACGGGGAGGGCCGCCCCGTGGCGGTGATAGGCGCCGGCCCCGGCGGCATGGAAGCCGCGGTGAACCTGGCAGCGCGCGGCTACAAGGTAACGCTGTTCGAGAAATACGCCCAGGTGGGCGGGAGCATGAACCTGGCGGACAAGCCCGACCACAAGGAGCGCATAGAGCGGCTGATACACACCTATGAGGCGCAGCTGAGCCACTTCGGCGTGGACGTGCGCTGCGGCGTGGACTGCACGCCGGAGATGGCCGCGGAGCTGGAGCCGGTGGGCGTCTTCCTCGCCTGCGGCGCGGAGCCGATAGTGCCGCCGGTGCCGGGTGTAAACCTGCCGCATGTGTTCACGGCCCAG
Source organism: uncultured Oscillospiraceae bacterium (assembly GCA_944385765.1). GTDB lineage: Bacteria > Bacillota > Clostridia > Oscillospirales > Oscillospiraceae > Scatomorpha. The sequence continues at coordinate 22,421 of CALWYL010000020.1, forward strand.
GACACCATAAGGCGCGGCCTCACCTTCCCGGGCAAGAGGATAGCCATAGTGGGCACGGGGCTCACGGGGCTGGAGACGGCGGAGATACTCTCCAAGGACTGCGCGTCCATGACCATGATAGACATGGTGGAGGTCGGCCCCGGGCTGATACACGAGATACTCGACGAGATGCTGAAGATACTGGAGCCGCGCGGCGTCAGGTTCCTGCCGCACCACAAGCTCGCGGCCATAGACGGGGACGGGCTCAAGGCCGAGCGGCTCTCCGACGGGGCCACGGTGGACGTGCCGGCGGACATAGTTGTGCTGTCGCTGGGCGTCAGCCCGGACCGCGCGCTGGTGGAGGCCTTCCGCGCCAGGTTCGGCGACAAGTGCCGCACCATAGGCGACGCCAACCAGAGCGGCCGCATAGGCCACGCCACGAGATCGGGCTTCCTGCAGGCCTATTCGTTCAGGCCGCTGGAGGACCTGGTCCCCTGAGAAGGAGGAGAGCGTATGTCACTATTCGTCTGTAAGTGGAAAAAGGAATTCGGCCCCCAGGTGAAGGAGGCCATACGCGGGGAGATATGCGAGGGCTTCGGCAGGCTCTGCGGCATAGACCCCAAGTATTTCGCCGTGCTGTTTGAGGACTACCCGGAGGGGGATTTCTCGGACCAGGGCATAGGCGTATTCGTCATAGTCCATCAGACCGAGGGGCGCGACGACGCGTTTAAGGACGAGGCCGTGCGCATCATAACGGACGCCTTCTGCGCGCACACGGGCTGGGACAGCTCGCGCGTTAGCATCATGATACTGGACATACTCAAGGGCAGCATGGGCAACAGAGGCGTGATAGTCAACCGCGGAGGGGCGGCCGCCGAGGCGATAATCGACGGCAGCTTCCCTGAGGGCTGAGAGGGGGCGGAGCTATGCCTCTGATGGAGGTGACCCTGGAGCGGGGGCTCAGCGGGGAGGCGAAGGCGGCGCTGCGCCGCGACCTCTGCCGCGACATGGCGGAGCTGGTGGGCCTGGACCCCAGCTTTATCGCCGTGCTGTTCAAGGAGCTTCCGGAGGGCGGAACGCACGGGCACGGCTCGTTCACCGAGGTGTACCTCTCCGAGGGCCGGGACCTGGAGTTCAAGGGGAGGCTGATGCGCTTTGTGTGCGAGGACATATGCCGGCACACGGCGCTGGACGGCGGCCAGGTGAGCGTCATCATACACGATATCAGGAGGGGCAGCGTGGCCGTGAGCGGGCACGTGGTGAACCGCGGCGGCACGGCCGCCGAGACTGTAATCCGCGAGCGCGGGGAGACCGTCTACCGGGCGGCGGATGGGCGAAAGGACTAGACGACATGGCAATGATAAAAGTTGAGACGGACTGCTGCAAGGGCTGCGGCATATGCGTGGAAAACTGCCCGCGCGGCTGCCTGGAGCTGAGCGGGGACTTCAACTCCTTCGGGAACTACTACTGCGTGCAGAGCGAGCCGGAGAAGTGCATAGGATGCAAAATATGCGGCATCATGTGCCCGGACAGCGCCATAAGCGTGTTTAAATGAGGTCGAGTGATGAGCGAGAGAATAGCGATAAAGGGCAACGAGGCCATAAGTGAGACGGCGATACGCTGCGGGCTGGACTTCTTCGCGGGCTACCCCATAACCCCGCAGACGGAGATGCTGGAGTACATATCCAGACGGCTCCCGCAGGAGGGCAAGGTGTTTGTGCAGGCGGAGAGCGAGATAGCCTCCTCCAACATGATACTGGGCGCGGCCATAGGAGGGGCGAGGGCCATGACGGCCACCTCCGGCCCGGGCCTGGCGCTGATGGCGGAGGTGCTGTGCAACTTCGGCATAGGCCGCCTGCCTGTGGTGCTGGTGGACGTGCAGAGGGCGTTCAACACGATTTCCCCCTGCCAGAGCGACTACAATTTCCTGGTGAAGGGCCTGGGCCACGGCGGGACGAGGGCCTTTGTCACGGCGCCGATGAACGTGCAGGAGGCGGTGGACTGCACCGAGCTCTCCTTTGAGAAGGCCTGGGAGTACTGCGTGCCGGCCATACTGCTGATAGACGGAATGCTGGGCCAGACGACGGAGGGCGTGGTGCTGCCGGAGAAAAAGACCGAGCTGCCCCCGCCGAAGTACGCCGTGCCCACGGGCCGGGGAAACAAGGCGCAGAGGACATTCCAGCTCTTCAACGGGAACTACCGGGGCCTCTTCGGCGAGGACGCCACGGAGGCCTGCCTGGTGGACAACAACAGGATGTACCGCGAGTGGGTGAAAACCGAGGCGCGCAGCGCCTCCTACCGCATGGAGGACGCGGAGTACGCCATCTTCGCCTACGGCAGCTGCGCGCGCATCTGCCTGGACGTGGTGGATGAGCTGCGCGCGGAGGGGTATGCCGTGGGCATGTTCAGGCCCATAACCCTCTTCCCCTTCCCGGAGCTGCAGATACAGGCAATACACGGCATAAAGGCGGCGCTCAGCGTGGAGATGGCGCTGCCGGAGCAGTTTTACCCCGACGTGGCGCTCAACCTGGACAGGAGCATACCCCTGTACAGCTACTCGCGCTGCGGAGGAAACCTGGTGGAGGCCGGGGACGTGGCCGGGACCATGAGGAAGATAATCACCGAAGGGGAGGGGCGCTGAAAAATGGAACAGATATACGGCAGGACGAAGTCCATCCTGGCGAAGCCGACGCCGTTTTGCGCCGGCTGCTCGCACGGGCTTATCGTCAAGAGCTGCGCCGAGGTGATAGACGAGATGGACATCGCCGGGCGCATATCCTGGGGCGGCTCCGCGGGATGCACGGGTTTCAGCAGCTTCATAACCGAGTTTGACTCCTTCAACAGCCCGCACGGGCGCTCGCCCACCGAGGCCACCGGGCTGAAGCGCTGCAATCCCCACTCGGTTGTGGTGCTGTACCAGGGCGACGGCGACGCGGCCTCGATAGGCCTGGGTGACACGCTGCACGCGGCGAACAGGGGAGAGGCCTTCACCGTGCTCTGCGCAAACAACTGCATATACGGCATGACGGGAGGGCAGGCCAGCGCCACCACCCCGGTGGGAGCGGTGACCAAGACGACGCTGAGCGGCTGCGAGGTGCCGCCCATAAAGCTGGCGGAGATGATAGCCATGCTGGAGCGCCCGGCCTTCGTGGCCAGGTGCAGCGTACACACGCCGGCGGCTGTGGCGGACTTCAAGCGCTGCTTCAAAAAGGCCCTGGACTACCAGATGAAGTACAACGCCTACGCCTATATCGAGGTGCTGGCGACCTGCGTCACGGGCTCAAAAGTGAACCCGAGAAAAATCAGGGAGCACATCGAGAGGAATGTGATACCCGTTTTCCCGCTCGGCATTTTTAAAGACACCTACGGAGATTAAGGAGCGAAGAGATGGAGACAGCTGTTTTTGTCGCCGGCTCGGGCGGACACGGCATACAGAACCTGGGAAAGACGCTGGTTCAGGCGGCTTTGCTCAACGGCATGGAGGCCACCTGCTACCCCAGGTACAGCATTGAGAAGCGGGGCGGGTACTCCTCCTGCTATCTGCTGTTCAGCGACTCGCAGATAGGAAATGTGAAAAAGGAGCGCTCGGACCTGGTGGTGACCGTGGACCAGAGGGCGTTCAACATGTTCGCGCAGACTGTGAAGCCGGGCGGGTATTTGCTGGTGAACAGCTCTACCGTGGACAGCGCGGGCGCGCCGGGGAACTGCCATCTGCTGGCCTTCCCCATCATGGATATGGCGCTGCAGCTGGGCGGGCAGAAGGCCATAAGCACTCTGCTCACCGGCATAATAGCCGGCATACCGGGGCTCTTCCGCGACGTGCAGGCGGTGAGGGCGCTGATAGCCGAGAAGTGGAGCCGGAGGCCGGAGCTGGAGAAGATGAACCTGGCCGCCTTCGACGAGGGGCTGCCCCTGGGGGCCGGCATAGTTGTCGACGGGCTGAAACGCGGGTGACCGCATGAAGAGGAGACCCTTTTACGGCTGGCTCAACCTGGCGGTGCTCTGGCTCAGCTACGGCACGGTGGTGGCGGCCATATCCTACGCCTTCGGCGTCGTGGTGAACGACATGGCGGACAGCCTGGGCATGACCATGACCCTGGCCACGGGCGCGTATACGGGCTACACGCTGGTACACGCCCTGTCCGCGCCGCTGGCCGGCAAATTCATAAACCGCTTCGGGGCCAAGGCGAGCATGGCTGTGGGGCTGGCCCTGATGGCCATTGGCTGCCTGCTCATGGCGCTGGTGGGGCGCTCGGTGTGGTTCTACTACGTGTTCTGGATTTTCTTCATCGGCTTCGGCATGCGCTTCGGCACGCTGCTGCCGGAGCAGGTGAACATCTCCAAGTGGTTCTTCAACTACCGGGGGCTGGCGATGGCGCTGCTGCTCACCGCCGGCGGCGTGGGGGGCTACATATTCACGCCGGTCTGCACCTGGGTGAACAGCCACAGCGGCTGGCGGAGCGTCTGGCTGATGATAGCCGCCCTGGCCGGGGCGTCCATACTGCTGACGCTGCTCGTGGTGCGCGAGTCCCCGGAGAAGTACGGCCTGCAGCCGGACAACGGCAGGAGCCCGGCCGCAAAGGCGGGCAAGGCCGCCGGCGCGGCCTACAAGACCTCCGAGTGCTGGCGGCTGAGGGACGCGGAGCGCACCGCGCCATTCTACATGCTGATATTCCTCTATTTCGCCTCCTCATACCAGCTCAGCATCATCTCGTCGCAGGCCATAAACCACCTGGAGCTGCAGGGCATAGAGCGCGGCCTCGCCGCGGGCGCCGTGGGCATGTTCGCGCTCATAAACACCTTTGGGCGTGTGGCGGTGGGGGTGCTGGGCGACCGCGTGGACATGAAGAAGATAGTCGTGGCCGGCGCGGCGCTCTCGGCGGCGGGCTTCCTGCTGCTGATGAACGCCACGGGCATGGCCGCGGTGTATATCTCGCTCATACTCTCCGGCCTGGGATACGGGATAATCATGGTGGCGCCGCAGAACATGCTGCTCAACTACTACGGCAGCTATGACTACGCGAATATAAACGGGCTCTACTCGATGATTGCCGGGGTGCTGTCCTCCATACCGTCCGTGCTGGTGGGGTGGTTCTACGACCTGAGGGGCGACTACAGCTTCGCCTGGATACTGGGCATAGCGCTCATGGCACTGTGCCTGCTCATAGGACTCATTATCAGGCCGCCGCGGCTCTGCAGCCGGACCGGCATGGCCGGACAGGCCCTGGGCGGCAATTGAAAGGGACTGGATAAGATGAAGATAGCAATGCTGGGCGCCGGCGCCACAGGCAGCGTATTTGCCTCATATCTCAGGCTGGGCGGCGCCGAGGTATATCTGGTTGACCCGTACAGGGCGCACATGGAGGCCGTGGCGGCGCGGGGGATGCTCTTCCACACGCCGGAGGGCGACAGGGTGGTGGAGGGGTTCCACACCTCTGTCAGCGCGGAGGGCCTGGGCGTGATGGACGCGGTCATCGTGCTGACAAAGTGCAACTACACGGAGGCCGCGCTCTCCGCCGCCCTGGGCTGCCTGGGGCCCCACACCGTGGTGATGTCGCTGCAGAACGGGCTGGGCAACGTGGAGCAGCTGGCGAAATACGCGCCGCTGGAGCGGATACTCTACGGCTCGGGGAACATAGGCACCGAGCTGCCGGCCCCGGGGGAGTGCAGGGCGCTGCCGACGGAAGGGGTGCAGCTGCACTTCGGCGTGCTGAGGCACAACGCCGTCACGGACAAAGCGGGCGCGGAGCTGCTGGGGCTCTTCCGCGCCGGCGGCTGCCGGGCCGACCTGGACGAGGACATAGGCTTCTTCGTCTGGCGCAAGGCGGCGGCCAACTCCGCGGCAAACGCGCTGATGGGCCTGCTGCGGCTCAACGCCGGGGACATGTTCGCAAACAGCCACGCGCGGAGCATTTTCCTGAACATACTGCGCGAGTGCGCCGATGTGGCCACCGCCGCCGGGCTGGACGGGGAGAGGATTTTTGAGCTCTGCAGGGACCCGGTGCTCGGCTCGATGCGCGACTACCTCTCCTCCACCGCACAGGACATGCTCATATACAGGCGCAAGACGGAGATTGACTCCCTGAACGGGGCGATATCCGCCCTGGGGCGCCGATACGGCGTGACAACGCCGTACAACGACTTCGTGACGGACATGGTCAAGGCCATAGAGGAGAACTACGACCGGCAGTACTTCAACCTGAAAAAGGAGGCATAAATTGTGAGAAGCGACGAGATGAAACTGGGGGTGGACCGCGGGCTGTGCAGGAGCCTGATGATGACGGGCGGCCTGGACGCGGACATGGTGCGTCGTCCGCTGATAGGCGTGGTGAACTCCTACACCAACCTCTTCACGGGCCACGCGACGCTGGACAAGATAGGCGAGTATGTCAAGGAGGGCATACTCATGGCCGGGGGCACGCCCTGCATGACGGGCACCGTGGCCATATGCGACGGGATGTGCGAGAACACGCCGGGCATGCTCTACCCGCTGCCCAGCAGGGACATAATAGCCGACTCGGTGGAGTGCTATGTGGAGGGGCACATGCTGGACGGCCTGGTCTGCATAGCCAGCTGCGACAAGATTGTCCCGGGAATGCTGATGGCCATGATGAGGCTGGACATCCCCTGCATCATGATTACCGGCGGCATAGCCATGCCCGCCACAAAGGACGGCAAACAGGTGGACTCCAACGAGGAGATAGCGAAGATAATGGCCGCCAAGTCCGGCAAGATAGACATGAAGCGGCTGATTGAGCTGGAGGAGGACAACGGCCTCGTCGGCTGTGGCCCCGCGTGCATGACCGGGCTGGGGACGGCCCTCTCCATGCAGATGGTCTCCGAGGTGCTCGGCGTGGGCGTGCTGGGCAACTCGACCGTGCCGGCCTTCTACACCAGGCGCATACACATGGCGCGCAACGCCGGCAAGAGGATAGTTGAGATGGTACACGAGGACCTCAGACCCTCCAGGATAGTCAGCAAGCAGTCCTTCCTCAACTGCCTGGCCGTGGACATGATGGTGGGCTGCTCCACCAACAGCGCGCTGCACATCCCGGCCATCGCCGCCGAGGCGGGCTACAGGATAACGCTGGATGACTTCGACCGGGCCAGCAAGAGCACGCCGCAGATAGTCAAGCTGAGCCCCTCCAGCACCAAGTACAGCCCCTACGACTTCTTCCTCGCCGGTGGGCTGGAGGCCGTGATGAAGCAGGCCATAGACGCCGGATACATGGACGGGAGCACCATGACCTACGGCGGAAAGACCCTGGGCGAGATGGTGGAGAACGCCAGGGTGCTCAACGACGACTGCATACGCCCCTTCAGCAACGCCTACACAGAGCGCGGCGGCCTGGCGGTGCTCAAGGGGAACCTGGCGCCGGAGGGCTGCGTGATAAAGACCAGCGGCGTCATCAGGGAGATGTGGGAGCACACGGGCAGGGCAAAGGTGTTCGACACGGAGATGGACTGCTTCAACGCCTTGAACGCGGGCCGGATAGAGCCCGGCGACTGCATTGTCATCCGCTATGAGGGCCCCGTGGGAGGGCCCGGGATGAGGGAGATGCTCACCATCACCAACACCATGAGGGCCCTGGGGCTGAGCAGCAGCGTGTCGCTGATAACCGACGGGCGCTTCTCCGGAGGCAGCGTCGGCGGGGTGATAGGCCATGTGGCGCCGGAGGCGGCGGTGGGCGGCCTCATAGGGCTCGTGGAGGACGGCGACATCATAGAGTACAGCATACCCCGTGGCACAATTGAGCTCAAGGTGGGCGAGGACGTGATTGCCGAGCGGCGCGCCAGGTGGCAGCCGCCCAAGCCGCGCAGGATACGCGGCTGCCTGGCGAAATACGCGCAGATGGCCGCCTCCCCCATCGAGGGCGCCCGGATGATCCCGGATACAGAGAGGAAGTACCGCGAGCCGCTCAAGTGAGCGGATAAAAAAGTCTCCGTGAGGAATCACGGAGACTTTTTCTCATTCCGGGGCGGCCTGTAGCGCGCCGTGTACTCGCTGGGCGAGCAGCCCACGAGGCGGCGGAAGGTGCGAGAGAAAAACTGCGGGTTTCGGTAGCCCACCGCGGCGGCTATCTCGGCTATCACGGGGCGCTCTTTCTGGCTCAGGAGTTCCTTTGCCCGGCCGATGCGGCACTCCGTGAGATAGGCGGAGAAGGTCTTGCCGGTGTGCCTGTGAAAGAAGCGGCTTGTGTAGCTGGGGCTGAAGCCGACGAACTCGGCCAGGCCCTCCAGGCTCAGGTCCAGCGCGTAGTTGTCCTCCACATAGGCGGTCATGCGGTAGATGAGCAGGTTGTCGCGCCCGCTGTTCGCCTCGGCCTGGGCCCGGGCGTTTTTGAAGATGCGCAGGTAGTGTTCGGCAATCTCCTCCACGGTCACGTACTTGTCAAAGCAGCGGCTCATGGCCCGGCGCTCGGGCGTGACCCCGTAGCGGTGGCAGAAGGCGTCGTACACGACGTTTATGGCGCTGCAGGAGTAATAGTAGTAGTTTATGCTGGCGCTGGACTTTAAAAGGCGCAGAAAGAGCTCCTCTATGGCGCTCTCAAACTCGGTGAAGGGGGTTATCAGCGAGAACTCCCTGATGGTGGATATGCAGCGCTCGAGCTCCTCCGCGGCCGGCACCTCCCGCTTCTGGCGCAGGGTTTTGACCGAGAGGAGCTGCTCCTCGCCGTAGAATATCCTCATGCGCTTGGCGTTTATGCACTCGCGGTAGACGACATTGAACTCCGTGGGCGAGTTGACATGCCGGCCCACAAAGAGGGCGGTCATGCCGTCGTCCATGAGCTGGTATATCTGCGAGAGCAGCGTGTTTATCTGCTCGCGGTATTTTTTCGCGCTGGGCTGGCGGAAGTCGTTTATTATGATGCAGACGGAGTTGTTGCTGATGCTGAACACCTCGCCGCCGGCGTATCTGTTGAGCAGGACGTACAGCTCGTCGCGCAGGAGCTCTTCGAGCATGCGGTACACCCGGCGGTTGTGCGTGTAGTCGTCAAAGTAGTTGTAGGGCATGGCCTTGCTGATGACCAGGTAGTGCCCCGCGGGGGAGACGATGTTGAGGTTGTACTCCTCGGTGATTTCCCTGAACTGCTCCAGCGACACGCCGGAGATTATCTCCTTGAGCTGTTCCTCGCGTGTGAAGCGGCTGGCGCGCATCTGTATGTCCGAGCAGCGCAGAAACTGCATGCCTCCCGTGATGGAGACGCTCTCCTGCAATATGGCCTGGAAGAGGACCCGGTACAGCTCATTTTCCGCGCGCGTAAACTGCGCGCTGGCCTGCTCCGGCTTGAAGCTGGAGGAGAACCGGCTGTCCCGGCCCATGCTGAAGAGGATGATGTGCGGGCTGCAGCCGGTGAGGTACAGCCGCATGAGCTCGCGCCGGTAGAACGAGGGCGCGGCGGCGGCCTGTATGAGCAGGAAATCGGCGCGCTCCCTGACGGCGGCGTCGGCAAAGCCGGCGTCGTCGGAGGCTATGAGCTGCCAATCCGCAGAGCTGAGATTGGAGCGCAGGTATTCGGATATCTGCCCGCCGACACTGTATATCAGCTTGAACAAGTTCACACCCCCTGAGCGTTTTGCGCCGGCAGCGCGCCCCGTGCCCGGACGGGCGCGCGAAAAGGCCCTGACCCAATTATAGAGTGGCGCGGCCGCCGTGTCAACGGCCGCGGAGAGACCGCGCCCGCCCCTGAGCATAAAAGGAAACCGCCCGCCGGAGCGACTACCGGCGGGCGGTCCTTATGGAATGAGGACAAAATGAAAAAGATGAAGCTGTCTCTTGCGATTGTTATGATATCAGGCAGATGTTAAGCAAAAAACAGCACTTATATTACAGAAATATTAAATCTCAAAAATAATTTGTGAACGGGGAGCCAGGCGCTTCCAGTTTACATAATTAATGGCTCAGGGACACATGGCGGCGATGCTGCCGGCCACCAGGCGCTTGAAGAGGGGGGCGGCCTTGTCGGCGGCCTCCTGGACCTCCTCGTGGGTGAGGGGGGTGGGGGAGAGGCCCGCGCCCTTGTTGCACACGCAGCTTATGCCGCAGACGCGCAGAGAGCAGTGGCGGGCGGCCGTGGCCTCCACGGCGGTGGACATGCCCACGGCGTCGGCGCCCAGCACGCCCAGCATGCGCACCTCGGCCGGGGTCTCGAAGCAGGGGCCGGTGAGCTGACAGTAGACGCCCTCGCGCAGGGCGATGCCCTCCCTGGCGGCCACGGAACGGATGACGTCGCAGAGGGCCGGGTCGTAGACGTGGGACATGTCGGGGAAGCGGGTGCCCAGCTCCTCGATGTTCGCGCCTATCAGCGGGTTGAGGAAGAAGGTCATGATGTGGTCGGTTATCAGCATGAAGTCGCCGGCGTTGAAGTCCGGGTTGACGCCGCCGGAGGCGTTCGTCAGGAACAGAATCTCCGCGCCCAGCATGCGCACCAGGCGAGTGGGGAGCACCACGTCGGAGAGCTCATAGCCCTCGTAGTAGTGGACCCGGCCCTGCATGCAGACCACGGGTACGCCCTGCAGCGTGCCGAAGATGAACTTCCCCGCGTGGCCGGGGACGGTGGAGACGGGGAAGCCGGGGATGTCCGCGTAGGGCATCTCGCAGGCCACGTCCAACTCGGCGGCGAAGCCGCCCAGGCCGCTGCCGAGCGTGAGGGCCACGCGGGGGACAAAGTCCGTGCGGCTGCGCACATAGTCGCGGCATTTGAGCAGTTTTTCGTATCTTGCGTCCATATTAACCCTCCATCACATGTAATCCCCTTATCAAGGGGTCGGATATCTGCTGCATTATGGAATAGGCGTGGGGTTCGAGGTAGCTGCCCCCGGCCATGGTGAGGCCCTGCAGGCGCAGCTCGCCGATTGCGACGGCGCTGGCCGCCTCTATGTCGGAGGCGATGCGCTCCGCGTCGCGCACGGTGGAGGCGGCGGCGATGTCCTTCAGATACGGCAGGGCCTCCGCCATGGCCACCAGGCCCTCCGCGCCGGCGAACTGCCACTTGTAGAAGGGCTCGTAGCGGAAGTTGAGCAGGTACATCATGGAGAGGGCGGCGTTGAGGAACTCGCCCAGAGCCAGCCGCGCGCCGAACACGTCGCCGCGCTTTATCAGCCGGTAGTAGTTGTACTGGCCGGACTGGGCCATGCTGGCGGCGCGGGCGGCGAGCTTCTTGCGGCGGATGTCCTCGGGGTAGCAGGGCAGCAGGGCGTCCCTGACGGCGGTGAACTCGCCCAGGCCGTCCTCGAACACCTCGCCGCTGGTGCAGGTGGCCAGGAAGTGCTCCTGGATGCGCACCCAATGCATGGCCGTCTCCGGCGCGCCGGGGCTGCCGATGTAGTAGCGGTAGAAGTCCGAGGTGCGCATGACGCCGGTGCGCTGCGCGCCCTTGCCGCTCTCCAGCCGGGTGAAGCCGAGGAACTCCCGCGGGAGCCCGCGGTAGGCCGACTGAAGCTCTTCGCCATATTGGTCGAAGTCCTCGTCCGAGAGCCAGATGCAGAAGCCGGGGCCGAAGTCGTGGTCGCGGGAGACCTCGTCGTCCAGGCCCAGGCACTCCGAGCCCTGGCCGGAGAGGCCGGCCGCGGCGCGGGACATGACCTCCGGGAAGCGCGACTTGAGGGTGGGCGCGCCCACCTCAAAATAAAACCTTCTTGAGAGTTCCAATCCTTTCAAATCAATCACCTGTTAAATCCTGTTCCGGGGCGGGCGCGTCAGGGCAGGGTGAGCTCAAAGGCCAGAGCCCGGGCTCCTGCCCGATGTACTCCACCTGGCCGCCCATGCACTTTTTGACGACCCTTTCGGCGCCGCCGTCTCTCCTGTGATACTCTATCACAAATACCCGGCTCTCAGCAATAGCCATTGGGCAATTGCTCTCAGGCTGCCATTTGGCCGCCTCCTGGCCGCCGAAATCATCCCCGGCGGCCTCCGCGCGCCGGATCTCGCGGGACGCGTAAACCTCACTTCAGCCGCCGATGTACACCCCGCTGCAATACGAGACCCGGTACTCTTTGCCGCTCGCCGCCGCTCTTTCATAATCGGCTTCCCCCGGCCGGCCGATTATATTGAAGCATATAAGCCGGGTGTTGTAAAGGGGAGCGGGCCAAAATGCGGCGGGGCCGGGGCCCCGCCGCATGGCGAGCCGCGGCTGGT
>CALWYL010000021.1 GCA_944385765.1 uncultured Oscillospiraceae bacterium
CGTATTCAGCTTGGGAAGCTGATGTTCTGCCATTGAACTACACCCGCAATGCCTGCATAGTATACCACACCTCGCGCGGCAATGCAAGCAAAATTTGCGTCCCTTTTACCCGGCCATCTCCACTATCACCGCGTCGGCAAATTCGCTTGTGCCCAGGCCGCCTCCCAGGTCATATGTCACCTTCACGCCGCCCCTGAGCAGCGCGAGCACCGCGCCCTCTATACGTCCGGCCGCCTCCGTCTCGCCGAGATGCCTGAGCATCATGGCGGCCGAGAGTATGAGCGCCGTGGGGTTGGCGTCGTTTTTGCCCGCGTGTTTGGGGGCGCTGCCGTGCACCGCCTCGAAGATGGCGCAGTCCGCGCCGATATTCGCGCTGGGGGCCAGCCCGATTCCCCCCACCAGCCCGGCGCAGAGGTCGGACATGATGTCCCCGTACAGATTGGGCAGCACCAGGACGTCGTAGGCCTCCGGCCGCTGCACCACGTGCATGCAGGCCGCGTCCACGATCTCGTCCGTGAACTCAATCTGCGGATACTCCTCCGCCACGGCTCTCACCGTGTCCAGGAACAGGCCGTCCGTGCACTTCATGATGTTCGCCTTGTGTATGGCCGTCACCTTGTGCCGGCCGTTGCGCAGCGCGTAGTCGAAGGCATAGCGGGCAATGCGCTCCGAGCCCCTGCGGGTTATCAGCTTGATGCTCTCGGCGGCGTAATCGCCTATCATGTGCTCTATCCCCGCGTAGAGATCCTCCGTGTTCTCCCGCACCACCACCAGGTCCACGCCCTCATAGCGGCTCTGCACCCCGGGGAAGGTCCTCACCGGCCTCACGTTGGCGTAGAGGTCGAATTTCTTCCTCAGCGCCACGTTCACGCTGCGGAAGCCGGACCCCACGGGCGTGGTTATGGGCCCCTTCAGGGCCACCCGGTCGCGCGCCACGGACTCAATGGTCCTCTCGGGCAGAGGCGTGCCCTCGCGGGCCATCTGCGCCTCGCCGGCCTCCTCCACATGCCAGTCTATCTGCGCGCCCGAGGCGTCCACCACGCGGCGCGCCGCCAGGGACACCTCCGGACCTATCCCGTCCCCGGGTATCAGCGTAACTCTGTGCACAGCTCCCATCTTCTGTCTCCCCCATCTCGAATATACTTATTTTCCGCTCTCCCGCGTGTAGTTGAGCAGCCCTCCTGCCAGCAGTATGTCGCGCTGCCGCTCCGATATCTCCAGCTTCAGCGCCACCTCCCGCCCGCCTATCGCGGCCGTGAGGGCCTTTCCGCCGGCCGCCTCTCGTATCTGCTCCGGCGCCGCGTGTATCAGCACTTCTTCCCCCTCGGCCGCCGCCTCATAGTCCGCGTCCGAGGTGAACTCCAGCGGCAGTATGCCGTTGTTTATCAGGTTAGCCCTGTGTATCCTGGCGAAGCTCTTGGCCAGCACGGCCTTCACTCCCAGATAGAGCGGCGCCAGCGCCGCGTGTTCCCGGCTGGAGCCCTGTCCGTAGTTGGCCCCGCCCACTATGAATCCCACTCCGGCGGCCTTGGCCCTCTCCGGGAAGGCCGGGTCGCAGGGCGTGAGGCAGTAGTCCGCCAGATATGGCACGTTGGAGCGGAAGGGCAGCAGCTTGGCGTTTGAGGGCATGATGTGGTCGGTGGTGATGTTGTCCCCCACCTTTATCAGCACCGGGCCAGAGAGCTCCTCCGCCGGCGGCGCGGCCTGGGGGAACGGCTTTATATTGGGCCCGCGCACGACCTCGACATCCGAGCTGTCTTCCACCGGCGGTATGAGCATCCCATCGTCTATGTCGAAGAGCTCCGGCACGTCGTAGGGCGCCTCTCCCCCGTCCCAGCTCTGCGGGTCGGTCAATACCCCCGTCACCGCGGAGACTGCCGCCGCCTCCGGGCTCACCAGATACACCTTTGCCGACGGCGTCCCGCTGCGCCCGTAGAAGTTGCGGTTGAAAGTGCGCAGGCTCACCGCGTCCGTCGCCGGCGCCTGCCCCATGCCTATGCAGGGCCCGCAGGCGCACTCCAGTATCCTGGCCCCGGCCGTGACCATCCTGGCCAGCGCGCCGTTGGAGGCCAGCGCCCTCAGCACCTGCCGCGAGCCCGGCGAGATGGTCAGGCTCACATTGGGCGCCACGTGTTTGCCCGCAAGTATGCCGGCCACCCGCATCATGTCGCAGAAGGAGGAGTTCGTGCAGCTGCCGATGCACACCTGGTCCACCTTGATTCCCGCGATGGAGGATATCTCCGCCACGTTGTCCGGGCTGTGCGGCTGCGCCGCCATGGGGCGCAGCGCGGAGAGGTCCACCACTATCTCCTCGTCATACCCGGCGTCGGGGTCGGCCTTGAGCTCTCTCCACGCCCCGGCCCTGCCCCGCGCGGCGAAGAACTCCCTGGTCCTCCTGTCGCTGGGGAACACCGAGGTCGTGGCGCCCAGCTCCGCGCCCATATTGGCTATGGTCGCCCGCTCCGGCACGCTCAGGGACTCCAGCCCCTCTCCGGCGTACTCCATCACCTTGCCCACGCCGCCCTTGACGCTCAGCCGCCTGAGTATCTCCAGGATAACGTCCTTGGCGGACACCATGGGCTTCAGCCTTCCCGTCAGCAGCACCCGGCAGACTTTGGGCATCGTCAGGTAATACGCCCCGCCGCCCATGGCCACAGCCACGTCCAGTCCGCCGGCGCCGATGGCCAGCATGCCGGCCGCGCCGCAGGTCGGCGTGTGGCTGTCGGAGCCCAGCAGGGTCTCCCCCGGGGCTGAGAAGCGCTCCAGATGCACCTGGTGGCATATGCCGTTCCCCGGCCTGGAGAACCATATTCCGTGCTTCGCGGCCACCGTCTGTATGTACCGGTGGTCGTCCGCGTTCTCAAAGCCCGACTGCAGCATGTTGTGGTCGATATAGGCCACCGAGCGCTTGGTCCTCACCCGGTCTATGCCCATGGCCTCGAACTGCAGATAGGCCATGGTCCCCGTGGAGTCCTGGGTGAGTGTCTGGTCTATCCTGATGGCGATTTCCTCTCCGGCTCTCATCTCCCCGCTCACCAGGTGCTCGCCTATTATCTTCTCCGTGATGTTCATGCCTCGCCGCCTCCTCTTATCCTCTCATATTCCTCCGCCAGCTCGCCGGGGCCTATATTGGTCACCCGCCCGCTCTCGTACTGCTCATCCACCCAGGCCTTCAGGGCCAGCACATCCCCGTCGCCCTTGTCCACCCTGTGTCCCAGGTGGCGCGAGAGCCACACGGCTATCCCGGCCGCCCCCGAATTCTTGGATATCGTCACCCGGGGAGGGCTGTTGAGTATCTTCTGTGTGTCAAATATGTTGTATATCTCCTCGTCCTTCAGCAGTCCGTCGGCGTGTATGCCGGCCTGCGTGGTGTTGAAGTCCCTCCCCACAAAGGGCGTGTTATCCGGTATGTGATAGCCTATGACTCTCTCAAAGTAGTCCGCTATCTCCCTTATCACCGTGGGGTCCATGCCGTCCATGCTGCCCTTGAGCTGGGCGTACTCCATCACCATGGCCTCCAGCGGCGTGTTGCCCGTCCGCTCGCCTATTCCCAGCAGCGAGCAGTTCACGCTCGAGGCCCCGTACAGCCAGGCCGTGGCCGAGTTGGCCACCGCCTTGTAGAAGTCGTTGTGCCCGTGCCACTCCAGCAGCTCGGAGGGAAATCCCCCGTAGTTCCTCAGCCCGTACACTATCCCCGCCACGCTCCGCGGCAGCGAGGCCCCGGCGTACGGCACTCCGTATCCCATGGTGTCGCAGGCCCGTATCTTTATCGGCATCCCGCTCTCGCCCATCAGCTCGCTGATGGCGTGCGCGAAGGGCACCACGAAGCCGTAGAAGTCCGCCCGGGTGATGTCCTCGAAGTGGCAGCGCGGGTGTATGCCCGCGTCCAGCGCGTCCTTTATCACGGCCAGATAGCCGTCCATGGCCTGCCGCCTGGTCTTTTTCAGCTTTTTGTATATGTGGTAGTCCGAGCAGCTCACCAGTATGCCGCACTCCCGCAGCCCCAGCCCCCTGGCCAGCTTGAAGTCCTCCCTGGTGGCCCTTATCCAGCCCGTTATCTCCGGGAACTCATACCCCAGCTCCTGGCAGCGCCTCAGCGCCTCCCGGTCCCTCTCGCTGTAGAGGAAGAACTCCGACTGCCGGATGATTCCCCGCGGCCCGCCCAGCCTGTGCAGCAGCTTGAAGATGTCCACTATCTGTCCCGGCTCATAGGGCGCGCGGCTCTGCTGCCCGTCGCGGAAGGTCGTATCCGTTATCCATATGTGCTCCGGCATGGCCGCCGGCGTCAGGCGGAAGTTGAAGGTGCACTTCGGCACCTCCTCATAGGGGAACATGTCCCTGTAGAGGTTCCCCTCCGCCCTGTCCTGGAGGCTGTACTTGTACTCGCACTCCATGAGCACATTTTTTTCCCGGTTCAACTCTATCATCGCTCGGCCTCCCAACAGCGCTTTTAGTGCATTATAACACAGAAAATGAATTCTGCAATATTTATTTTTGCATTTAAGCTCGCTGTCAGGCTTATACATGCGCTATTAACAGATGTTCTGCAATTTTAAATATCATTTCCTGCATTTCTTCCCATATCTCCGCCCCATTTCCCGCCCTTGCTAAAACTCCCGCGCAGGTGGTATTATAGTTAAAAGGAGGTGATGGCCTTGGCCACTGTCTCGACGCCCTGGTACCGCATGGACAACGCCAGCGTCATGTACTCCGCCATCCAGCGTGAGGACTACTCCGCCATATACCGCTTTTCCGCCTTCATGGACCGCGAGGTGGACCCCGCCGCGCTGCAGCGCGCGGTGGACCGGGCCATGCCCCGTTTTCCGGGCTTTGCCGTGCGCATACGCCGGGGCTTTTTCTGGCACTACTTCGAGCCCAATCCCTCCCCCGGCCCCTTTGTGAGAGAGGACTCGGCGGATTTCTGCCGCCCCGTGCGCTTCGGGGAGGACAACGGCTGGCTGGTCCGCTTCCTCCACTACGGCCGCCGCATCTCCCTGGAGGTGTTCCACGCCGTGGCCGACGGCGCCGGGGCCCTGGTGTTCTTCCGCGCCCTGCTGGCCGAATACCTGCGCCAGCTGGGCGAGGACATCCCCGCCGGCTGCGCCGTCGACCTCGATTCCCCTCCCAGTCCAGGCGAGCTGGAGGACGCCTACCTCCGCCACGCCGGCCGCGTCTCCCGCAGCTTCACGCAGGTAAAACGGGCGTATCAGGACCTGGGCACGCCGGAGCCCTTTTACACCTTCAACGTCACCATGGGCTTCGTCCCCATAGCCCAGCTCAAGGAGCGCGCCTCCGCCCTCGGCGGCACCGTCACCGAGTATCTCTCCGCCGTGCTCATAAAGCTCCTGCTGGAGAAGCAGCGCCAGGAGCGCGTCCACCGCCAGCGCCCGGTGGCCCTGGGCATACCGGTAAATCTGCGCCCCTATTTCCCCACCGAGACGCTGAGGAACTTCATAATGACCGTCCAGGTCTCCGCCGACCCCCGCCTGGGGGACTACAGCCTCCCCGAGCTGGTGAGCCTGGTCCGCTGCCAGATGCGCCTCTATGCCACTCCGCAGAACCTGCGCGCGGTGATGACCCGGGGCGTAAAGCTGCAATACAACCCCCTGCTGCAGCTCATCCCCAGCGTACTGAAGAACCCCATCATGCTCCGCAGTTACCGCACCAGCGGCGTGCGGCCCTATACGGCCACCTTCACCAACCCCGGCTATTTCGCTCTGCCCCCGGAGATGTCCGCGCACATAGAGCACATGGAGGTCATCCTGGGCCAGGCCGCCGTCGCGCGCCCCCACATCTCCGCCATCGGCTATGGCGGCACCATGGAAATAACCTTCTCCGGCACCCAGCAGGAGAACGACCTGGAGCGGGAATTCTTCCGTTACCTTGTGCGCGAGGGCATGCATGTCCGCGTCGAGAGCACCAGAGGCTGAATAAAGGAGTTAAAGCATGTCTTACTGTGTCAACTGCGGCGTCGAGCTCGGCGCCGGCGCCGGGAGCTGCCCCCTCTGCCACACCCCGGTGCAGAACCCCCACGCCGTCCCCGACAATGATGCCCCGCCCTTCTTCCCCACGCGGCACGAGGGCGTGGAGCCCGTCTCCCGCCGCATGGCCGGGCTGCTGCTCAGCTCCATGCTGGCCTCGGTGGCGCTCTGCTGCGGCATATTGAACCTGCTCTTCTACCGCGAGCTCTGGTGGTCCTTCTTCCCGGGCGGCGCGGCGGTCATGCTCTGGGTGTGGTTCGCCATGCCCCTGCTCTT
The DNA here is from genome assembly GCA_944385765.1 of uncultured Oscillospiraceae bacterium. Classification (GTDB taxonomy): domain Bacteria; phylum Bacillota; class Clostridia; order Oscillospirales; family Oscillospiraceae; genus Scatomorpha. The sequence continues at coordinate 6,258 of CALWYL010000021.1, forward strand.
CCGCCGGCTCAGCGCCTGGTGCCGCCTCACGCTCGACACCCTGGCCATAGGCGTCTATGTGCTGCTGATAGCCCTGGCCGTCCACGGCCTGGACTGGTATCTGCGTCTGGCCGTGCCCATGCTGCTCTGCGCGGTCTGCGTCTGCCCCACGGTCATCTGGGTGGTGCGCTACCGCCGTCTCTCCATCCTGTCCTCGGCCATACTGGTGCTGCTCACCGCCGGTTTCCTGGCCGCCGCCGTCGAGCTCTTCTGCGACCTCTATCTGCGCGGCGTCTGGCGCCCCGGCTGGTCGCTGATAGTGCTCATCTCCTGCGTGGGGCTCTGCATACCCCTCATCGTGATTCGCCGCGTCCCCTCCCTGCGCGAGGAGGCGCGCCGCCGCTTCCACGTCTGAGCCGAGCCCGCCCCAATTGACAGTCCGCCCGCGGAAAACTCTCCGCGGGCGGACTTTTGACATATCCCCTGTTCAGGCGGGCGAGGCCTCGTGGCGCAGCAGCCAGCTCTTGCGCTCCACACCCCCGGCATAGCCGGTCAGCGAGCCGCCCGCGCCCAGCACCCTGTGGCAGGGTATGACGATGGATATGGGGTTGTGCCCCACAGCCCCGCCCACGGCCCTGGCCGGGCAGCGCGCCCCCCGCCGCGCGGAGAGCTCGTCCGCCAGCGCGCCGTAGGTGCTCGTCTCCCCGTAGGGTATCTCCAGCAGCAGCTCCCAGACCGCGCGCCGGAACTCCGTCCCCTCCGGGGCCAGCCGCAACTCCGCCGCCGGGGGCCTCTCGCCACGGAAATAGGCGTCCAGCCACCCGCGCGCGGCGGCCAGCGCCCCATCCTCCCCCGGTACGAGCTCATACCCCGCGCCGAAGTACTTCTGCCCCTCAATCCAGAGCCCTTTGAGCGCTCCGCCCTCCGCCGCCAGGGTCAGTTTTCCCAGCGGCGAGATGTATTCCGCCGTCAACAGCACGTCTGTCCCCCCTGTGATAAGCTGCAAAAGGGGGCCGCCCCCGGCGGCCCCCCTCATCTCACACCAGTTTGTCGCTCATGTCCGCCCCGGCCAGGATGTGGAAGTGCAGGTGCGGCACGGTCTGCCCGGCCACCGCCCCGGAGTTTGTTATCACGCGGAAGCCCTCCGCGAGCCCCTCCTGGGCCGCTATCTTCGCTATCACCTCAAAGCAGTGCGCCACAACGGCGCTGTTCTCCGCCGTTATCTGCGCGGCGGAGTCCGCCGCGTGCTCTTTGGGTATCACCAGTATGTGTACCGGGGCCTGCGGGTTTATGTCGCGGAAGGCCAGCACCTGCTCGTCCTCATACACCTTGTTTGAGGGTATCTCCCCCGCGGCTATCTTGCAGAAAAGGCAGTCATTCATGTCCGTTCCTCCTCAGTCCTGTTTTATCAGTCCCAGCTTGATGGCCACGAAGTTGTCCACCATGGCCAGGGCGTTGTCCAGCATATATACGTCCTTGCCGCCGCCCATGGCGCTGTCCGGCTTGCCGCCGCCCTTGCCGCCGGTGAGCGCGGTCACCTGGCGGATGAGGTCCCCGGCCTTCACGCCCTTGGCCACGGCCTCCTTGCCGCAGACGGCGAGGAAGGTTATCTTGTCCTCCCCGGATACGGAGGCCAGCACGGCCACCACGGAGGGCTCCCTGTCGCGCAGGAAGTCGCCCATGCGCCTCATGTCCTCCGCCCCCGCCTCCGGCAGGGTGGCAGTCACTATCTTCAGCTCTCCCACGGACTTGGCCGAGGCCAAAAAGCCGTCTATCTCTCCGGAGCGCAGCTTGTCCTGCAGCGCCTCCACCCGCCTGTGCAGTTCGCGCAGGTCGTTCATCGCGCTCCTGGCCTTCTCCACCACGTCAAAGGGCGAACTCTTGAGCACGTTGGCCATCTCCAGCAGCCGCCGGTTGTTCTCCTCGTTCTCGCGGAAGAACTCCACGCCGGTCACCGCCTCAATACGCCTCACGCCGCTGGCCACGGAGAACTCGCTCTCTATCCTGAAGGGCCCCACCTTGGCCGTGTTGTCCACATGCGTTCCGCCGCAGAGCTCGCTGGAGAAGCCGCCCATGGTCACCACGCGCACGCGCTCGCCGTACTTCTCCCCGAACAGGGCCTGCGCCCCCAGGCTCCTGGCCTCGTCCAGGCCCATTTCCCGGGTAATGACGCCGTCCCCCTCGAGTATCTCCATGTTCACTATGCGGGCCACGGAGAGCAGCTCCTCCCCCGTCATGGCGGAGAAGTGCGTGAAGTCAAATCTCAGCCTGTCCGGCTCCACCAGCGAGCCGGCCTGGTGCACATGGTCGCCCAGCACCCTGCGCAGCGCGGCGTGCAGCAGGTGCGTGGCGCTGTGCGCCCTCATTATGGCCCGGCGCCTGTCCGCGTCCACCGTGGCGGTCACGTGCTCGCCCAGCCGCAGCGAGCCGCGCTCCATGCGCCCGCTGTGCAGGTACTTGCCGCCCTTGGTGCGCTGCACGTCCGTGACCCTGAACAGGGCCCCGCTCTCCGCGGCGATGACGCCGTGGTCGGCCACCTGTCCGCCCATCTCGGCATAAAACGGCGTCTTGTCGAGCACCACTGAGCCCTCCGCGCCCTCGCCCAGCTCACCGGAGAGCTCCCCGGCGGCTATCAGCGCCTCCACCGTGCCGCCGTCGGTCAGCGTGTCATAGCCCGTGAAGGCCGTGGGCACGTTGTCCAGGCCCAGGTCCAGCCCGCTCCAGCCGCTTATCTCGCCGCGGGCCGCCCGCGCCCTCTCGCGCTGCTCGTCCATCAGGGCGTTAAAGCCCTCCGTATCCGCAGTCATGCCGGCGTCGGAGAGTATGTCCTCCGTGAGGTCGAGCGGGAAGCCGTAGGTGTCGTAGAGCCGGAAGGCGTCCGCGCCGGGGAGCACGCTCTCCCCTCTGCCGCGCAGCCCCTCCACCAGCTCGGAGAGTATCCTCATCCCGCCGTCTATCGTGCGCCCGAAGTTCTCCTCCTCGGTCTTGATGACGCGTGTGATAAAGTTCTGCTTGTCCGCCAGGTCGGGATAGGCCGTGGCATTCTCATGTATCACGGTCTCGCAGACCTTGTACAGGAAGGGCTCGTTCACGCCCAGCAGCTTGCCGTGGCGGGCTGCCCGCCTCAGCAATCGGCGCAGGACGTAGCCGCGCCCCTCGTTGGAGGGCAGCACGCCGTCGCCTATGAGGAAGGTGGCGCTCCTGATGTGGTCGGTTATCACGCGCAGGGAGACGTCCGCCCGGGGGCTCTCGCCGTAGTGCGCGCCGGTCAGCTCGCTCACCTTGTGGGTGATGTTCATCACGGTGTCCACGTCAAAGAGGCTGTTCACGTCCTGGCAGACGCAGGCCAGGCGCTCCAGGCCCATGCCTGTGTCTATGTTCTTGCTGGCCAGCTCGGTGTAGTGCCCCTGCCCGTCGCTGTTGAACTGGGAAAAGACGTTGTTCCAGACCTCGATGTACCGGTCGCAGTCGCAGCCCACGGTGCAGGTGGGCTTGCCGCAGCCGTACTTCTCCCCGCGGTCGTAGTAGACCTCGCTGCAGGGCCCGCAGGCCCCCGAGCCGTGCTCCCAGAAGTTGTCCTCGCGCCCGAAGCGGAAGATGCGCTCCGGCGCAATGCCTATCTCGTCGCGCCAGATGGCGAAGGCCTCGTCGTCGTCCTCGAACACGCTGGGGTAGAGCCTGTCGGGGTCCATGCCCACCCAATCCGGGCTGGTGAGGAACTCCCAGCACCAGGCTATGGCCTCGTGCTTGAAGTAGTCGCCGAACGAGAAGTTGCCCAGCATCTCAAAGAAAGTGCCGTGGCGGGCGGTCTTGCCTATGTTCTCTATGTCGCCCGTGCGCACGCACTTCTGGCAGGTGCATATGCGGCGGCGCGGCGGGGTCTGCTCGCCGGTGAAGTAGGGCTTCATGGGCGCCATGCCCGAGTTTATCAGCAGCAGCGACGGGTCGTTCTGCGGCACCAGCGAAAAGCTGGGCAGCCTCAGATGCCCCTTTGTCTCAAAAAAGCTGAGGAACATCTCCCGCAGCTCGTTAAGTCCGAATGCCTTCATTCTCTCTCCTCCATACCTGCTTTGTGCATTTGCGTTTAATTATAATATACGTTTGCGGCCCTCAAGTCAAGAGCGCGCGGGCCAACGCCGCCCTCCGGAGCGAAATTTTCACCCTCCGGGTGTAGATATTTCCCCCGCGCTGTGTTATGATTTGTATAAGGGGGTGAAGAGCATGGAGCTCAGGGTGCTGCGCTATTTCCTCACCGTGGCGCAGGAGGAGAGCATCACCCGCGCGGCCGCCGTGCTGCACCTGACCCAGCCCACCCTCAGCCGCCAGCTCACACAGCTGGAGCAGGAGCTGGGCGTGCGCCTCTTTGAGCGCGGGTCCCGGCGCATTTCCCTCACCGGAGAGGGTATGCTGCTCAAGCGCCGGGCGGAGGAGCTCCTGTCCCTCGCCGGCAGGACGGAGCGCGAGCTCTCCGGCGGCCCCGGGCAGCTGGAGGGCGAGATAAGCCTCGGCTGCGGCGAGCTGGAGTCCGTCAGGCTGCTCGCCGGGCTGATGCGCGGCTTCTCCGAACTCCACCCCGGCGTGCGCTTCGAGCTCTTCAGCGCCACCGCCGACGTGATACGCCTCCGCATGGACCGAGGCCTCACCGACATCGGCCTTCTCCTGGAGCCCGTGGGCATGGAGAAGTACGACTTCATCCGCCTGGGCGTCCGCGAGCGCTGGGTGGCCGTCATGCGCCCGGACGACCCCCTCGCCTCCCTGGAGAGCGTCGCCGCCTCGGACCCGGTCTCCCGCCCGCTGATAACGGCCATGCGCGAGGCCGTGCGCAGCGAGCTCGCCAGCTGGTTCGGCGACTTTTTCCCCCGGCTGGATATCCGCTGCACCGTCAATCTGAGCACCAACGCCGCCGTCCTCGCCCGTCAGGGCTATGGCGTCTGCCTGGTGGTGGAGGGCTCCCTCCCGTATCTGGACCCCCGGGAGCTCGTCTGCCGCCCCCTCTCCCCTCCGCTCAGCTCCACCTCCGTGCTCGCCTGGAAGCGCGGAGCCCCCCAGAGCCCCGCCGTGTCCCGCTTCATTGAGCACATAAAATGCTCCCTGAGCATGGGTTCGCATGATAAACAGGCATTGGACATGTCCTCGGCCCCGCCGTAAAATATATTTGCCGCGGTCAGGGCAGTTCCGGCGTCGTGAACAGCCCGCCCGCGGCCCAATACTTTTGCGAGGTGCTTTAAAATGGACAGAATTAAGGCCTGTGAAGAGAAATTCGCCGCCCTCTTCGGCGGCAAGCCCAATTCCGGCGAGGGGAATGACCCTGAGCTGATGCAGATACTGCAGCGCCTCATCTTCGGCGAGATAAGCTACACCGGCCCCCTGGACGACAGGATGCGCGAGCTCATCACCTGCGTCGTCCTCTCAACCTGCCAGTGCCTCCCCCAGCTCAAGGCGCACACAGCCGCCGCGCTCAACGCCGGCGTCTCCCCTCTGGAGCTGCGCGAGGCCATCTACTCCTGCATGCCCTTCATCGGCTGCCCCCGCACGCTCAACGCCGTCTCCGCCATGGACGAGGCCCTCTCCGCGCGCGGCATCGCCCTCCCGCTGGAGGGCGCGTCCCGCGTGAGCGAGGATGAGCGCCTCGCCGAGGGCCGCAGGATACAGGAGGCCATCTACGGCACGGAGATAAGGGATGAGTTCGCCTCCCTCCCCCGGCCCTTCGACCAGGAGCTGCCCGACGTGCTCAGCGGCTGGCTCTTCGGCGACTTCTACACCCGCGGCGTGCTCGACGGCAGGACGCGCGAGCTGCTCTCGCTGGTCGTCCTGGCCGCCCTGGGCGCGGACAGGCAGCTCCCGGCGCACGTCTTCGGATGCCTGAAATCCGGCTGTACGGCCGAGGAGGTTTACACCGCCCTGCTGCACGCCCTGCCCTACATGGGCTTCCCCCTCGGTGTCAACGCAATACGCGCCGCCCGGTCGGTGATATCCCCGGACGGCTGAATGGAGGATATGAATGGACAAATATCTCGGTGAATCCGTACCCAAGCTCGGCTTCGGCCTCATGCGTCTGCCCCAGGACGGCGACAGGATAGACGTCCCCCAGGTCTCCGCCATGGCCGACCTCTTCCTGGAGAGCGGTTTCCGCTACTTCGACAGCTCCTGGGCCTACCCCGGCTCCGAGGAGGCCTTCCGCGAGGCTGTGGCCAGCCGCCACCCGCGCGAGAGCTACCTGTTCGCCACCAAATGTCCCGTGTGGATGGCCCGGGACCGCGACGCCGCCCACGAGATGTTCAGCACCTCTCTGGAGCGCAGCGGCGCCGGCTACTTCGACTTCTACCTCATGCACAACCTGGGCGAGCACCGCACGAAGTACTTCGATGAGTACGGCATGTGGGATTTCGTCCGCCGGCAGAAGGAGCGCGGCCTCATACGCCACATCGGCTTCTCCTTCCACGACAAGGCCTCCGTGCTCGACCAGATACTCACCGCCCACCCCGAGGTGGAGTTCGTCCAGCTGCAGCTCAACTACGCCGACTGGGAAAACAGCGCCGTGGAGTCCCGCAAGTGCCACGAGACGGCCCGCCGCCACGGCAAGAGCGTGGTGGTCATGGAGCCCGTGAAGGGCGGGCTGCTCGCCCGCCTGCCCCAGAGCGCCGTGGACATCCTCAAGTCCCTGCGCCCGGACATGTCCATCCCCTCCTGGGGCATCCGCTTCGCCGCCTCCCTGGACGGCATAATCACCGTCCTCTCCGGCATGTCCAGCCTGGAGCAGATGCGCGACAACATCTCCTACATGAAGTCCTTCGAGCCCCTGGGCCCGGAGGAGCTCTCCGCGCTCGACAAGGTCCGCGCCATCCTCGCCGGGTTCCGCTCCATCCCCTGCACCTCCTGCCGCTACTGCGTGGAGGTCTGCCCCCAGGCCATCCCGGTGCCCAATATCCTGGAGGCCCTGAACATAAACGACATGTACGGCAACAACGAGACCGCCCGCGGGCGCTACCGCGTGGCCGTCATGGGCCGCAGCTCCGCCTCCGACTGCCTCAAGTGCGGCCGCTGTGAGGAGGCCTGCCCCCAGCACATAGAGATACGCTCCCATCTGGAGCGCGCCGTAAGCGAACTGGCGTAAGGTCAAAAAAGAGCAAGGCGGGCCGTCAGGCCCGCCTTTTTGCAGTCGCCGCCGCGTCAGATTACCGCGGTCTTTTCCTCCGGTTCCGTCTCTATCCCCGCCTTCCCGGCGAGATACTTTATCACCGCGCGGCGCGTCAGTATGCCGCAGAGTATGCCTCGCACGTCCACTATGGGCACGAAGTTCTGGCTCATGATGGCGGAGATGACCTCCGACTCGTCGGCGTCTATGCCCAGCGGCGGGCAGAAGTCGCGGCGCACTATGTCCTTTATCTGTCTGAGCTCGTAGTCTTTGGGGTCGGTGGAGCCCACGGAGACCAGCAGCCGCAGGAAGTCGCCCTCCGTCACCGTGCCCACGTATGTCCCTCCCGCGTCGAGCACGGGTATGGCCGTGTAGCCCTGGCGCCTTATCAGCTCCATCCCCCGGCGGATTGAGCTCTCCTCGTGCACAAAGGCGGTGAGTACTTTGGGGATCATGATTTTAGCAATGTTCATTTTTCACCGGCCGCCGCGGGAAGGCTCCCGCCCTCCCGGCGGTCATGCCTAAAGACCTCCAGTCCGCTGTTATATTTATACTATATCACTCCGCGCCCACGAGTGCAAGCGCCCTGACATTCTTCGCGCAAATTCGACAAAACCATGTTGCAAACGCTGTCAATAATGTCAATAACTCTCTCCACGCGGCCTTTCTCGCGCACTTTGCGCACTCCGCGCTTGTTTTTGGCCCCGCCGTGTGAGATAATGGATAAAACCTGGAATAAAGCGATTGGAGGACGAACCCATGGATTTCATGGCCGAATACCGCAGCAAGCTGGGCACCCCCGCCGAGGCCGCCGCCCTGGTCCGCAGCGGCGACTGGGTGGAGTACGGCAGCGGCATCACCTTCGCCGCCCTCTGTGACGAGGCCCTGGCCGCGAGGCGCGACGAGCTCACAGACGTCAAGATACACGGGCTGCTGATTTACGGCCCCATAAGAGCCGTGGAGTGCGACCCCTCCGGCGAGCACTTCACCTACAGTTCCTGGCACTGCTCCGCCTACGAGCGCCGCCTCATCGACCAGGGCCGGGCCTATTTCAACCCCATGGTATTCCGCAACCTGGACTGGTACTACCGCGAGAACATCAGCTCAGACGTGGCCTTCATCCAGGCCGCCCCCATGGACAAGCACGGCTATTTCAACCTCTCCATCGCCTCCGGCACCGCTCTGGCCATGGTCGGCCGCTGCCGCCGGATTGTCGTCGAGGTCAACGAGCGCCTCCCCCGGCTGTACGGAGCCTGGGGCGAGAGCCTGCACATCTCCGACGTGGCCATGGTCGTTGAGGGGGACACCGCGCCCGTGCCGCAGGTGCCCTCGCGCGCCCCGTCCCCGGAGGATGTCGCCATCGCCGGCCACCTCATCCCCTATCTGGTGGACGGAGCCACGCTCCAGCTGGGCATCGGCGGCACGCCCGACGCCCTGGGCTCCATCATCGCCAACAGCGACTTGAAGGACCTCGGCATGCACACCGAGCTGTGCGGCGACGGCTTCCTCGACCTCTACCGGGCCGGCAAGCTGACCAACCGCCGCAAGGGCCTCTTCCCCGGCAAGGGCGTACTCTCCATCGCCATCGGCACCCAGCAGCTCTACGACTGGCTGGATGAGAACCCGGGCATAATCATCATGCCCATATCCTATGTCAACGACCCCTACGTCATATCCCGCATGGACAATTTCATCAGCATCAACAGCTGCGTCTCCGTGGACCTCTACGGCCAGATAAGCTCCGAGAGCGCCGGCCTGCGCCAGATAAGCGGCACCGGCGGCCAGCTGGACTTTCTCACCGGCGCCTCCATGAGCCGCGGCGGCAGGTCCTTCATCTGCGTGGCCTCCTCCCGCGTGGGCGCCGACGGCGTGCGCCGCAGCAACATAGTCCCCCACTTCAGCGGCGACATCATCACCTCCCCCCGCTCCCAGGCCTATTACATAGCCACGGAGAACGGCGTCGCCAACCTCGCCGGCCGCAGCACCTGGGAGCGCGCGGAGAGCCTCATCTCCCTGGCCCACCCCCAGTTCCGCGACGAGCTCGTGAAGGCCGCGGAGGAGCAGCACATCTGGCGCCGCTCCAACCGCCGCTGAGCGCCCATACGCCCATATAACGCCAGCCGGCGGGAACACTCCCGCCGGCTGAACTCATATTGCCCTGTAAAAGCCCCAGGAATAGGGCGGCAGCTCCAGCGCTCCCCGCATCTCCACCTCGCGCCCGCCGGCGAGCTCCCTCAGCCGGTCGCAGCCCGCGTCGAAATGCGCGGCGTAAGGCTGTGAGTCCGCGTTCACCGCCACGAACACCCTCTCGCCCTCCGCCTCCCGGCGGAAGACGCACTGCCTGTTCGTCAGCACGATGTCCTGGAAATCCCCCCGCCTGAGCGCCGCGCTGCCGTTCCAGGCCGCGGCCATGGCGGCTATGTCCCCCGTGAGGGAGTTCCACTGCGGCCTCTCTATCTCCGGCCTCAGCGCCCGGTCGCCCTCGCGCTTGTCGCCCTGCACCCCCCACTCGCTGCCGTAATATACGCAGGGTATGCCCGGCATGCCGAACATCAGCGCGTATATCAGCGGCAGATGCCGCGGCTCGTTGAGTATGCTGGCCGCCCGGGTGACGTCGTGGTTGTCCGCGAAGGAGAACAGGTGCTTTCCCCTGTAGAGCGTCCAGTACTCCGGCCCGAACTGCCGCTTCAGGCTGTGGACTATCTCGAAGAGGTTCATGGAATTCAGGCTGGAATAGAGCCCCTTGTAGCACTCGTAGTTGGTGCAGCTGTGCAGCATCTCGCCGTTGACCCACTGGTTGTAGTCCCCGTGCAGCGTCTCCCCCAGCAGGAAAAACTCCGGCGATATCTCCTCTGCCAGCCCCCTCAGCCGCCTGAGGAAGTCCCGGTCCAGGCAGTAGGCCACGTCCAGCCTCAGCCCGTCTATGCCGAACTCCTCCCGCCAGCGGCGCACGCAGGAGAATATGTAGTCCACCACGGCCGGATTCCGCAGGTTGAGCTTCACCAGCTCGTAGTGCCCCTCCCAGCCCTCGTACCAGAAGCCGTCGTCATAGCCGCTGTTGCCGTTGAAGTCGATGTGGAACCAGTCCTTATACGGAGAGTCCCACTTCCGCTCCCGCACGTCCCTGAAGGCCCAGAAGCCCCGCCCCACGTGGTTGAACACCCCGTCGAGGATTACGCGCAGCCCCCTCTCCCTCAGGGCCGAGCAGACCTGCGCCAGGTCCCCGTTCGTGCCCAGCCGGCAGTCCACGCGCGCGTAGTCGCGCGTGTCGTAGCCGTGCGCGTCGCTCTCGAATACCGGCCCCAGGTACACGCCCCTGGCCCCCAGGCGGGCTATGTGCTCCGCCCAGTCGGCGATGCGCAGTATCCTGTGCGATAGCTGCCCGTCGTTCTCCGCCGGCGCCCCGCAGAGCCCCAGCGGGTAGATGTGATAGAATACGCTGTCAAAAGCCCACATATCTTCCTCCTGAAAAAAGGCTCCCCCAGGCGGAGGAGCCCCTGCTGCGGTCTATTATAATCGGGATACTTAACATTATCAACCCGCACTTTTCCATTTCTGTCAAACGGCGCCCAGGGCCCAGAGCGCTATGCCGCACAGCACGCTGGCCGTCACGCCATATACTATCACCGGCCCCGCTATGAGGAACATCTTGGCCGCCATGCCGGTTATCAGCCCCTCGCTCTTGAATTCCAGCGCCGGGCTGGCCACGGCGTTGGCAAAGCCCGTTATCGGCACCAGCGAGCCCGCCCCGCCTATCTTGGCTATCTTGTCATACACGCCCAGCCCCGTGAGCAGCGCGCCCAGGAATATCAGCGTCATCGAGCAGGCCGTGGCCGCGTCCCGCTCCGCCAGGCCCATGCGGGCCCAGCCCTCGGTTATCAGCTGCCCCAGCGCGCATATGGTCCCGCCCACCGCGAAGGCCCGGGCCATATCCGCCCCCAGGTGCGATTTGGGCGATTTTTGCCTCACATATTCCGCGTATTGTTCCTTGGACATCTTCAAAAAAATCAGCTCCCACGCCTAGCTTGCGCGGGAGCCGCCTTTTTATGCACTCAGATATCTATAGTCAGGTTGTCTATGCCGTTGGCCTCGAACTCGTTGATATACTCATCCATCCTGTTGGTGAGCTCCGTCATGTCCTCCGGGTCCGTGTCCTCCAGATGCATGTCGCGCCGCGCGAGCTCCTCGGCCAGTATCTCAAAAAAGACCGCGTCCTCATAGTCGGCTATCGCCTCGTGTATGCCGCCGTCCTCATAGGCCTTGGAGGGGAACGTGTGCCCGTACCAGGTCGTGTACAGCTCGCTCATCCCCAGCCTGGCGCACTGGGCGAACATCTTCTCCTGCAGGTTGTCGTAGTCCTCGAAGCGGTCGTTGCCGCGCGTGGAGTTCAGCACCCAGTTCCCAATGTACACCATGTCCAGCAAGCGCCGGAACTCCTTCTCGCTGAGCTCTATATTCATCTTCCAGACCTCCTGTCTGTGAGTGCCTTCATTATAGCAGTATATGCCGTAAAATCCAAGCTGCTAAATGTAAAAATTCCCCCGCCCTCTGCGGGCGGGGGTGCCGTGGCGTCAAAAATCAATAGTAACGCTTGTTCTTGTTCTTGCGCGCGGCCTCGGACTTCTTGCGGCGCTTGACGCTGGGGCTCTGGTAATACTCCTTCTTCCTCAGGTCAGCCATGACGCCTGCCTTGGCGCAGCTCCTCTTGAAGCGCTTAAGAGCGTTATCAAGCGACTCGTTCTCCTTGACGTAGATCTCCGACATTTTATTCCCTCCCTCCAAAGACGCCTTTGTAGGGGTCAATTAACCCTTTCAGCAGCGACGCATCAGCGCCGCCTCTTAACATTATAAGTTTTCTTCAGCCCGATGTCAAGTAAAACTCACTTGGCCGGCTTGACGATTATATTTACCAGCTTGTTTTTGACGACTATCGTCTTCACGACCTGCATCCCGTCGGTGAACTTCTTCACCCTGGGCTCCGCCATGGCGGCCTCCACGGCCGCGCCGTCCTCGCAGTCGGCGGGCACCACCACGGTGGCGCGCAGCTTGCCGTTCACCTGCACGGCAAGCTCCTTCTCGTCGTCCAGCGTCTTGGCCAGGTCGTATACGGGCCACCGGGCCGTGGAGGCGATGCCCTCGAAGCCCTGTATCTCCCAGAGCTCCTCGGCCATGTGCGGCGCGAAGGGGCTGAGCAGGGCCAGCAGGGCCTTGATGTCCCCGCGGGAGGGCGCCGACTCGTAGAACTTGTTCACCAGCGTCATCATGCAGGCGATGGCGGTGTTGAACTTCATGCTCTCTATGTCCTCGCCCACCTTCTTGATGGTCCGGTGCACCTCTTTCTCATTGGCGGCGGAGTACTCCTCTCCGCCCTCTATGCGCTTCTCCGCCAGGGCCCAGATGCGGTCCAGGAAGCGCTTGCAGCCCTTGACGGCGCTGGGGTTCCAGGGCGCTGCCTTCTCGAAGTCGCCGATGAACATGATGTAGAGCCTCAGCGTGTCCGCCCCGAACTCCTTGATGACGCTGTCCGGGTTGACCACGTTGCCCAGCGACTTGCTCATCTTGACGATGGGGTGCTCGGCCATCTCGCCGTACTTGTGCACCAGGTACTCCCTGGCCTTCTCCTCGCTGCCCTGCTCGGCTATGAGCCGGGCCCTCTCCTCGTCGGAGAGGTTGGACCAGTTGTGCGGGTTGAGGCCGAGTATCATGCCGTGGCTGGTGCGCTTGGCGTAGGGCTCCTTTGTGGGCACCACGCCGATGTCGTAGAGGAACTTGTGCCAGAAGCGGCTGTAGAGCAGGTGCAGCGTGGTGTGCTCCATGCCTCCGTTGTACCAGTCCACGGGACTCCAGTAGTCCAGCGCATCCTTGCCGGCGAGGGCCGTGTCGTTCTCGGGGTCCATGTAGCGCAGGAAGTACCAGCAGCTGCCCGCCCACTGGGGCATGGTGTCCGTCTCACGCCTGGCCGGTCCGCCGCACTTGGGGCAGGTGGTGTTCACCCAGTCGGTCATCTTGCTCAGGGGGCTCTCGCCGTTGTCCGTGGTCTCGTAGCTCTCCACGTCCGGCAGCAGCAGGGGCAGCTCGCTCTCGTCTATCGGCTGCCAGCCGCACTTCTCGCAGTACACCAGGGGGATGGGCTCTCCCCAGTACCTCTGGCGGGAAAAGACCCAGTCACGCAGCTTGTAGTTCACCTGGCTGCGGCCCACGCCCTTCTCCTCCAGCCACCTGACCATGGTGGGGATGGCGTCCTTCACGCTCATGCCGTTGAGGAAGCCGGAGTTGACCATGATGGCGTTCTCGTCCTTGCTTATCCAGGCCTCCTTGGTGATGTCCCCGCCCTTGACGACCTCGATGATGGGCAGGTCAAAGGCCTTGGCGAACTCCCAGTCGCGCTGGTCGTGGCCCGGGACGGCCATGATGGCGCCCGTGCCGTAGCTGGCCAGCACGTAGTCGGAGATGAATATCGGTATCTCGGTCCCGGTGACCGGGTTTATGGCGTCCACGCCCTCGAGCGCCACGCCGGTCTTGTCCTTGTTGAGCTCGGTGCGCTCCATGTCGGATTTGGCCGCGGCCGCCGCCTGGTATCTCCTCACCTCATCGGGGTTCCTGATGACGCCGCTCTCGAGCCAGCTCTTCACCAGCTCATGCTCCGGCGAGAGCACCATGTAGGTGGCGCCGAAGAGCGTGTCGCAGCGGGTGGTGAACACCTTTATCACATCCCCGGAAGTGGCCTTGAAGTCCACCTCCGCGCCGGTGGAGCGGCCTATCCAGTTGCGCTGCTGTATCTTCACGCGCTCGATGTAGTCCACGTCGTCCAGGTCGTCTATGAGCCTCTGGGCGTAGGCCGTTATCCGCAGCATCCACTGGCTCTTCTCCTTGCGCACCACGGGCGCGCCGCAGCGCTCGCAGACGCCCTCCACGACCTCCTCGTTGGCGAGGACGCACTTGCAGCTGGTGCACCAGTTCACGGGCATGCTGGCCTTGTAGGCCAGGCCGTGCTTGTACATCTGCAGGAAAATCCACTGTGTCCACTTGTAGTACTTGGGGTCCGTGGTGTCCACCACGCGGTCCCAGTCAAAGCTGTAGCCCAGCATCTGCAGCTGCCTGGTGAAGCGCTCTATGTTCCGCTTGGTGACGTCTCGCGGATGCATGTGGTTCGCGATGGCGTAGTTCTCGGTGGGCAGGCCGAAAGCGTCAAAGCCTATCGGGAACAGGACGTTCTCGCCCTCCATCCTCCTCTTGCGGGCCACGATGTCCATCGCGGTGTAGGGCCGCGGGTGCCCCACGTGCAGTCCCTCGCCCGAGGGATAGGGGAACTCTATCAGCGGGAAGAACTTCTTCCGCGTGTCGTCGCCCGTGACCGCGGCGAAGGTCTTGTGCTCCAGCCAGTAATTCTGCCACTTTTTCTCGATGCGCGAAAAATCGTAAGCCATATTGCTATACCTCTCCCTTTAAATCAAATGCTGTCCGTCTGCCCCTTTGACCTGAGCGCGCCTCAGGCCGTAGGGCCCGGAAGGGCTGAGAGGTCCACCACCTCGGCGTCGCTCCAGAGGTGCTCCAGGTTGTAGAACTCGCGCGCCTCCTTCTGGAACACGTGCACGATTACGCAGCCGAAGTCCAGCAGTATCCAGTCCCCTCCGCGGTAGCCCTCGCGCCTCAGCGGGGGCTCTCCCAGCTCGGACAGGGCCTTGTCGCACTCGTCGGTGAGCGTCTTCACGTGCGTCGAGCTCGTGGCCGTGCAGAGCACGAAGTAGTCGGCCAGCACGGTCAGGGAAGTCGTGTGCAGCACTTTGATGTCTTTGGCCATTTTGGCGTCCAGCGCCCTGGCGGCCGCGGCGGCTATCTCCAGCGGTGTCAACATTTGGCTCTCCCTCTCCCTTATCAGTTATCAGTAGTAGTATCCGTAAAAATGCGTCTCCCCGCCGGCCACATAGCCCTGGGTGGTGTCGAAGGTGGCGCCGTTGTCAAATGTGGCTATCATGTCCACGTTCTCTCTGGTTATCGGCACGGTGAAGGGGTTGAAGTACTCGTTCACCATCTCCAGCCACTCGTCGATATAGGGCACAACATAGCTCTCGCCGTAGACCGTGCCGTCAGGTTTGCCGGGCAGGGTCATGAAACTGATGTCCTCGGAGGACAGCTTGAGGAATTCGGCGGCAAAATAGGCTATGTTCCCCATGTTGAGGTCGGTGTCCACACTGTCCATCACTATCTCGTATATCTTCGGCAGGTTGGTTATATTGCCCAGGCTCAGCGTCTGGGAGGCCAGGGCCATCAGCAGCTTCTGCTGGAACTCTATGCGCTCGATGTCGCCGCGCAGATAGGTCTGCGAGCCGTCGTTGGACATGCGGAAGCGCATGGCGTTGACAAAGTTGGCCCCGTCCAGCAGCTGGTATCCGGCCTTGATGTGTATGCTGACCGGCGGGTTCTGGTCCGGCGCGTCCCAGTCCATGTCAAAGGGGATGTCGTAGTACACGCCACCCAGCGCGTCCACGATTTCCTCCACCACCTGTATCTCCACTATGGCGTAGCAGTCCACCGGGTAGCCCAGCAGGTCCTTCACCACGTCCAGCAGGGCGGAGATGCCGTCGCCGCCGTTGTTGACGCTGGAGGGATAGGCCTGGTTCATCTTCTTGTGCAGGTTGTCGATGTTCACCAGCGTGTCACGGGGGATGTTCACCAGGTTCAGCTTGCCCGCCGCTATGTCGAACATGCCTATGATGTTGGTGTCCGTGTGCAGCCCCTCGCGGTCCAGGCCGCTTATCACAAAGGTGTACACGCCGTCGCGCCGGTTGTTCGCGTCTATGACGTCCGGCTCCACGGCGGCCACGCCGTTGTCCGTGGGCGGCGCGGTCTCCGCCACATTGTCCGGGTCCTTCGTCCCGATGTCGGGCGGCTTCATCCAGGCCCTGACGCCGGCGTACACGCCCACGCCCAGCACCAGCAGCACGGCCAGCGTCACCGCCAGCCGTTTGACCCACTTGTGCGAGGACTTGCGCTCCTCGCGGGACACGTAGTCGTCCGCCGAGAACCGCTGCTGAGGCTCGGCGGCATAGCTGGTGCCGCTGCCGCTCTCATAGCCGGAGCTGTTCTCCGCCCTGCGGGCCTGTCTCTCCCGCCTCTCTGCCCGCTCCCGGCGCTCCTCCTCGTAATAGTCCAGCTCCACTCTGGCGGAGCGCTCTTCCTCTATATGGTTCCCGCCCGCCGGGCGGCTCTCCTGCCTGTGCTTGTTGTTGGCCGCGTGCCGGCCTTTTTTGCCGTTTCCGCCGTAGAGATGCATTATCGCGTTTCTTCCTTTCTGAGAGAGAGAAGTGCGTTTACAGACGCCGTATGCGGCTCCATGCCCTTTTCCCGCAGCTCCTCGAGGCTCATCTCCAGCCCCAGTATCATGGCCGCGTCCAGGTCCTCATAAGCCGCGCGCCTCAGCTCGTCCACGCCCGGGAAATCGCGCGTGGGCTCGATGTAGTCCGCCATGTAGATTATCTTCTCGAGCAGCGTCATCCCCGGCCTGGCCGTGGTGTGCCAGCGTATGGCCCCGTAGACCCGCTCGTCCACGCCGAACAGGTCCCTGGCCACCGCCGCGCCGGTCACGGCGTGCGTGAGCTTGAGGTTCCTGCGCTCGAATTTGTCGAATACTATACCATATTTCTCCGCCAATAGCAACTGTTCCGGCATACTCAGCTTCTTGGTTATATCGTGCAATATGCCGGCCTCGGCCGCCTCGTCCGGGTCCTCGCCCCAGCGCGCGGCCAGTTTTACGGCCTCGCTCTCGCAGCCGAGCACATGCTCCACCCGGGAGGCCTTCAGCCAGGGCCTCACCTGTTCCCTCAGCCAGGGCAGCGACGGCCTGGCGCCGTAGTCCCTCTTGCGGATTATCCGCGCGTAGACCTCGCCGTCCAGCACGTCGTCCCCCCGCCTCGAGCGCAGCAGCCCGCGCGTTTCGGAGCTGGACATGGGCATGGGCGCGGCGCCCAGTATGTCTATCCTGGCGCCGTAGCGGGAACACAGGCGCTCCGCCGCGGCATGCAGCTCAGCCGCCTCGCCCTCCACGCGGCTGACCACGGCGAGGCGGCAGTTTTTCAGCAGCCACTCCGCCTCGTGCCACTGCTCAAAGCTCAAGAGCATGTCGGATCCCATCACCAGCGCCAGCTCCCAGCCGGGGTACAGCCCCATGAGCTCGCGCACGGTGTCCGAGGTGTAGCTGTTGCCCCCGCGCTCGAGCTCCAGGGCCGAGACCTCCGCCCACTCGCAGTCCTGGAAGGCTAGCCTGGTCAGCTCCAGCCTCTCGCGGGCGTCCGGGCTGCCCTCGGCCATCGCCTTGTGCGGCGGCACGGAGGCCGGCATCACCAGGAACTTCTCCGGCCTCAGCGCCTCATGGGCCAGCGCGGCGGCCCGCACATGCGCCGGATGCGGGGGGTTGAAGCTGCCGCCGTACACCGCCAGCATCATCTCTTCTTCGCCGCCTTCGGCAGCTCTATCCTGGGGTTCGTCTCATTGCGCTTATAGAGGACGAACTTGCTGCCTATCACCTGCACCTGTTCGGCCCTGCAGCGCTCGGAGAGCACCTCGCAGGCCTCGCGCGCGGAGAGCAGGGAGTTCTCCAGCACCCTGCCCTTCACCAGCTCGCGGGCCCTCAGCGCGTCGGACATGGCGGCGGCCGTGTTCTCGGTTATCCCGTCCTTGCCTATCTGCAAAATGGTGTCCTCCCGGGCGGCGAGCGAACGCAGATAGGCCCTCTGCTTACTTGTCAGCATGGCAATACTCCTTCAGCACCCGGGCGAACTCGCGCAGCGCGCGCCCCCGGTGGGATATGACGTTTTTCTCCTCCATGCTCATCTCCGACATGGTGCGCGTCCCGCCCTCCGGTATGAACATGCAGTCGTAGCCGAAGCCGTTTTCGCCCCTCATACAGGTGGCGATGGAGCCCTCGCAGGTGCCCCGGGCCCTCAGCACGTCGCCGTTGGGGAACACGCAGCATATGGCTGAGACGAAGCGGGCGGTCCGATGTTCCACTCCCTGCAGATTTTTCATCAAAAGCTCCCGGCGGTCGGCGTCCGTGTCCTGGGGGTTGCCCGTGTAGCGCGCGCTGTGCACTCCCGGGGCCCCGCCCAGGGCGTCCACCTCCAGCCCCGAGTCGTCGCTCACGGCCGGCAATCCGGTGGCCCTCATGGCAGCCTCCGCCTTGAGAAAGGCATTCTCCTCGAACGTCTCCCCGGTCTCATCCACCTCGAAGTGGCAGCCCGCCTCGCTCTGCGGCACAACCTCTATTCCCGTGCCCTCGAGTATCTTGGCGAACTCCGCCACCTTGTTTTTGTTGTTCGATGCCAGTATGAGTTTCATGACAGCAGCGCCTCCGCAAATGATTTCGGCTCAAAGGCCATCAGGTCGTCCACTCCCTCGCCCACGCCCACGAACTTCACGGGCAGGCCCATCTCCTCCGCTATGGCAAAGACTATGCCGCCCTTGGCGGTCCCGTCGAGCTTGGTGAGCACGATGCCCGTTATGTCCGCCGCCTCGGCGAACTGCTTGGCCTGTATCAGCCCGTTCTGCCCGGTGGTGGCGTCCACCACCATCAGCGTCTCAATGTCCGCCTCCGGCAGCTCGCGGGAGATTATGCGCCTCATTTTCGAGAGCTCGTTCATCAGGTTGGCCTTGTTGTGCAGCCGCCCCGCCGTGTCGATTATCAGCACTTCCGCCCCTCTGGCCTTGGCGGCGGCTATGCCGTCGAACACCACAGATGCCGGGTCGGAGCCCTCTCCGTGCTTGACTATGCCGCAGCCGGCCCTCTCCGCCCAGACGGTCAGCTGCTCTGCCGCCGCCGCGCGGAAGGTGTCCGCCGCCGCCAGCAGCACCTTTTTGCCCTCCGCGGAATATTTGGCGGCCAGCTTGCCTATGGTCGTGGTCTTGCCCACGCCGTTCACGCCCACCATCAGTATCACCGAGGGCTTTGTCTCCAGCCTGAGCTCAAAGCTCCCCACCTCCAGGGCCTCGGCGAGTATGTCCACCAGCGCCGCGCGCACCTCGTCCTGCCCGCGCAGCGACTCGCTCCTCACCTTCTCGCGCAGCCGCCCCACGGCCTTCTCCGCCGTGGCGGCGCCCGCGTCGGCGATTATCAGCGCCTCCTCCAGCTCGTCGTAGAACTCCTCGTTCTCCCCGGAGAACTCCGCGAAGAGCCCGCCCATCTGCCGTCGGGTCTTTTCCAGGCCCTGCTTTATCTTGTCAAAGAACCCCATTTAAGAATCCACCTCGTCTATGTGTTTCCCGGCCTCGGAGAGGTCGAGCTCTATCACCTTGGACACGCCCTTCTCCTGCATGGTCACGCCGTAGAGCTCGTCCGCCTCCTCCATGGTGCCGCGCCTGTGCGTTATGACGACAAACTGCGTCCTGCCGGAGATGCGCCTCATGTGCGAGGCGAAGCGGTTGACGTTCGCCTCGTCCAGCGCGGCCTCTATCTCGTCCATCACGCAGAAGGGCGTGGGCCTTATCTTGATGATGGCGAAGTAGAGCGCTATGGCCACAAAGGCCATCTCCCCGCCGGAGAGCAGCGTGAGCGTGGTCAGGGCCTTGCCGGGGGGCTGTACCCTGATGTCTATGTCGCAGCTGAGCACATCGCCCTCGCCCTCCATGACCAGCTCGGCCTTTCCCCCGCCGAACAGCTCGGTGAATGTGGCGGCGAAGCTCTCGTTTATCGCCGCGAACTCCCTGGTGAATATGGCCTTCATCTGCCCCGTCACTTCGGAGATTATACCCAAAAGTTCGGCTTTTGCCCCCTCCACGTCGTCTCTCTGGGCGGCGAGGAACTCATAGCGCTCGCTGACGCGCGCGTACTCGTCTATGGCCCCCAGGTTGGGGTTGCCCAGGGCGCCCATGTCCCGCCTGAGCTCGGCGATTCTCCGGTTGGCCCTGGCCGGGCTCTCTATGGGCTTTCTCACGGCCTCCGCCGCGCTGTGGCTGAGGCCGTAGCCGTCCCAGAGCTTATCTATCAGCTGCCTCTCCTCCATCTCGGCGGAGAGCTTCTTCTGCTCCAGCCGGGCGGCGTTGCGCTCGGCGTCGAGTATGGCGCCGTTTTTCTCCTGCGCGGCCTTGTCGGTGCGCGTGCGCTCGCCCTCCACCTCCAGGCGCTTGTTCACGGCCTCTGAGATGGCGGCCTTTATGGCCTCTATCTCGGCGGCGGCCTCCTTCAGCCTCTCCTCCCGGCCCTTCAGCTCGCGCAGGTAGCTCTCGCGGGCGGCCTCTATGTCCGCCAGCGCCCGCTCCCGCGTCTCCCGGTCCCCGGTCAGGGAGCGGCGCAGCAGCTCCAGCTGTTCGGCCGAGCTCTCCACAGCCCGCCGCTCCGCGCTCAGCGAGGAGCGCTCGCTCTTTATCTCCTGCAGCTCGTCCGTGGCCACCGAGAGCTCATATCTGGCGGAGGCCAGCTCCCGCTTGAGCTTCTCCGCCCGCTCCGAGAGCTCGTCCCTCCGCCGGGCCAGCTCTCCCCTCTGGGCCTGCAGCCGCTCCAGCTCCGAGCGGCGTGAGAGTATGCCGGCCTTCTTGGCCGAGCTGCCGCCGGTCATCGAGCCGCCGGAGTGTATCAGCTGCCCGTCCAGCGTAACTATCCTCGCGCGGCCGCGCGAGCGGCGGGAGATGGCTATGGCCTCCGTCAGCGTCTCCGCCACCAGGGTCCTGCCCAGCAGGTTCTCGATTATCTCCCTGTACCTCGCGTCATAGCTCACCAGGTCCGACGCCAGCCCCAGGCAGCCCTCGTCCTCGCCCGGCACCTGTTCCAGCCTCCCGCCGCGTATGACGTCCAGCGGCAGGAAGGTGGCCCGTCCGGCGTCGCGGCGCTTTAGCAGCTCTATGGCCCTCTTGGCGTCGTCCTGGGTGTCCACCACCAGGTTCTGTATGGCCGCCCCCAGCGCCGTCTCTATGGCCAGGGCGTACTCCCCGTCTGTCCTCACCAGGTCCGCCACGGAGCCGTGCACGCCCCTCAGCGCTCCGTGGCGCGCCTCGCGTATCACGGTGCGCACCGCGTTCCCGAAGCCCTCGTATTCCTTCTCCATCTCCGAGAGCATGGAGATGCGCGAGTCCGCGCTGCGCAGCTCCACAATCTGCCGGGTCAGCTCCTCGTTGGCCTCTGCGGCGTCCCGCTCGCGGTTTTCTATGCGCATCCTGTGCCCGTCGATGACATTCTGCGCGGAGCTCTCCCCCTCCGCGAGCTCCTTCAGCCTGAAGTCTATCTCGCGGACGCGCTCCCGCCGCTCCTCTATCTGCGCTGCCAGCGCGCTGGAGCGCTCCTCCTGCTCGCTCATCTCGCCCGCCATGCGCTCGGCGCTCTTTTGGCTGTTCTCGATGTTGGTGCGCAGCACCGCCGCCTCCGATTCCAGCATGGCGGCCCTGGCCTCGGCCGCGGACAGCTTTTTCCTCTCCGCCTCGGCCTCCAGGTCCTTTTGGCGCATGCGCTCCGTCAATGTCTCGCTGCGGCCGTAGAGCGCCTCCAGCTCCCTCTTGGCGGCCGCCACCGCGTCCCTGGCGGCGGCGTAGTCGTTCTCCAGGGTGTCGGACTGCTCGCGCAGCCTGTCCAGGCTGTCCATCCACAGGCTGACCTCTGCCTCGCGCAGCTCGTCGCGCAGCGCCAGGTACTTCCTGGCCGTCTCCGCCTGCTCGCGCAGCGGGCCCACCTGCAGTTCCAGCTCGCCAATCTTGTCGTTTATGCGCAGCAGGTTCTCGTCCGTCCTGGCCAGGCGGCGCTCCGCCTCCTCCTTGCGGTAGCGGAAGCGGGATATGCCCGCGGCCTCCTCCAGCACCTCGCGCCTCTCGGCGCTCTTGCCGCTGATTATCTCGGAGATGCGCCCCTGCCCGATTATCGAGTAGCCGTCGCGCCCCAGCCCGGTGTCCATCAGCAGCTCGTTGACGTCCCTCAGCCTGACCTGCTCGCGGTTGATGTAGTACTCGCTCTCGCCGCTCCTGTAGTAGCGCCGGGTGATGGTCACCTCCTCGGCGTCGCACTCGAGTATGCCGTCGGAGTTGTCTATGACCAGCGACACCTGGGCGAAGCCCATGGCCGGCCTCTTGGCCGTGCCGCCGAAGATGACGTCCTGCATCTTCCCGCCCCTGAGCGTCTTGGAGCTCTGCTCGCCCATCACCCAGAGTATGGCGTCGGAAATATTAGATTTTCCGGAGCCGTTCGGCCCCACGATGGCGGTTATGTCCCTCCGGAACTCCAGCCTGGTCTTGTCCGGGAAGGACTTGAACCCCTGTATCTCCAGCGCCCTCAGGTACGTAGGTATCACTCTTCCTCACTCGTTGTCACGCTCTGCCGCCCTCCCTGCCGGGCTCATCCCCGGCGGGAACTGACATAGCGTTTAATTGTACCACACCATATACCGTTTTTCAAGCGTAAAAGCCCCTCCCCGTGCCCAAACTTGCGCCGCCGCGCAAAAAAACGCCCGGGCCGCCCCGGACGGTCCATAATACATATCCCCGCTCCGCCCGCGGCGCGGGCCGCCAGCTCCACCTGTGGAAATCCTCTCTCCCCTGTGGTATAATGCGCTCAGCATCTGACACGCGAGGGGAACTACACGATGAAACGTCTGGTCATCGGCATACTGGCCCATGTGGACTCCGGCAAGACCACGCTCAGCGAGGCCCTGCTCTACCGCTCCGGCGCCCTGCGCAAACTGGGGCGCGTGGACCACCGCGACGCCTTTTTGGACACCGACGCGCTCGAGCGCTCCCGGGGCATCACCATATTCTCCAAGCAGGCCCTGCTCAGGCTGCCGGAAGCCGAGCTGACGCTGCTGGACACCCCCGGCCACGTGGATTTCTCCGCCGAGGCGGAGCGGGCGCTGCAGGTGATGGACTACGCCATCCTGGTCGTCAGCGGCACGGACGGGGTGCAGAGCCACACGGAGACGCTCTGGCGTCTGCTGGAGCGCTATCGCGTGCCCGTCTTCATCTTCGTGAACAAGCTGGACCTGGCGGGCGCGGACCGCTCCGCGCGCCTGTCCGAGCTCAGGGCGCGCTTCGGCTCCGGCTGCGTGGACCTCTCCGCCCCTGACAGCGCCGACGACCTCGCGCTGTGCAGCGAGGAGCTCTTCGAGGCCATAACCTCCGGCCGCGCGCCCACGGACGCCCAGCTGGCCGCCGCCATATCCGCGCGCGGCCTCTTCCCCTGCTTTTTCGGCGCGGCGCTCAAGCTGGAGGGCGTGGACGAGCTGCTCGGCGCCCTCGGCCGCTATACCGAGCCCCTGCCCCCGCGCGGGGAATTCGGCGCGCGCATCTTCAAGGTCACCCGCGCCGAGGGCGGCGAGCGCCTCACCTGGCTCAAGGTCACCGGCGGCGAGCTGCGCGTCAAGTCCGAGTTGGAGTCGCGCCCGGACGCCCGCGCCGCCTGGCGCGGCAAGGCCGACCAGCTCCGGCTCTATTCCGGGCCCAAATATCAGCTTCTCAGCAGCGCCCTCCCCGGCACGGTCTGCGCCGTCACCGGCCTCGACTCGTCCTATGCCGGCGAGGGCCTGGGCTTTGAGCCGGACGCCGCCGCCCCCACGCTGGAGCCCGTCCTCGGCTACCATGTGCTGCTGCCCTCCGGCTGCGACGTGACCGCCGCCCTGCGCCAGCTGCGCGAGCTGGAGCAGGAGGACCCCCTGCTGCACGTCGTCTGGGACGAGCGCCTGGGCGAGGTGCAGCTGCAGCTGATGGGGGAGGTGCAGCTGGAGGTCCTGCAGAGCCTCATAGAGCGCCGTTTCGGCCTCAGGGTGGGCTTCGACGAGGGCGGTATTTTATATAAGGAGACCATCAACACCCGCGTGGAGGGCATGGGCCACTTCGAGCCCCTGCGCCACTACGCGGAGGTGCATCTCATACTTGAGCCCGGCGAGCCCGGCAGCGGCGTGCAGCTGGCCGCCTCCTGCCCCACCGATTCCCTGGCCGCCAACTGGCAGCGCCTGGTGCTCACGCACCTGGCGGAGAGGACCCACGTGGGCCCCCTCACCGGCTCGCCGCTCACCGACGTGAAGATAACCCTGGCCGCCGGCCGCGCGCACATAAAGCACACGGAGGGCGGGGACTTCCGCCAGGCCACCTACCGCGCCGTGCGCCAGGGCCTGCGCACCGCCCAGGCCCGCGGCGGCTGCGTGCTGCTCGAGCCCTGGTACGATTTCACCCTGATTGTCCCCCAGGAGGCCCTGGGCCGGGCCCTGGCCGACATGCCCCGCCTCAGTGCCGAGTTCGCTCCCCCCGAGACCTCGGGCGGCATGGCGGCGCTCAGCGGTCGGGCGCCCGTGTCCGCCCTGCGCGGCTATGGGCGCGAGGTGTCCGCCTACACCCGCGGCCGCGGCCAGCTCAGCTGCCTCCCCGGCGGCTACGCCCCCTGCCACAACGCCGAAGAGGTCGTCGCCGCCTCCGGCTACGACGCCGACGCCGACACGGCCAACACCGCCGACTCGGTGTTCTGCAGCCACGGCGCCGGCGTGGTCGTCCGCTGGGACGAGGCGCCCTCGCGCATGCACATCCCCGGCGTCCTCTCCCGGGGCGAGCGCCTGGAGCGCGCCGCCAACGCGGAGGCGGAGGCCCCTGCCTCCCGCTCCGCCCGCGCCGAGGCCTACCGCGCCGCCCTGGCGGCCGACAAGGAGCTGATGGCCATCTTCGAGCGCACCTATGGCCCCATCCGCCGCGACGCCGCGCAGGCCATGCGCCCGGTGGAAAAGCGCCCGCGCCCGGAGAGCTCCGCGCCCCGCCGCCCTGCCGCCCCCCGGCCCGAGGGCCCGGAGCACCTGCTGGTGGACGGCTACAACGTCATCTTCGCCTGGGACGAGCTCAAAAAGCTGGCCGAGGGCAATCTGGACGCCGCGCGCCAGCGCCTGATGGACATACTGTGCAACTACGCCGGCTACCGCCGCTGCGTGCCCATACTGGTGTTCGACGCCTATAAGGTCAAGGGCGGGGAGCGCGAGGTGGAGCGCTATCACAACCTGTACGTCGTCTACACCAAGGAGGCGGAGACGGCCGACATGTATATAGAAAAGGCCACGCACGAGATAGCCCGCCGCTACCGCACGCGCGTCGTCACCTCGGACACCACGGAGCAGCTGATAATCCTGGGCAACGGCGCCCTGCGCGTCTCCTCCCAGGCCTTTGAGGAAGAGGTCCGCGCCACCGAATCCGAAATCCGCACCCTCCTGGCAAACAGCACCTGAAGCGGCCCCCCGGATAGTTCCCTTCACACACGTGCGATGAGTCCCGGCTCATCGCACGTGTGCTTTTTCACGTTTCCGCGCCCACCTTTTCGCCCAAATGCTCAAAACCTCTCTCCGGAAATGTCTAGTTTTCACAAATCCGGCTAATTATATTTATAAAGGCATTTATGCCTTTCAAATCCATTATCAAAAATCTTTCCGTGGTTTAGTATATTTAAAAAGGTGCTTTTGCCCTCTCAATACATTTTTGGAAAGAGTTCACTGTAATGGAAATTGATTACGCAGAGATTGGCCGCAACATCCGCGAGCATCGGCGCCGTTGTGGCATGAAGCAGAAGGAGCTGGCCGAGCTTATCAACGTCTCCGACCAGCACATCAGCCACATCGAGAACGGCTACACCAAGCTGAGCCTGGTCACCCTGGTGGCCATATGCAATGTGCTGGAGGTGGACTGCAACACCATCCTGGGCACCAGCCTGGAGGGCGCCCAGCACACGGCCCTCCAGAACCGGCTGATAAATACCATCTCGACAATGGATACGCCCAAGCTCAAGCTGCTCTCGGATTTCTGCAAGACGCTCTCGCGGTACGAGGTAGAGACCGCGATAAAGTATAAGAAATAGATATCAACTGCGGAGAAAAGGAGAAAGAGTGGTGTTTTATGGTAGAAGAAGATTTCATCGGGAAACTGTATCTTGAGCTGTACGAGACCATGTTCAGCATGGCTTTCCACAAATTGCACGATGAGGAGCGGATTCAGGAGGTCATCCAGGAGACCTTTCTCTTCGCCATGTACCGCCGCGAGGAGCTGGAGCATCACCCCAATCCACAGGGCTGGCTCATGAACACCTTAAAATTCATGATTTCCAATGAACGTCGCAGGGCCGTGAACACACGTGTCGTCTGCGACGAATCCATATATGACTATCCCGCCGCCGTCCCTGAAGAGCCCCTCGAGGACTCTCTGCCCATCGGCCTCACCGAGGGTGAGCGGAACATCCTCATCTGGCGCTTCGAGCGCCAGCTCAGCCACCGCGAAATGGCCGCCCTGCTCTCCATCACGGAAGTGAATTGCCGCAACCGCCTCTCCCGCGCGCTCAAGAAGTGCCGCAAGCTGCTCGGCTATCCCTGAAAAATATTTTTTATCCGCGTGTTACGAACACCTTCTCTGACTACATAATAAATCAGAAGGTGAAAGGAGGTATACATGCGTAATCCTTCTGTGGGGCGCAGTAACGCCCACCCAAGACCCGAGGATTTGGGCCGTATGACGACTGCCGAGCTCCGCGACGCTCTGGAGAGCGCTCTCGACTCGATGGGAGAGGACGGGTACGACGACTCCGTTGTCTCCGCCTATCTCGACGAGCTGAACCGCAGGGAGCCCGTCCCCCAGCATCCGAGCGCCCAGAAGTCGTACGATGCGTTCAAACAAAAGCTCTCCGCCATCATACCGGACAGTGGCGGGGGCCGTTCCCCATTTCGGGCGAGGCGCGCCGGCGCGCGCCGCATACTCAGGACCGGGCTGGTTGCCGCCGTGATTGTGGCCGTGTGCCTGCTCGTCGGCGTGATGGCCGCCCAGGCCGCGGGAGTGGATATCTTAGGTACTCTGGCCCGCTGGACCGACAGCGTGTTCACCTTCGGAGAGATTTACGAACCGGAATCGGATCCCTCCGGCGAACCCGGCCTGTCCTCCACCGCCATAGACACCATAGAGTCCTACCTGCCCAACGTACCTCCTGAATTCACCGC
>CALWYL010000022.1 GCA_944385765.1 uncultured Oscillospiraceae bacterium
GCCCAGCACATCGTGCTGGCGATAGCGGGGGCGGAGTCGTGAGGGGGCGCGCCCTGGCCCTTATTCTGGCCGCGGCGCTGTGCCTCTCCGCCTGCTCGGCCGCCGGTGAGCCGCCGGCCGGCTCCCCTGCCGCGGCCTCCGGGGCCCCGGAGAGCGCCGACCCCCTGGGGGAGGCGCGCGAGCGGGCCCGGCGGGACATGGCCGGCGCCGTGGAGCGCGCGCTGTCGGCGCTCGACGGGCATCCGCGCGGCGACCTGGGCGGGGAGACCGAGCCCTTCGACCCCGCCGACGCCTGGGAGGGGTACGCGGACCTGACGGAGGAACAGCGGGCGTATCTGGACGCCGCGGCGGATTACATAGTGGAGAACATGCCGGCGGAGGCCTCCGCCTATGACAAATACCGCTACCTGGCCTGCGTGCTGAGCCTGCGGGCCGACTACGACTACGAGGTGCGGGAGGACAGGCTGAGCGAGACGCCCTACGGCGCGCTGGCCGAGGGGAGGGCCGTCTGCTTCGGCTATGTCTACACCATGCAGTTCCTCTGCGAGCGGGCGGACCTCTACTGCTCCGCTGTGGAGGGCGTCGCCGCCTGGAACGGCGAGGACCACGGCTGGAACCTGGCCATGCTGCCGGAGGGCAGCTACTATATGGACATAACCTGGTGCGACCAGTACGGGGACATAGAGAGCCGCGGCTGGGGGGAGATGTTCATGGTCACCGAGGGGCGCATGGCGCAGGACCACGGCGACTGGGACGGAGGACCCGCCACGGGGACCGTGGAGTACTGGCCCTGATTGGGTGGCGGAGGGGAGGAGAGCAGATGGATGATATCAATGGCGCCGTGCTGGAGACGGAGCGGCTGCGGCTGCGCCGCCTGCGGCCGGACGACTTCGGCAATCTCTGCCTGATACTGCAGGACGCGGAGGCGATGTACGCGTACGAGCACGCCTTCTCCGACGCGGAGGTCCGGCAGTGGCTGGATAAGCAGCTCGCGAATTACGCGCGTTACGGCTTCGGCCTCTGGGCCGTGGAGCTGAAGGGGAGCGGCGAATTCATAGGCCAGTGCGGCCTCACCATGCAGGGGACTCCGCGGGGCGAGAGGCTGGAGGTGGGCTATCTCTTCTGCCGCGCGCACTGGCACCGCGGCTACGCCACGGAGGCCGCGGCGGCGTGCATGGACTATGCCTTCGGCGCGCTGGGAGCGGACGAGGTCTGCTCCATAATCCGCGAGAACAACCTGGCCTCCCGCGCGGTGGCCGAGCGCAACGGCCTCGTGCCCGAGGGGCGCTTTACAAAGCACTATTATGGGGTGGAAATGCCGCATATCGTGTATGTAAAGCGTAAAAAGTTTTGATTTTTCCCCCCTTCCCCTTGACAAGGGAGGGGGGCGATACTATAATGCTCCTGTAAATGAATAGACCAGTGCTAGACGTGTGAGCAATGGCGCTCACCGATACCCAAAGGGCCCACAAGAGCCCTCTTTTGGCATCGGGAGCGTCTTTTTTGTTTTTATGAGGGGAGGGCCAGCCTTTGTACACCTACGACGATGTGAAGATGCTTGTTGAAGAGGTGCGGCTCATGAACCGCGCCAAGCTGATACTCATCAAGATGCGCGGCATGACGGAGGCCGAGGCCCACCGCTTCATAATCAAGACGGCCATGGACCGCTGCGTGAAAAAGCGCGCGGTGGCCGAGGACATCATCAGATACCACGAGGAGCATGAGGACCATGAAAAGCGATGAAAAGGTTCTGATAGTAGATTTCGGCGGGCAGTACAAGGAGCTTATCGCCCGCCGCGTGCGCGAGTGCGGCGTGCTGTCGCTGATAGTGCCGAACACCAGGACGGCGGAGGAGATAGCGGCGATGGAGCCCATAGGGCTCATATTCACCGGAGGGCCGCAGAGCGCCTATGCCGCGGACGCGCCGCGCTGCGACCCCGCGCTGTTTTCCCTGGGCGTGCCGGTGCTGGGCATCTGCTACGGCATGCAGCTCATGTGCCACATGCTGGGAGGCGAGGTATCGAGATGCGAGAGCAGCGAATACGGCGCCACCCGGGCCAGGCTGGAGAGCAGCGCGCTGTTTTCCGGCTGCGAGGGCGTCAGCGAGGTGCTGATGAGCCACACCGACAGGGTGAGCCGTGTGCCGGAGGGCTTTGAGGTCACGGCTTCCACGGAGCTCTGCCCCGTGGCGGCCATGGAGGACGCCGGGCGGGGGATGTACGCCGTGCAGTTCCACCCGGAGACAGAGCGCACGGAGCGCGGGCGGGAGATTATACACAACTTCCTCTACGGAATCTGCCGGGCGCAGGGAGGCTACGACATGGCCGGCTATCTCTCCGAGCAGACGGAGCGCATACGCGCTCGCGTGGGCGGGGGCAGCGTGCTGCTGGGCCTCTCCGGAGGCGTGGACTCCTCCGTGGCCGCGGCGCTGCTCAGCGAGGCCGTGCCCGGCAGGCTCACCTGCATCTACATCGACCACGGCTTCATGCGCAAGAACGAGACGGAGGAGATAAAGTCCGCCTTCTCCCGGCGCAAGCTGAACCTGATATGCATAGACGCGCGCGAGCGCTTCCTGCGCCGCATCGCCGGCGTGACCGACCCCGAGCGCAAGCGCAAGCTGATAGGCGAGGAGTTCGTGCGCACCTTTGAGGACGCGGCCAGGGACTGCGGCTCGCCCGAATTCCTGGCCCAGGGGACCATCTATCCCGACATCGTGGAGTCCGGCACGCACTCGGCCGTCATCAAGAGCCACCACAATGTGGGCGGCCTGCCGGCGGACATGGGCTTCAAGGGCGTGATAGAGCCGCTCTCCGGGCTCTTCAAGGACGAGGTGCGCAAGCTGGGGCTGCTGCTGGGCCTGCCGCGCAGGCTGGTGTACCGCCAGCCCTTCCCGGGGCCCGGCCTGGCCATACGCATAATCGGCGAGGTGACGGAGAAGAAGCTGGAGATGCTGCGCGAGGCGGACGCCATAGTGCGCGAGGAGATAGGCTCCTCCCGCTCGCGCGCCGACCAGTATTTCGCCGTGCTCACCAACACCCGCAGCGTGGGCGTGATGGGCGACGACCGCACCTACGACTACGCCCTGGCCGTGAGGGCGGTGGAGACCAACGACTTCATGACGGGGGAGTTCGCGCACCTGCCCTACGCGCTGCTCTCGCGCATCTCCTCCCGGATAACGAACGAGGTGCGGGGCATAAACCGCGTGGTCTACGACATCACGGGCAAACCCCCGGCCACCATAGAGTGGGAGTGAGCATATGAGAGTCATCGACCTGACACACACCATCCGCGAGGGCATGCCGGTATACCCGGGCACGGAGCCGCCGCGCCTCACGCCGGCCTGCGGCTATGAGCGGGACGGCTTCCGGGAGACGCTGCTGCAGCTGTACTCCCACACGGGGACCCACGTGGACCCGCCCGCGCACCTGTTCGCGGAGGGGACCACCCTGGACCGGCTGCCGCCGGAGCAGTTCATCGGCAGGGCCCTCGTCATAGACTGCCGCGACCTGGCCGCGGGGGAGGGCATCACCGCGGAGCGCATCTCCCGCCGCGGGGAGCTGGCGGAGAGGGCGGACTTCCTGCTCTTCAACCTGGGCTGGGACAGGTACTGGGGGACGGAGGCCTACTACGGCGACTACCCCTGCCTGGACGAGGGGGCGCTCGAGTACATCCTGCGGGGGGACTACAAGGGGATAGGCTTCGACGTGATTGGGCTCGACCCCATCTCCGACACGGAGCTGACAAGGCACAGGAGGCTGTTCAGCGGGCGGGACATGGTGAACATAGAGAACCTGACCAACCTGGAGCAGTGCGGGGACGGGCTCTTCTGGTTCGGCTGCTTCCCCCTGAAGGTGGCGGACTCCGACGGCGCCCCGGCGAGGGCCCTGGCCTGGTTCGATTAGGCCGCGCGCGGCCTGCATGGAGGGAGAGCATATGAGGCTGCTGCTGGTGAGGCACGGGGAGACCGACTGGAACGCCGCGGGGAGGATACAGGGCGCGACCGACACGCCGCTCAACGCGCGCGGCCGGGAGCAGGCCCTCGCCCTGGCGGGGAAGCTGCGATACGAGCGCCCGGCGCGGCTCTGCACCAGCCCGCTGCGCCGCGCCGTGGAGACGGCGGAGATAATCGGCGCGGAGCTGGGCCTGGCGCCGGAGAGGCTGGACGCGCTGCGGGAGATATCCTTCGGTGCCTGGGAGGGCTGCTCCTGGGAGGAGATACAGCGCCGCTGGCCGGGCGACTTCGCCTGGTGCGAGGGCGACCGGCTCAACAGGGCGCCTCCGGGCGGCGAGAGCTACGCGCAGCTGATGGAGCGCGCCCTGCCGGCCGTGGAGGCCCTCAGGCGGGAGCCGGGGGGCACGGCCGTGGCCGTGTGCCACAGCGCGGTGATACGGGCGGTGCTCTGCGCGCTCCGCGGGTGGACCATAGGCGAGGGCTATGAGCGCCTGAGGATAAAGAACAGCTCCGTGACCGAGCTGGCTGACCTGAGCGGGGAAAAAGGGGGATAAGATATGGCAAAGTACATTTTCGTCACCGGAGGCGTGGTCTCCGGCCTGGGGAAGGGCATCACGGCGGCCTCGCTGGGCCGCCTGCTGAAGTCGCGGGGCCTGAAGGTGGCCGCGCAGAAGCTCGACCCCTACATAAACGTGGACCCCGGCACCATGAGCCCCTACCAGCACGGCGAGGTGTTCGTCACCGAGGACGGGGCGGAGACGGACCTGGACCTGGGACACTATGAGCGGTTCATCGACGAGGACCTCAACCGCTACTCCAACCTCACCACCGGGCGCGTCTACTGGAACGTGCTGAGCAAGGAGCGGCGCGGGGAGTACCTGGGCAGCACGGTGCAGATAATCCCCCACATCACGAACGAGATAAAGGAGTTCATCTACGGAGTGGGCCGCCAGACGGGGGCCGACGTGGTGATAACGGAGATAGGCGGCACCGTGGGCGACATAGAGAGCCAGCCCTTCCTGGAGGCCATACGCCAGGTGGGCCGGGAGCAGGGGAGGGGCAACGCGCTCTACATCCACGTCACGCTGGTTCCCTATCTCAGGGCCTCCGGCGAGCACAAGACCAAGCCCACGCAGCACTCGGTGAAGGAGCTGCAGGGGCTCGGCATCTCGCCGGATATCATTGTCCTGCGCTGCGACGAGCCCATAGAGGACGAGGGCGTGTTTGAGAAGATAGCCGGCTTCTGCAACGTGGAGCGGGAGAGCGTCATCGAGAACGTCACGCTGCCCTGCCTCTATGCCGCGCCGCTGATGCTGGAGCGGGAGAACCTCTCCTCCGTGGTCTGCCGCAAGCTGGGGATAGAGGCCCCGCCGCCGGACCTGACGGACTGGGAGGCCATGGTGCGGCGCATAGGGCACCCCCAAAGGAGCGTGAGGATTGCCCTGGTGGGCAAGTACGTGCAGCTGCACGACGCCTACCTCTCCGTGGTGGAGGCCCTGGCCCACGCCGGCTATGAGACGCTCTCGCGCGTGGACATAGACTGGGTGGACTCGGAGGCGCTGACGGAGGAGAATGTGGACGAGGTGCTCGGCGGGGCGGACGGCGTGCTGGTGCCCGGCGGCTTCGGCGGCCGGGGCGTAGAGGGCATGATACTGGCCGCGCGGTACGCCAGAGAGCGCGAAAAGCCCTATCTGGGGCTCTGCCTGGGCATGCAGGTGGCGGTGATAGAGTTCGCGCGGGACGTCTGCGGCTGGGCGGACGCCGATTCGGGGGAATTCGCCCCGGAATCCGCGCACAAGGTGATAGATTTCATGCCGGGGCAGAGCGACGAGCTGGACAAGGGCGGCACGCTGCGCCTGGGGGCCTGGCCCTGCGCCATAGAGCCGGGCAGCGCGCTGGAGCGCTGCTACGGGGCCGGGGAGGTCTCCGAGCGGCACCGCCACCGCTATGAGCTGAACAACGCCTTCCGCGGAGAACTGACCGCGGCGGGGCTGAGGGTCTCCGGCACATCGCCGGACGGGCGACTGGCCGAGGCCGTGGAGCTGCCGGGACACCCATTTTACATCGGCGTGCAGTACCATCCGGAGTTCAAGAGCCGGCCGAACAGGCCGCATCCGCTGTTTTTGGGCCTGGTGAGGGCCGCGATGGCGCAGAGGGAGAGGAGAGAGGAAAAATGTGCGGAATAGTGGGCTTCACGGGCGCCGCGCCGGCCGCCCCCATACTGCTGGAGGGCCTCAGGCGGCTGGAGTACCGCGGCTACGACAGCGCGGGCGTGGCCGTGCAGCACGAGGGGGCCATAGAGATGGTCAAGGCCAGCGGCACGGTGGAGCACCTGGCCGAGATGACGTCCAACGGCGCCGCCCTGGAGGGCGGGTGCGGCATAGCGCACACGCGCTGGGCCACCCACGGCGCGCCCACGGACACCAACGCCCACCCCCACCTCTCGGAGGACGGGCGCTTCGCCGTGGTGCACAACGGCATAATCGAGAACTACGCCGCGCTCAGGCGCGAGCTGGAGGGCGAGGGCTACTCCTTCGCCAGCGAGACGGACACGGAGGTGGTGGCCCACCTGCTGGAGCGCTACTACGACGGCGACCTCAGGCGGGCCGTGATGCGCACGGCCTCGCGGCTGGAGGGCAGCTATGTGCTGGGGGTGCTCTGCGCCTGCGAGCCGGGGCGGCTCTTCTGCGTCAAGGAGGCCGGGCCGCTGATACTGGGCCTGGGCGTGGACGAGAACTACTTCGCCAGCGACGTTACGGCCCTCGTGGGCTACACCAGGAACGTCATCTACCTGGAGGACGGGGAGATGGCCGAGCTGACGCCGGAGAGCGTCACCGTCTACGACCGCACGGGGCGGGAGATACCCAAGAGCGTCTCCCACGTGGTCTGGGACATCGAGGCCGCGGAGAAGGGCGGCTACGAGCACTTCATGATGAAGGAGATTATGGAGCAGCCCCGGGCGGTGAAGAGCACGATAGAGCCCCGCATCCGCTCCGGGCGCGTGGAGCTGGAGGGCCTCGACTTAACGGCGGAGGACTTCGCGCGCTTCAGGCGCATAGTCATCACCGCCTGCGGCAGCGCCTACCACGCCGGCATGGTGGGCAAGTACGTGATAGAGTCGCTCTGCCGCGTGCCGGTGGAGGTCGACCTGGCCAGCGAGCTGCGCTACCGGGACCCCATAGTGGGGGAGGACACGCTGCTGATAGTGGTCTCCCAGTCCGGCGAGACGGCGGACACCATAGCCGCGCTGCGCGAGTGCAAGGCCCGGGGGGCCTATGTGCTGGCCATAGTCAACGTGGTGGGCAGCACCATAGCCCGCCTTGCCGACTGCGCGCTCTACACCCACGCCGGGCCGGAGATAGCCGTCGCCACCACCAAGGGCTACACCACGCAGCTCTCCGCGCTGTATCTTTTCGCGGTCTGGGCCGCGGAAAAGCTGGGCAGGATAGACGAGATGCGGTATAATGAGCTTGTCGCGGAGCTCTCAGCCCTCCCCGCGCGCATCCAGCGGGCCATAGACCTGAACCTGCACGTCAAGTACCTGGCCGGGCGCTGGCACGCCCAGAGGGCCATGTTCTTCATAGGGCGCAACATCGACTACGCCGCCGCCCTGGAGGGCAGTTTGAAGCTGAAGGAGATAAGCTACATCCACTCGGAGGCCTACGCCGCCGGCGAGCTCAAGCACGGCACCATCGCCCTCATCGACGAGGGGCGGCTGGTGGTGGCGCTCTGCTGCCAGACGGCGCTCTTTGAGAAGATGGTGGGCAACATCCAGGAGGTGAAGGCCCGCGGGGCCAAGGTGCTGGGCCTGGCCCCGGAGGGCGACAGGCGCATCTTCGCCGAGGCGGACGACGTCCTCTTCGCCCCCGGGGGCGAGCCGCTCTTCGCCGCCGCGCCTGAGATAGTGCCCCTGCAGCTCTTCGCCTACTACGTCGCCCGGGAGAACGGCTGCGACATAGACAAACCCCGCAACCTGGCAAAATCCGTCACAGTGGAGTGATTGCAAGTGAAAGACAGATACGAAAGCCCCCTCTGCTCGCGCTACGCCAGCGAGCGCATGCAGTACATCTTCTCCCCGGACTACAAGTTCCTCACCTGGCACAGGCTCTGGCTCTCCCTGGCGGAGCGGGAGATGGAGCTGGGCCTCGGCGTGACCGCCGGCCAGGTGGCCGAGCTGCGCGCCAACCTCGAGATTATAGACTACGAGGCCGCCGCGCGCTATGAGCGCGAGCTGCGGCACGACGTGATGGCCCACATCAGGGCGTGGGGCGACCACTGCCCCACGGCCCGCGGCATAATCCACCTGGGCGCCACCAGCTGCTATGTGGACGACAACGGCGACCTCATAGCCTACCGCGACGCCCTGCGGCAGCTGCGCGCGCTGCTCATAAACGCCGTGGCCGCCCTGGCGGACTTCGCGGAGCGGGAGAAGGACACGCCCGTCCTGGCCTACACCCACTACCAGGCCGCCCAGCCCACCACCGTGGGCAAGAGGGCCTGCATGTGGCTGCAGGACCTGCTCTTTGACCTGGAGCGGCTGGATTTCGAGCTCGAGCGGCTGCCCTTCTACGGCTGCAAGGGGGCCACGGGCACGGGCGCCAGCTTCCTCGCCCTCTTCAGCGGCGACGCGGAGCGGGCCATGGAGCTCGAGCGGCGCATAGCCCGCGACATGGGCTTCGAGCGCGTGCTGCCCATCTGCGGGCAGACCTACACCAGGAAGATTGACTCCTTCCTGCTCAACGTCCTCTCCGGCATCGCCCAGAGCGCGGCCAAGATGGCCACGGACCTCAGGCTGATGGCCCACGAGAAGGAGTTCGACGAGCCCTTCACCAGCTCCCAGGTGGGCTCCAGCGCCATGGCCTACAAGCGCAACCCCATGCGCTGCGAGCGCATCTGCTCCCTGGCGCGATACGTGGTGGCCGACGCGCTCAACCCGGCCATGACCGCCTCCACCCAGTGGCTGGAGCGCACGCTGGACGACTCGGCCAACCGCCGCATCTCCCTGCCGGAGGCCTTCCTGGCGGTGGACGCCATACTGAGCCTGGTGATAAACGTGGTCTCCGGCTGCACGGTGTACCCCGCCATCATGGAGCGGCACCTGCGCGAGGAGCTGCCCTTCCTGGCCACGGAGAACATCCTCATGCGGGCGGTGGCCCTGGGCGGGGACCGCCAGGAGCTGCACGAGGTCATACGCGGGTATTCGGTGGAGACGGCCCGGCGCATGAAGGAGACCGGCTGCCCCAACGACCTGGAGGAGAAGCTGCTCGCCGACGGGCGCTTCCACCTGGGCCGGGAGGAGCTGGACGAGCTGCTGGACATGAGGAAATTCGTGGGCATGGCCCCGCGCCAGACGGAGGACTTCCTCAGAGACGCGGTGCGCCCGCTGCTGGAGGCCAACGCCGACAGCATAGGCCGCGACGAGAGGGGCGAGATAAAATGCTGACTGCCATAGTGGGCGTGAACTGGGGCGACGAGGGCAAGGGCCGCATGGTGGACCTGCTGAGCGCCGGAGCGGACATCGTGGCCCGCTACCAGGGCGGCAACAACGCCGGGCACACCGTGGTGAATGAGCGGGGCAGGTTCATACTGAACCTGCTGCCCAGCGGCATACTGCGCGAGGGCACGGTGAACGTCATGGGCCCCGGCATGGTGATTGACATCGAGCACCTGCGCCGCGAGCTGGAGCAGCTGGCGGAGCGCGGGGTGTCCGCCGGGCCGGAACGGCTGGTGATAAGCGACCGGGCCACCATCTGCATGCCCTACCACCGGGAGCTGGACGGCCTGGAGGAGGACCGGCTGGCAGAGCACAAATTCGGCTCCACCCGCCGGGGCATAGCCCCCGTCTACGCCGACAAGTACATGAAAAAGGCCCTCCGCATGGGCGACCTGCTGCACGCGGAGGGGCTGAGGGGGCGATTGAGGGAGATAGTGGAGTGGAAGAACCTCACCATGAGCTCCTACGGCCGCACGGTGGACGCGGACGAGATGTACGACTGGCTGATGGCCAACGGCGAGGGGCTGCTGCCATATATAAAGGACGCGTCCGCCTATCTGGGCCGGGCCATAGACTCCGGGCTGAATGTGATGTT
The DNA here is from genome assembly GCA_944385765.1 of uncultured Oscillospiraceae bacterium. Taxonomy (GTDB): domain Bacteria; phylum Bacillota; class Clostridia; order Oscillospirales; family Oscillospiraceae; genus Scatomorpha. The sequence goes on from CALWYL010000022.1 coordinate 10,042, forward strand.
CGAGGCCCAGCTGGGCGCCCTGAGGGACATAGACTACGGCATTTACCCCTACACCAGCTCGTCGAACACCCTGGCATCTTACGCGCCCATCGGCGCCGGCGTGCCGGGCAGGCGGCTGGACAGGGTGATAGGCATCATGAAGGCCTACTCGAGCTGCGTGGGCGAGGGGCCCTTCACCTGCGAGTTCCACGGCGCGGAGGCCGAGAGGCTGCGCGAGGCCGGCGGCGAGTACGGCGCGGCCACCGGCCGGCCCAGGCGCGTGGGCGGCTTCGACGTGGTGGCCAGCCGCTACGGCGTGCGCGTGCAGGGGGCCACGGAGCTCGCGCTGACCAAGCTGGACGTGCTCTCGGCCCTGCCTGAGATACCCGTGTGCACCGCCTACGAGGTGGACGGGGAGCGGACAGGCTCCTTCCCCAGCGGGGGCGCGCTGGAGCGGGCGAAGCCCGTATACGAGTACCTGCCCGGCTTCCCGGGGGCGGACATCTCCGGCTGCCGGAGCTTTGCCGACCTGCCCGCGGCGGCTCAGAGGTATGTGCGCTACGTGGAGGAGGCCGTGTCCTGCCGCATAAGCTACGTCTCCGTGGGGGCGGAGAGGGAGGAGTACATCAGGCTATGAGGTTCCTGCTGGCGATAATCTGCTGCAAGCTGCTGCGCCTGGCGCTGCGGCTGCTGGGGCGCGGCGGCACCGCCCTGCCCGGACAGGTGGCGCTGCGCATCTGCCCGGACATGCTCAGCCGCCTCTCGAGGGGGGTGCGCGTGGCCGTGGTGACGGGCACCAACGGCAAGACCACCACCTGCCGCATGCTGGAGAAGATGCTGCGCGACGCGGGGGAGGACTGCTTTGCCAACCGTTCCGGCTCCAACCTGGAGAGGGGCATCACGGCGGACTTCGTGTCCAACGCCGACATCTTCGGCCGCCCCAGGCGGCGGCTGGCCGTCATAGAGTGCGACGAGGCGGCCTTCCGCCGCGTCTGCGGCGAGCTGGCCCCGGCGGTCTGCGTGGTGACCAACGTGTTCCGCGACCAGCTGGACCGCTACGGCGAGGTGACGCACACCCTGGGGGCCATACGCGAGGGGCTGGACCGTGCGGCGCACGCCACGGTCTGCCTGAACGCCGACTGCTCGCTGACCGCCTCCCTGGCGGCCGACGCGCCCGACCGGGTGCGCTTTTTCGGCGTCGACGCCCCTCTGGGCGGCGCCGCAGCCGTCTCCGACGCGCCCAGGTGCATCTTCTGCGGCGCGCAGTACGAGTATGACTACCACACCTTCGCCCACCTGGGCGGCTTCAGGTGCCCCAAGTGCGGCTACAGCCGCACGGAGCCGGACGTGGCCGTGGTCTCCGTGGGCGCGCTCACCAGCGAGGGCAGCGCCGCCGAGGTGCGCATAGACGGCGAGCTCTTCGATGTCGCCGTGGGCCTTCCCGGGGGCTATAATCTCTACAACGCCGCCGCCGCGCTGTCGGCGGCCACGGCCCTGGGGGTGGAGCGCCGGAGCGCCGTGCGCTCCCTGGCGCATATGGAGAGCGGCTTCGGCCGCATGGAGCGCTTCGAGATAGGCGGCACGCGCATCACCATGGTGCTGGTGAAGAACCCGGCGGGCTGCGACCGGGCCATAGACTACCTGCGCTCCCTGAGCGGCGAGTGCACGGCGGTGTTCTGCCTCAACGACAACGCGGCCGACGGCACGGACGTCTCCTGGATATGGGACGCCGGGTTTGAGCGCCTCTTCGATGCGGGGGGAGCCGAATTGCGCCTGATAGTCTCCGGCGAGAGGGCCGACGACATGCGGCTGCGGCTCAAGTACGCCGGCGCGGACGAGGGGGACATACGGGTGCTACGCTCGCAGGACGAGCTGCTGGAGGCCGTCACCTCCGCCGGCGGCGAGGTCTGCATACTGCCCACATACACGGCCATGCTGCCGCTGCGCGCCGCGCTGGCGGCCAGGTGCGGCAGAAAGGAGTTCTGGAAATGAGGGAGCTCAGGATATTCCACCTCTACCCCGACGTGCTCAACCTCTACGGCGACCGGGGCAACGTCCTCTGCCTGAAAAGGCGGCTCGAGTGGCGTGGGCTGGGCTGCTCGGTGACGGAGGTGCCCATGGGCGAGCGCGCCAGGCTCTCCGAGGCCGACATCTGCTTCATCGGCGGCGGGCAGGACTTCGAGCAGGGGCTGCTGATGGAGGACCTGCGCGGCGGCCGCGCGCAGGAGATAAAGTCCGCCGTGGAGGACGGCGTCACCTTCCTCTGCGTCTGCGGCGGCTATCAGCTGATGGGGCACTACTATGAGACGGCCGCCGGCGAGCGCTGCCCCTTCATAGGCGCGCTGGACCTGGCCACGGTGGGCGACGCCGAGCGCATGATAGGCAACTTCGCCTTCGAGACGGCCTTCGGCACGGTGGTGGGCTTTGAGAACCACAGCGGGCGCACGCGGCTGGGAGGGGGCGTGGAGCCCCTGGGGCGCGTGCTGCGCGGCTCTGGCAACAACGGCGAGGACGGCACGGAGGGCGCGAGGTACAGGAACGTGTTCTGCACCTACAGCCACGGCCCCGTGCTGCCGAAGAACCCCGCCTTTGCCGACGCGCTGCTCGCCTCGGCCCTGGAGCGCAGGTGCGGCGACGCCTCGCTCGCCCCGCTCGGCGACCTGGCCGAGCGCGAGGCCCACGAGAGCGTGCTCAAAAAAGTGCTCGGCTGAGGCGGGCATTACAGGAGATTATAGGAGAGAGGCCCGGCGGCACCGGGCCTCTCTCTGTGCGTTTTTTTACCTGGGTGCTCACTCGGCGAGGCCGAGAGGGATTATAGAGCAGTAGTCCTCCACGCTGCCGCGGTTCTTGAAGCACTCGAGTATCTGCCTGCCCACGGGGTGCAGCTCCTCGGTGTCGTAGACGGCGAGCTCCTTGGCGAAGAAGTTGTAGAGTATCTCCGCGCCCTTGTCGTAGCCCTCCTCGCCCAGGGCCTCCTGGGTCTCGGGGCGCAGGAACTTGGCGGAGATGCGCTGGCCGTCCACCTTCATCTCCTTCAGGGCGTAGCCCAGCAGGGGGCAGCGGGCGGGGGTGAGGCGGTCCATCTTCATGTTCACGCCGCCGCGGCGGGCCAGGTACTCGCGGCTTATCCACTCCGCGGCAAAGCCCACGCGGAAGTTGCCTATGTGCTGGTTGGGTATCAGGACATAGCGGGTGTTGTTGCAGGCTATAATCTGCTCGAGCAGCAGGTTCGCCTGGGTGACGCGCTTGCCGGTGGCGAAGGGCCAGTAGGAGCCCACGCCCTCGCTGGCCAGGGGCGTGCCGCCGGTGACGCTGGGATTTTTGAAGCCGCGCGGGGCCACCAGCCGCCAGAGCCAGGCCAGGGCGGGCGGCACAATGTGCATCAGACCCATGATGCCGTAGGTGGGCTTCTCCGCCGTGGCCGGCGGCATGCGCACGCCAAAGGAGCGCACGTCAACGGCCACGGGCTCGTTCACCACGTCCTTTATCAGGCGGCGGGGCACGATGATGCGCGGATTGGGGCAGGTCTGGCCGTTGGAGTCCAGGCTGTGCTCCCAGGGGAGGCAGGTGGCCCGGGGCACGGCCTGCAGGTTGAGGAACATCAGCGGCTCCTTGGTCTGGATGGCTATCTTCTCGTACATGGGGTCGCAGCCGTACTCCTTTATGCCGTCCACGCGGACAAACCAGCCGTCCTCGCCGTCGGCCAGGCAGAGCTTGCCGTTGCCCTTCTGGATGGAGGGCGGGCACATGGCCATGTCGTCGGTCACGGGGTCGATGGTGCAGGTGTCGCTCATGCTGATGTAGCGCTCCTCGCCCGTCTTCAGCTCCACGCCCAGGAGGACGCGGCCGTCGGCGGCGCGCATGACGTCCTGCAGCAGCTCGCTCTTGCCGCCGCCGCTGGCGCCCTCGTGCATCATCACCATCTCGTTCTCATAGGGCGTGATGATGCGCGCGGCGGAGGCGTGGGCGGTGACCCAGCCCTCGCGCTCGCCGATGTCTATCAGCACGCTGTATATGCCCTTCTTGGCGGAGGGGCCGGGGTAGAGGTTGTAGGAGAACACCTCGTGCACCTGCTCGCCGCGGCTGTGCACCACCACCTGCTTGCCGCCGAAGCGGGTGTGGCGGAAGGGGGGAGCCACGTAGACCACGGCGCGGGGCACAAAGTGGTCCACCTCGCGTATGTCCACAAAGGCCTGCAGCTGGGCCATGGCAAAGGCGAAGAAGGCCGCGTTGCGGGGGCAGATGAGTATGGCGTCGTAGCCGTAGTCGTAGCCGCCGGCCTTGAAGGGCACGAGGATGAGCTCCTGGTGCGTCAGCCAGCTGAGCGTGGCCCGGCGCAGCTCGGAGAAGTCGTAGCCGTAGACGTCCTCGAACCGGGGCTTGTCGGTGGGCAGGTCGTCGGCTATGCGCATGCTGTCCGGGTCGCGGCGGCGCATGTAGTCCTCGGGGAAGTTCACGGCCGCGCCGTTGCGGCAGCGGACCACCTCCGCCTCCTTGACGCTGCGGCCCTGCACGTCGTAGATGACCTCAATCTTGTCGGTGTGCTCGTTGCCGAAGATGAGCTCGAAGAGCACCTCCTTGCTGGTGGGTATGATGACGCTGGGGCTGTTGTAGATGACCTCCCTCAGCTCGTCGGGGAGCGTGAACCGCTCAAAGAGTACGTTCATTTATGCCTCACTTTCCGCGCGGCTTCCTGCGCGCTTGTTTATGCTTGTTTATGCGCCCGAGCCGGCTCAGTCCACCGGCGGCCTGTGCGCGTGGCCCTGCTGCTTCATCCAGACCTTCATCACCAGCTTATGCGGCAGCAGCTTCACCAGCAATACCTGCCGGCGCACGCTGGCGCCCAGCACGGACAGGTCCTTGCCCTTCCTGTAGTCCTTCAGGGCCTGCTCTATCACCTGCGCCGGCTCCCAGAGGACGTTGTAGTAGGTGACGGCGCCGTTGTCGGAGACGGCGTGGTCGAAAAACTCCGTTTTCACCCAGCCGGGGGAGACGGCCATCACCCTGATGCCCCGGGGCTCCAGCTCCACGTTCAGCGCGCGGGAGAAGGAGAGCACGAAGGCCTTGGTGGCCCCGTAGACGCACTGGTAGGGCACGGGCTGGAAGGCGGAGAGGGAGTCCAGGTTGAAGATGCGCGAGCCGCGCCTCATATGGGGCAGCGTGAGCTGGGTGACGGCGGTGAGCGCCCGGGCGTTCACGTCTATCATCCCCAGGTTCACGTCCAGCGGCGTCTCCTCAAAGAGGGCGAAGCGCCCGAAGCCGGCCACATTGCAGAGCGTGGTGACCGTGGGCTTCGCCTCCTCCAGCGCGCGGGCGTACTCCTGGAAGCTCCCGCTCCGGGAGAGGTCCAGCGTGAGTATGCGGCACTTGTTTTTCAGCGTGGCGGCCAGCTCGCGCAGCCGGTCCTCCCGGCGGGCAATCAGCCAGAGCTCGTCGAGCTGTTCCTCGCGGTCGATGGCCCTGGCGAATTCGAGGCCCATGCCGGAAGAGGCCCCGGTTATGATGGCTATTTTCATCAGCTTTCCTCCGTTTCTCCGTTTTTTGACGCCCTTATGAGCAGCATCATGGGCCGGCGCAGCTCGTCCCTCATGCCGGGCAGGGACAGCATGTCCCCGGAGGGCCTGGCCTCGTCCACCGCCTCCAGCCGGAAGCCGGCGGAGAGCAGCCCGCCAAGTATCTGCGCGAGGGTGTGGTGCTGCTTGACTATCTCGTGGCCCAGGAAGCGCGTCACGCGCCCGCCGGGGTAAAAATACCTGTCCACCGGCCAGTAGAGGGGCTCGCCCTGCGCGGAGTAGACCCAGTCCTCGTCCACGCCGGCGGTGAAGGTGGGGTGCTCAATATTGATGAGGAACACGCCGCCGCCGCTCAGCGCGGCGTACACCCGGCGGAACACCGGCTCCAGCTCGGCCACGTAGTGCAGAGCGAGGTTTGAAATCACCACGTCGAAGCTGCCCGGCGGGCAGTCGAAGTCCTCGGCGGAGCCGAGGGCATAGGTGATGCGCTCCCCGGCGTTGCGCCGGGCGGCCTCCGCGAGCATCCTCCCGCTGGGGTCCAGGCCCAGGACGCTCTGCGCGCCCTGCCCGGCGGCGTAGGCGCAGTGCCAGCCGTAGCCGCAGCCCAAATCCAGCACGCGCTTTCCCTCCAGGGGCGGGAACATGGCCCGGAACTGGGGCCACTCGCCGGCCGCGGCCAGCCCGCGGCGGCTGCGGTCCATCTCCGCGTAGCTGTCGAAGAAGCCCACCTCGTCGTACACGCCTGACATCTCAGAAGTCCTCCAGTTCCATTATCTTCCGCGCCGCCTCCCGCGGGGAGAGGCCCGTGGTGTCCAGCTCCACCGTGCCCGGCAGGGGGTAGAGCGGCAGATAGGAGAGCGCGCGCAGGGAGACGCCCGCCTCCCTCAGCCCGGCGAGGACGTCGCCGTCCAGCCGCCGGCAGAGCTCCCCGGCGGAGCAGGTGAGGGAGAAGGCCCTCACCTCGCAGTCCGGCAGCCCATCCAGCACGGCGTCCAGCACGGCGCGCGCGGGCATGACCCAGGCAAAGACCACGTTCTCGTACTCAGAGCAGAGGAGGAAGGAGCGGAGCAGGTGCCTTATGTTGCCCAGCACCATGCGCCGGGTCTCCTCCGTCACCACGAAGGGGCTGGCGTCCCAGCACCAGTCGCCGTCCAGGTACACGCTGCGCGGCAGCGCGTCGCGCAGCTCCCGCCCCAGGGCGGATTTGCCGCTGCCCATGGGCCCGGCGAGAATCCAGAGGCGCTTTTTCATGTCCCATACCTCCTGCGGCGCCGCTGGCGGCGGGGGGCGGCCCGGCCGCGGCGCTCAAACTCGCCGTCCGGCTCCGCTTGGGGAGAACAGGGGCGGCGGAAAGCCTCCGCCATGCCGGCCGCGCCCGGTATCGGGCGGAAATCCCCGGCGTCTGTCCTGAGAGAGGCCATCCGCTCACCTCCCGACGGCGGACATGTCGGCCGCCACGGCCTCGGCCACGCGCAGGCCGTCCACCGCGGCGCTGGTGATGCCGCCGGCCCAGCCGGCGCCCTCCCCGCAGGGGTAGAGGCCCCGGAGGGCGGAGCAGCGGTCCGCCCCGCGGGGGATGCGCACAGGGCTGGACGAGCGCGTCTCCGGACCGGTGAGCACGGCCGCCGGCGCGTCGAAGCCGCGCAGCCTGCGGCCCAGCAGGGGCAGGGCCTCCGCCATGCCGGAGCAAACCCGGGCGGGCAGCACCCGGCGCAGGTCGCCCCAGAACACGCCGGGGGCATAGCTGGGCTCCACCCCGGCGGCGCCGGAGCTCGCGCGGCCGGCCAGGAAGTCCCCCACCAGCTGGGCGGGGGCGAAGTAGCCGCCGCCGGCGTACTCGAAGGCGCGGCGCTCTATCTCCCGCTGCCAGAGCATGCCGCCCAGGGGCCCCGCGTGGGGGAAATCCTGCGGGCGCACCGGCACGAGCAGGGCGGAGTTGGCGTTTTTGCCGTCCCGGCGGGAGTAGCTCATGCCGTTGGTCACCACGCCGCCGCTCTCGCTGGCGGCGGCGATGACCTCGCCGCCGGGGCACATGCAGAAGGTGTAGGCCGTGCCGCCGCCGGGGAGGCGGACGCTCAGCGAATAGTCTGCCGCCGGCAGCAGGGCGCCGCGCGGCGCGCCGTACTGCGCGAGGTCTATGGCGGACTGGGGGTGCTCTATGCGCGCTCCCAGGGAAAAGGGCTTGGGCTCCATGGGCACTCCGCAGCGCAGCAGCATCTCAAAGGTGTCGCGCGCGCTGTGGCCCGTGGCCAGCAGCAGGTGGCGGCAGGGCAGGAGATACTCGCCCCCGGCGGAGCTGACATAGGCGCCGGCGAGGGCGCCGCCGCTCAGCTCCAGGCCATCGAGCCGGCTCATGAAGCGCACCTCGCCGCCCAGGGAGATTATCTCCCGCCTCAGCGAGGTGACCACGGAGACGAGCACGTCCGTGCCCACGTGGGGCTTGGCGTCGTACACCACGGAGCGCGGCGCGCCGTGCGCGGCGAACTCGCGCAGCACGAAGGCTATGCGGCCGTCGTGGGTGCCGGTGTTCAGCTTGCCGTCGGAGAAGGTGCCGGCGCCGCCCTCGCCGAACTGCACGTTGCACTGGGGATCGAGCTCCCCGCCGGCGCGGAAGCGCTCCACCTTGGCCCGGCGCGTCTCCGCGTCGGCCCCGCGCTCGAGCACTATGGGCCGCGCGCCCGCGCGGGCCAGATAGAGCGCGGCGAACATGCCCGCCGGGCCGAAGCCGGCTATCACCGGCCGCTCGTCCGACTCCAGTGCCGGTATATCATATGTTTCCTGCGGCTCCGCCGCCTCGCCGCGCAGGCGCACGGCGGCGGAGTAGACCCAGTGGATGGAGCCCTTGCGCCGGGCGTCCAGGCTCTTTCTCGTTATGGTGAGCTCCTCTATCAGCCGCAGGGGCACGCCCAGCGCCTCGGCGGAGAGGGCGTAGAGCCGGTCCTCGCTCTCGCCGGGGAGGAGCTTGAGCCCGCTGACGGCCCTCATGCGCCCAGCCTCCCGGCCAGCGCGCCGCTGGCCCAGGCCCACTGCAGGTTGTAGCCGCCGCAGTCGCCGTCTATGTCCAGCACCTCGCCGCAGGCGAACACACCGGGCACCAGACGGCTCTCCAGCGTCTGCGGGTCGAACTCGCAGGTGCGTATACCCCCGGCGGTGACCTGCGCGCCGGCGAAGCCCTCGGTGCCCCGGACGGGCAGCACCAGGCATTTGGCGGCGGCCGCCGCCCGGGAGAGCTCGGCTTCCGTGAGCGCGGAGACGGGTTTGGCGGCGTCCAGGCCGGCGTATTTCACCACCATGCGGCCCAGCCGGTTGTGCAGCGCGCCGGTGAACAGCTCCGCGCAGGGCAGCTGGGGCGCGCTCTCCCGGCGCGCGGAGACGTGGAGGAGAACCTGCGAGAGGCTGTAGCCCCGCAGCAGGTCTATCTGCATCTCCAGCGGCGCGTCCCCGGCCGTGGAGACGGCGCGCGAGAGGTCGAAGGCCGCCGGGCCGGAGACGCCGGTCTCCGTGAACAGCAGCTCCCCCGCGGAGCGGGCTATCACGCTCCCGCCGGAGCGCAGGGTGAGCGCGCAGTCGGCCTTTATGCCCTTGAGCGCGCGGGGATACTCGGGCGCGGTGGCTATCTGCACCAGGGCCGGGCGCAGGGCGGTGCGGCTGTGGCCCAGGGACTTGAGCAGCTCGTAGCCGTCCCTGCCGCCGCCGAGCTTCTCCCCGGCCAGACCGCCGCAGGCCACCACCACGGCCTCCGCGCCAAGGCGCGCCCCACCCTCGGTGACCACCCGGAAGTCCCCGGCTGAGCCGCGTATCTCCACCGCCCGGTCGCCGGAGTGCAGCTCCACCCCCGCCGCCTCCAGCGCGTAGCGCAGCACGTCCACCACGCTGTTGGCGGAGTTGGAGAGGGGATAGACCCGGCCGCCGCTCTCTGTCACGGTGAGCAGCCCAATCTGGCGGAAGAACTCCAGGGCCTCCTCCGGCGGCAGCTTCTCCATGGCCGTGCGCATGAAGCACACGTCCGCGCCGTGGTAGTGCTCCGGGGAGGCCCCGGTATTTGTGAGATTGCAGCGCCCGTTGCCCGTGGCCATCAGCTTGCGCCCCACGCGCGCCTGGCGCTCTATGAGCGTGACGCTGTGCCCCAGCCTGGCGGCCGTGAGCGCCGCTGTCATGCCGGAGGCGCCCGCCCCTATGACGATTGCCCTCATGGCAAACTCCTTTCAGATGTTACAGTCGTACCATTCAATTATAAGCTCAAGCCCTCAGCTTTGCAATTGCCGAAATGCCTTGATTTCGTTTGGCAAATGCGGTAAAGTGGGGTAAAACTGACAGGAGGTGCGCACATGTACGAGCTGATACGCGCCGGCGAGCGCAGCTATTATATCGAGTGCCCCGCGAAGATAGGCGTATACCTCGCCGGGGAGGGCGGGGTATACCTGATAGACAGCGGGAACGACAAGGATGCCGGGCGCAAGGTGAGGCAAATCCTCGAGCGCAATTCGTGGAAGCTGCTGGGCATAGTCAACACCCACTCGAACGCGGACCACATCGGCGGCAACCAGTACCTGCAGCGCCAGACGGGCTGCCGGGTGTTCGCGGCGGGTACGGAGGCGGAGTTCACGCGCAATCCCCTGCTGGAGCCCTCCTTCCTCTTCGGCGGCTGCCCCCCAAAGGCTCTCAGGCACAAGTTTCTCATGGCCCAGCCCTCCGGGGCGGAGGACGTGACGGCGGAGGGATTCCCCGCGGAACTGGAGATAATACCTCTGCCGGGGCACTTTTTCGATATGATAGGCATAAAAACCCCGGATGGGACCGCTTTTATAGCCGACTGCCTCTCCAGCGAGGCCACGCTGGGCAAGTACGGCTTTCCCTTCATCTACGACGTGGCGGCCTACCTGGACACGCTCGAGCGGGTAAAGGCCCTGGATGCGGAGCTGTTCGTGCCGGCCCACGCGCCCGCCACGGGGGACATAGGGCCGCTGGCGGACATCAACCGGGACCACGTGCTGGCACTCGGCGAGTTCGTGCTGGGCCTCTGCGGGGAGCCGAGCTGCTTTGAGGACATACTCAAGCGCTCCTTCGACCAATACGGCCTGACGCTGGACTTCCAGCAGTATGTGCTGGTGGGCAGCACACTCCGCTCCATCCTGGCCTGGCACCTGGACGCGGGGCGCTGCGAGGCGCTGTTTTGTGACAACCGCCTGCTCTGGCACAAGCTCTGAGGGCGGAATAACGCATAAAAATTCATCCCGGCCGGATTTCTCCGGCCGGGATGTTTTGTTCGGCTGGCACTGTGCGGGCGGTGCTGCCCCTATGTGCGCCCCGCGGGCGCGGCGGCCGACAGGCGCTCAGGACTCCATCTGTTTGCCCAGAAAGGCGGCCACGGTCTGGGCCAGCTTGTGCTCCACCTCGCCCGCCGGCGGGGAGTTCTTTGCCGTGGCGATAATCACGCAGCCCATGACGTCGCCCTCCGAGACCACGGGGGCGGCGATGGAGACGCAGTAGCCGGACTCGCTTTCGGTTATGGGCACGGAGCTGCCGCCGGTCTCCTGGCGGTAGATGCGGCGGGACTCCATTATCTGCTCCAGCTCGGGGCTTATGCGCTTTTCAAAGAGCTCCCGCTTGCCCCCGCCGGCGACGGCGATCACCGCGTCCCGGTCGCAGACGGCGGCGACGCAGTCGGTGGATTTGTGCAGGGAATCACAGATCTGCGCGGCGAAATCGGACAGTTCCCCGATGGGGGAATACTTCTTGAATATGACCTCGCCGTCTTTGTCAGTGAATATCTCCAGCGGGTCGCCGTCACTGATAACATTGGCGCGGAGCACCTTGTCCGCGTGGTGCGCTGCGCTCTGCACTACGCTCACCGGCTCCGTACCACCGTCCCCGCCGCCTTCGCTGCCCTCGCCGCTGTCCGCATCGGGAAGCTCACCGCGGCGCAGCAGCGTGTCTATGTCGGCCTTGAGCCTTATCTCGACGTGGTCCTCAAAGACATAGATGCGCTCTATGATGAGCTCCAGATCCTGCTTTTCCAAATGCGGCTTGGCGAGGATGTCGTCAAAGACGTCCATCGCCGTCTTGGCGGCGCGGTTGGTGCGGATGATGGCGTTGCGCTTGTCAGTGACGCGCTCGAGCTGCGTCTGAAGCCCCTCTATGCGGCGCATGAGGTCGGCCTCCAGCTCGTCGTAGGTCTCCTCGAGTACGGCCTCATTCTCCGGATGGCGCATGATGTCGCGCACGCGCTGCCGCTTTGTGGCCTTCAGCTCCTCCTGCGCGTCGAGCAGCACGTCCTCCAGGTTCGCCGCGCTGCGCTCCGTCTCCGCCACGTCCTCCGGCTCGCGGGCTATCTCCGCGTTCAGCTCGGCGAGCATCTCCGCGGAGTTGTCGCGCACCTTTTTGACGTAGAGCTTCACGAGCTCGTCCAGCTTGTCCACGCGGATATGGTGCGTGGTGCAGCCGGCAGTGCCGCGCCGGTGATAGGTGCCGCAGGTGTAGGCGGGCTTCAAATCGCGCCGGCCCAGCGCGAACATCGGCGCGCCGCAGTCGCCGCACTCGAGAAAGCCCGAGTAGACGTTGTCGTTTATCTTTACGCCGCGGTAGTTGTACTTCGCGCGCTTTTCGCGCAGCGCGCGCACGGTGGCAAAGATGCGGTAGTCGATGATGGGCTGGTGGTGATTTTCAATCACTATCTGCTCGACCTCGTCGCGCTTCACGTCGCGCCCGTTTATCTTCGCGCGCCGGTACTTGCCCTGGCGCAGAGTGCCGATGTAGAAGTCGTTGTCCAGTATGCCCTGCACGGTGACAATGCTCCACGCGTTTTTGACGCTGCGGCGGTAGTCCTCGCCCTCGGCCACCTTGCGCTCGCGCTCCGACATCCGCGGCGTGGGGACGCCCTCGTCGGTGAGGGCGTTCGCTATGCGCTTGTAGCCCCAGCCGTCGATGTAGAGCCGGTAAATGCGGCGTATCACGTCGGCCTCGACGGGCACGACCTCGAACTGCTGCTGTTTGTTGACGATGTAGCCGTAAGGCGCGGCGCAGATCCACTTGCCATCCTCCTGCCGGCGGCGTATGACGGACTTCACCTTGCGGCTCGTGTCCGTGACGGGCATCTCGTTCAGGAGGAACTGGAACTGAATTTTCAGCCAGTCGTCGTCATTGGGGAAGTCGATGCCGTCGCCTATCGAGATTATCCGCACGCCCGCGTCGCGCAGATCCTCGAGCTCCACCAGCCCGCGGCTGTTGCGCCGCGAGAAGCGGGAGAAGTCCTTGACCACGAGTATGTCCAGCCGGTGCGCCATCAGCTCGCGCCGCATGGCCTGATACCCCTCGCGCTGCTCAAAGGTGTAGCCCGACCGGTCGCGGTCTTCGTAAAACACCAGCTCCGCCCCCGCGAACTTGCGCGCGACAAAGTCCGAGATAATGGCCTTCTGGTTCTCAATAGAAGTGTTGTCCCGGTCAAGCTCCTCATCAACTGATATGCGGCAGTACCCGGCAATGCGGAGCGTATGGGCGTCGGACATGTAAACACCTCCTTGTGCAATGATGATGTAATGCAATGGGTTGGTTGTTGATGTTATTGTACCATAGGGGTGGGGCGGTTGGCAAGGGGGAAAGTGAGTTGTTGATAGCTTTTCTTTCAGCAGCTGGGACGTTCCTGAAATAGCTCTCAGCACAAACTTTTATTTTTACGAAGTTTGCATCATGGATAGCACAAACTTTCACCTTGCAGCCGCGTAATCCCCGGGGAACATTGCTCCCCGGGGATGCTTCTTCATCTCTCCATCGCGCTTGACCTGCGCCTGCGCTGGAGGCGCAGGTCGTGTTCTTTGGCGGGGGCGCTTTGCTCCAGGGCGGCCTTTTCCTGCTCTATCTCGCGCTCGGCGGAGCGCAACTTGTTGTACTCGAGCAGGTCGAGGACGCTTGCTTTCAGGTCGCCGTCGCCGGAATGGTACTCGCAGACAGTGTACTTCTTCGGCTTGTACTCCGCGCGCAGCGCGCGGAGCCGCTCGCGTATCTTTTCATCGCCGCGCTCGGCACGGGTCAGCCACACGGCGACGATTTTCTGGTTCTCCATAATATCTATTTGCAGTGCAAATCAGCTCCTTTGGTAATAGCTTCCGCGTCTCGCGCGGGTTTTATACCTTCTTCCGGCATTTCGCCGCCTGATTTGCTTCTTAGGTTTCTTCAATTTGCGCGCGGATCTCAAATCATCCGTACGTTGCGTACGTATCGTACGCCTGTTTTCAACTCACCCGCTGTAAAACCTCGATGCCGAAGTAGCCGCGCACGCGGCGGCCTCCGGGCAGGTACAGGTTGTTGGTCGGTTCGAGGTTGTACTCGCGGCGGTTTTCGTTGAGGAAGGCCGCGAGGCTCCTGGCCGAGAGCGCGTGCAGCGCGTTGTCATCGCACCAGAGCTTATACACGGCGTAGATCTCACGGCTGCTGGCCTCGGCGTCGGCTTTGAGGCGTATGTAGCCCTCGCTGCGCATGAAGTCCACAGCGTTGTTGCCCTCGCTGACCGCTTCGGCCATGTTCTCGCGGGCTCGCTCGCTGACGGTAAAATGGTAGTTGTTCGCGATAAGCCTTTGCAGCCCATCGAGGCACCAGAGGAAGATGCCCTCCGCTTCCGCGCACATCTTTTCGGCGATAAAGGGGTCGTCCTCGCGGTTGATGTCTTTGGGCTTCGTCGTGAGGATTATCTGCCGGCGGAAAAAACCCTCGCTGCGGTCGTAGAGTGCTTTGAGCGAGCCGTTGCCGAAGCCGAGGAAGCGGACGTAGAGGTCGCCCTGGTAGCTCTGCTGACCCTTGCGCTCCAAGTCCATCGGCAGCTCGGCGGTTACGATGGCCTTGATGTGGTTGGTCTGCGGCAGGGCTTCGAGCTTCATGTCGTCGTCGAGCATGACCAGCTCGTGCTCCAAATCCGCGCGGGCGAAGCGGCTGGCTTCGATCTTGGCGATGCTGCCGGTCGCCATGTTCGAGCCGAGCAAAGAGCGAAGCACGACGCCGATACGGCTCTTACCCTCGCCGCCTCGTCCAATCAGCATCAGCATCTTCTGCCCCTTCGTCGTCGGCAGGAGACAGTAGCCCATGAACTCCTGCAAGGTCGGGATGTCCTCCGGGTAGAGCAGCTCGCCGAGGAAGTGCAGCCACGTATCCGGCGCAGGTGAGTCCGGCTTATACGCCACCGGGAGGCGGTTGCGGCAGAACTCGCGCTCAGAGCTGAACGTCCCGTCGAGGAAGAGCGTGCCGTTGGCGACGTGTATGCGGTCGCGCTGGATAGGCAGGTCAGGCGCGTAAGCCTCCAACCGCAGGGCTTCGAGCAGGTTATTTACCCGCTTGCCAAGGCCGGTGGAGAAGTGCGGCTTGAGCATTTCGTAAATCTCACGCCGCAGAGCGTCCTCGTCCGTGACGCGGCCTTCGACGGTGAAAAACGTACCGTTGACGCTCTTCATCGGGTGCTCGCGCAGGAATTCCTCGCAGAATTTGACCTCGTTGACAGTCTTGCCGTCGTACCATTCGGGGAGCTCAACCATGGCAGACCTCCATAAGCCGGGCGGTTTTGCGCTCGACCTCGCGAGTCTGCCCGGCGTCCGCGCCTGTGTCGAGCAGATAGCCTGTCCACTCCTCGAGCAGGCAGGCTTCGCCGTAGTCCGGGCGCATCTCCTCGTCCGGCGACTTCGGTGCGAGCAGCGTCCGGCAGCGCGCGAGCTCGCGTTTGCACGCTGCAAGTCCCAATGGCGGCACAAAGCAGCCATTGCCGAAGTCTGCTTCGAGCCGCCTTGCAGCCTCAGCCTTCGAGCAGCCGAGCAGTCCCGCCGTGAGGTCGATCACGTCCCCGTGTGCTCCACAGCCAAAGCAATGGAAGTGGTCGCCGTAGAGTTTAAGGCTCGGCGTCCTGTCCGCGTGGAACGGGCAGCGCGTAAAGCCATGCTTCACCGTCCCGTAACGCTGCGCCGCCTCGATGGGCGGTACCGTTCTTTTGATTTTGCTGTAGTCGATAGTTTTTTACCTCCTGATTTGGAATATATAAAAGGAGCGCCTGCCTTGCGGCAAGCGCTCACGTCTTCAGGGCAATTCTACCCCTCTACTTATACATGGATTGAGAACGGTCAAATTGTTCCTGAGAATAAAAATTTTTTGAAAAAATTCAGTCGAGGAATTGCTGGTATTCCCTGGTCACGAAATCCTCGTACGCCGCGGCTATCTTGGCAATACGTTTATGCACAGCACTTGCGGTCTTAAAGCCCACAGCGTCGGCTATCTGCTGTTCGGTGTGATGCTCCATTCGCAGTCTGAGAATCTCGCGGTCTTGCTCGGACAGCCGCTGCGCGAACGCGTCAATCTGTCCCTGCGAGAGCACCGTGCGCTCAAATTCTGCGCGCGGGTCGGTGACGTTCATAATGTCGCCGCCTTCTTCGACCAGCTCATCGAGGGAGATGGCTTTACCGCTTCGGTCGTGGTTCCAGTGGCGCATGAAATCGTTACGGACGACGCTGTTTTTATTCTCGTAGTCCTCGACCGTGCGGTTCTCCCAGATGGCGTCAATCATAGGCTGCCAATTTTCTTCCTCGACGACCAAATCCGTGAGGTTGCCTACGAGGTTGCCGAACTCGCGGTATGTAAGCCACCGCATTTCCTCATCAGGCCCTGCGGTATAGAGCATCTGAAAGGAGATGTATTCACGCTCTATCTTGCGTCGAAAATACGGGAGTATGCTGTATGAGAGCTGCCAAAGCGGGAAGTGTCCAGTGTACTGCGCCCGGCTGCCGGGAATTTCGCCATAGTTGCCCTTTGAGTCCTTGACCTGGAAAAACTGCCACGCCGTCCACGACCAGCAGTCCCAGACGAGCTCGGCGAACTTGTCCTGCCTGATGATGTCCAGGCATGCCTGCGAACGCAGCGCCTCGAAGGGCTTGCGCGGGATCTTGAGCGCCTCCGGCCACTTCTCTACGAGCACACGCGGCATGAGGTAAAACATGGTGAGCCAGGAGAGGTAAGAATCCTGCGGGATTTCGATGATGCCGGTCGGCGTGACGACTATGAATCCTTTCGGGCCTTTGCGATCTGCCATGAAGCGGTTGTCTCCTTGTGCCTTTTTGGATGATTGTACCACGAGAATATGAACGTTTCAACACAGACCGTTGGATTAGCGCAGAGAACGTAGGGACAAGCGTAGAAACCCGAAGGGCGCACTTCTATACATGGGAACCATGTATGTGCTATTAACAGCCCGGACGCCTGAGCATCTGGGCTGTTTGCGTCGCTGCGCTCCGGGCAAAGGCGCGTCACTGCGTTTTGCCTGTTCCCCATGCTAATTCATGTGATAGTAACCTTGATGCTGCGAAAAAATAAGCGCCCCTCGGGCGCGCGGCTGCAAAAATCTCCCGGCCGTATGACCGGGAGATTTTTGCGTTTGTGGGTTTGGGAGCTATTCCCAACAAGGCAAAAGGCAAAGCGTATATACGCAGCCCCTGCTTGCGATTTAGCAAGTGGGGGCCTCTTTGCCCTGCTTGCGATAATATGGCAAGAAGAATTAAATATTCGTTTCCGCCGCCATAAAAAACGCTTATTCATTGCGAAAAGCGTTGATATGCGTTATAATAGGCATATTCAGTAAGTGTTGCAGTTCTGCTGCCGCAAGACCGCGAAAAGGAGCATTTTAATGCCTGAGACTCTGGATGCTAACAAAGTTAATACTATGGCTCAGGGCATTGATGTTCTGGAGGATTACCTGCTGACGCTTGACAGAGAACTCCTTGAAATCTTGCTCTTTGACAGGACGACGCGCCGCAATATTCTCTGGGCAACCAAGGACTATGAGGAATATGGAGCCGACTACGCCGAGTTTGAGGAAATAACTCCGGCGGCAATCACCGGCGCACACAGCAAGCTCATCCAGCCGCGCACGGCAAAGGCGCAGAATACGCAGAGCGGGCGCACAAGGAGCAAGGCGGAAGTGTTCACGCCGTCGTGGATGTGCAACAAGCAGAATAACCTCGTTGACGAGCAGTGGTTTGGCCGTGCAGGTGTATTCAATTTTGAGGCGGAGGCTTCGTGGGTTACTAACCATGAGACTGTGAATTTCACTGGCGCTAAAGGCGGCTGGCAGAAGTATATCGACGCCAAGCGTATGGAGGTGTCCTGCGGCGAAGCGCCGTACATAGTGAGCCGATATGATACGGTCACTGGGCAGCGCATACCGCTCTCAGACCGGGTGGGAATACTCGACAGAAAGCTGCGCGTCGTAAATGAGAACGCTGAGTCTGACGATGACTGGCTCAAATGGAGCTGGCGGGCGGTTGAGAGTGTTTACGGTTTCGAGTATCAGGGGGATAACCTTTTACTTGCGCGCGAGAACATACTGTATTCCTACATCGAATACTACTATGCGCGCTTTAAACGTCAGCCTGAGCTGACATGGCTCAGGAAGATAGCGCAGACTATCTCGTGGAACATCTGGCAGATGGACGGGATTAAAGGCGTGGTGCCGGACAGCTGCAAGCCTCTTGAGCACAGTCAGGTAACTTTATTCGACGACGAGGCCGAAAGCACTGCCTGTCCCGGCTGCGCAAAAGGCGATATATTCAGACATACGGGGATTTACTGCAAGGTCAAGGACTGGCGAGGGAAAAAGACGCAGACTTATATTTCTCTGCTGAAAGGGGGCAAGTGAGATGGCATATAGAGACACCTTCGAGTACAAGCTCATATACGTTATGACCATACCAGACGAAGATCACAAGGGGCTTCTCAAAATCGGAGAGGCGACGCTTGCGTCGTCTTCCGGCGAATCTCAGCTTCCTCCCAACTGCGAGCCACTCAACGCCGCAGCTCACAAGAGAATTAAAGAGTACACTCATACCGCGATGGTTCGCTATGAGCTTCTGTACACAGAGCTCGCTACACGGCATATTGTACTCGACGACGGGTCTCCGATGGTCAAGCCGTTCAGCGACAGGGATATACACCGAATTGTGAAGCGAGCCGGTTTTTTCTGCAAGACCTTCTATGACACGGGCAATGAGTCGGAGTGGTTCGCAGCCGACCTTGAGACCGTAAAGAATGCGATAAAGGCCTTTAAGGAAGGGCGCTCTCATCTCTCGCCATCCGAAAAGTCCCACATAGATGAGACAATCACGCTGCGCACCGAGCAGAGGGAAGCTGTTGAGAAGACCCTGGGCGTTTTTCAAAACTCCGATCACATGCTATGGAATTGCAAAATGCGCTTCGGTAAAACTGTCTCGGCCTATGATTTAATAAAGCGCGGAGGGTACCAGAAGAGCATAGTCGTCACGCACCGCCCTGTTGTAGTCAAGGGTTGGCGTGAAGACCACGATAAAATATTCGGCAGCGACAGTGAGCACATCTTCGTCACAAAACAGACCGGCAGCAACGCTTACGAATTCGACGCTGCAATAGACGCAGAAAACGAGCGTATGCTTCGAGCGTATGTGGCTCAGGGAATAAGTTTTACATATTTTGCGTCCATGCAGGATTTGCGCGGCTCAGAACTCGCTGGCGGCAAATTTGAAAAGAATAAAGCTGTCTTTGATATTGACTGGGATCTCATCATTTACGATGAGGCTCACGAAGGCACGCAGACAGACCCCGGGAAAAACGTGCGCGGCTTGCTCGAAACGCCCAAGAATGGCAAGCATCCGAAGGTGCTATCACTATCCGGCACGCCGTATAACATCGAAAACAACTACAGCGTTGAGAACACCTACACATGGGACTACGTCATGGAGCAGCGCCGCAAGAGAGAGTACGCGCTCTATCACCCTGACGAGCCCAATCCCTACGCCGATTTGCCAGAGCTGCGCATTTACACTTTTGACCTTCAAAAGAGCCTGCCGGCGTCTTATCGCTATGTTACCGAGGATATGGCTTTCAATTTCCGCGAGTTCTTCCGCACTTGGACAGGGAACCCGAAGAAGGATTTTCGTCCGATTCCATGCGGCAGACGCGTAGGTGACTTCGTGCATGAGGATGACGTTATTGCCTTTCTCAACCTTATAAGCGCGGACAGCGACGAGAACAATTACCCGTTTTCAAATGCCGCATACCGTGATATGTTCAGGCACACGTTCTGGATTGTACCTGGCGTAAATGCGGCGGCAGCCCTGAGCAAACTGCTGAAAAAGCACCCGGTGTTTAGTCAGTTCAAAGTTGCCAATGTCGCTGGAGCCGGCGACGAAGAGGAGCCCTACGACGAGGCGCTGAAAAAAGTTCAGGACGCCATTGCCAATAACAAATACACTATCACCTTGTCCTGCGGCCGCCTCACTACCGGCGTAACTGTGCCGGAGTGGTCTGCCGTTATGCTGCTGACCGGCGGCGAAAATGCGTCGGCTGCATGGTATATGCAGACCATTTTCCGCGTGCAGTCCGCCGGAAGCATTGACGGCAAGCAGAAGGAGTGTGCCTACGCCTTCGACTTTGCGCCGGATCGCGCGCTGAATGTAATCTCTGAAGTCCACGACCTCACGCGGCATGGGAAGATGTCCGATAAGCAGCAGCGCGAGGCGCTGGGCGAGTTCCTCAACTTCTGCCCCGTTATCGCGGTTGATGGCACGCAGATGCTGCCGTACAAGACCGAGAGCCTCATGCGGCAGATAAAGAAGATAAGCGTGGATAAGGCCGTAAACACCGGCTTTGACGACGACTCCATCTACAACGAGGGCGTCGGCATCGTCATGGACGGCGAGGATGTAAAGCTGTTCAACAAGCTCGCCGGAATAGTCCACGGGCAGTCCAAGGCCAAGCCGCTGCCAAAGAAGGTCACCATAAACAGCCAGGGACTGACGAACGAGCAATACGAGATTGCCGAGAAGGCTAAGAATAAGCCTAAGCGCGAGCGTACCCCCGAAGAGGAAGCTGCCATCAAAAAGCAGCAGGAACTCAAGAAGGAACGCGAGAAGGTGCTCAGGCTGCTTCGCGCTGTCTCCATACGGCTTCCCCTGCTGATTTACGGTATGCGTAAGGATGTCGACGAGGACATTCCCATGGAGGAATTCGTCAAACAGATAGACCCCGAGTCCTGGAACGAATTTATGCCCAAGGGAGTCACCAAGGATCTGTTTCTCCAGCTGCTGAAATACTACGACCGCGACGTCGTCTCCGGCGCCGGCTTCCGCATCAGGCGCATGGCCAGAGCCGCAGACGAGCTGCCGCCTCTGCGCAGAGCCATGAGGATAGCGGAGATTATTTCCCATTTCCGCAACCCCGATAAGGAGACTGTGCTGACTCCGTGGCGCGTCGTAAATATGCACATGAGCGACACGATTGGCGGCTATTGCTTCTTCGACGAGGACTTCGATCCCAGGCATCCGTTGGAGGACGAGCCGCGGCTCGTAGAAAACGGCGATGTCACAGCCAATATTTTCTGCAACCCTGACGCGCATCTGCTGGAGATGAACTCCAAGTCCGGCCTTTATCCTCTGTATCTGGCTTGCAGCATATATCTCATGAAGCTGTCGAAGCCCGAGGATGAGATGCCGCTCGAGGAAACGCAGCGCATCTGGCGAGAGATAGTGTCTAAGAATATCTTTGTCTTTTGCCGTACAAAGATGGCGTGCAGCATAACCCGCCGCACACTCGTGGGCTATCAGGATGAGTGGACGGTACACGCAATAAACCTTCCCAGGCTGCTCGACTGGATGAACGATAAGGTGCGCCTCGCACACAAGCTCAGCAATCCCGAAGTATGGAAGATAGAAGGTGAGAGATTGAAATTCGACGCCATAGTAGGCAACCCGCCGTATCAGCTGACAGGTGGATCGGGCGGAACTAACGATGCGCCCATATACCAGGAGTTCGCCATGCTCGCAGAGCAGCTGGAGCCGGAGTACACATCTCTCATTATGCCGGCTCGGTGGTTTTCCGGCGGACGGGAGAGCCAGCTTGCCGAGTTCAGGCAATACATGCTTAACAACAAGCACATAAGAAAGATGACCGTGTATACGGATTCAAAGACAGTGTTTCCTACGGTCGAGATTAAAGGCGGCTTGTGCTATTATCTTATAGACAAATCGTATAACGGGCAGTGCAAATATGCACTTGTTCAAAATGGTAGCAGAGAAGAAACAACAAGAAACCTCGGGGATTTTGATATTATCATAAGGAACCCTCAAACCGCGGAAATAGTGGCCAAGGTTATGAGTGCTCCAAACAATTTGGGGACGGTAGACAGCCTTATATCTGGCGACACGCCCTTTGGTATACCTACCAATCCAAAAGGCAGTAATAAATTCAGAATAGACATGTCTGAGAAACGGACTGTTGTCTACAACGTTGAAATGCTTTACTTTGACAATGGAGCACGCAAAAGAGCATATATAAACGCTGATAGCATATCGAAAAACGCAGCGGATATATTCAAGGAAAAAGTTTTTATACCGAAAGCGGCTGGTTCTGGCGTTGATCCGTATGTTATTGGCAAGCCTGAGTATGGTTCAGAGGGGTCGGTTTGTTCACAGACATTCCTCTATGCTGCGTTTAACAGTAAGGAGGAAGCGAAAAACTTTGAGACTTACTTGAAGACCAAGTTCTTTAGATTGTTAGTATCGGCAAGTAAGATATCTCAAGAAACGCCGAGTAAGGTTTATCGTTTCGTTCCCATCCAAGACTTCACGAAGCCCTGGACCGACGCCGAACTCTACGCCAAATACAACCTCACAGCCGAAGAGGTCGCCTTCATCGAGGC
>CALWYL010000023.1 GCA_944385765.1 uncultured Oscillospiraceae bacterium
GACCAGCTCAGCAGCTCCGGTATCTCACAGAGCCTGAGCGAAAGCTCAATCCAGTCCGCTCTTGCCTCCGCAGGGAGGTTTTTGAACTCCTCCCTCGAGGCGAGCACTCCCTCGCTGCCCACAAGGTGCAGCTTTTTCAGCGGGAAGCCCTCAAAGTGCCGCTCTGCGCTGCCGGCCTGCGCGAAATACGCCCTTGTGAACGACTCGCCGGCGTAGTCCTCTCCGCGCTCGAGGCAGCCGTAATAGCGCCTGTTGACCTCATTGCCGTCCACTTCCGCTATCCCCTCCGGCCAGTCGGCCATATGCCCGAGGCGGTAGAGCAGATCGCCGTACATGGAGATGAACGCCGCGAAGAAAACCCCTCCCGGCCGGAGCCTTGAAAGGCAGTTGGCTATCGCCGTTTTCCGCTCCTCCTCTTTCAGCAGGTGATAGAGCGGCCCCATGCAGAGCACGTGGTCGAACGGCCCTTTTGGCAGCGTGCCGCCGTCAAGCGCGTCCGCCTGCATGGCAGTCAGCTCCACCCCGGCCTCCGCGGCCTTTTTCCGCGCGAGGGCCACGTTCCCGTCCGAAAGGTCAGCGAGCGTCACGGCGCAGCCCCTTTCGGCGAGATGGATGGAGTATCTGCCCGGCCCTCCGCCGAGGTCGAGCACGCTCTGCCCGGGCCGCACATACCTGTCGATATAACGGCAGTTTATCTCAAATTCCCAGGGGTTCTGCTCCAGCCGCGCCCACTCCGCCTCCGGCGCGCCGTCGTAAAAAGCCTTTATCTGCTCGCGGTCGCTCATTTGCTCTTCCTCCTGAACTGCTTCGGCGCCAGCTCCCTGGCCGGCGCGCGGCGCTTTTCGTCTTTTTCATAGGCTTCGATGATCTTCTGCACCAGCTCGTGGCGCACCACGTCCGCCCCGGTCAGGCGGCAGATGGCGATGTCGTCTATGCCCTTGAGCACCCGCATGGCCTCCTTCAGCCCGCTCACCTTGTCCTGGGGCAGGTCTATCTGCGTCACGTCGCCGGTTATCACCACCCGCGAGCCGAAGCCTATGCGGGTGAGGAACATCTTCATCTGCTCGCGGGAGGTGTTCTGCGCCTCGTCGAGTATTATAAAGCTGTCGTCCAGCGTGCGGCCGCGCATGTAGGCCAGGGGGGCCACCTCGATGTTGCCCCGCTCCAGGTACTTGTTGTAGGTCTCCGGGCCCAGCATCTCAAAGAGCGCGTCGTAGAGCGGCCTCAGGTACGGATCCACCTTGCTCTGCAGGTCGCCGGGCAGGAAGCCCAGCCGCTCTCCGGCCTCCACGGCCGGGCGGGTGAGGATTATGCGGTTCACCTTCTCCGAGCGGAAGGCCGCCACGGCCATGGCCACGGCCAGGTAGGTCTTGCCCGTGCCGGCCGGGCCTATGCCCAGGGTGATGGTGTTGGCCCCCATGGCGTCCACATAGGCCTTCTGGCCCAGGGTCTTGGCCTTTATCGGCTTGCCCTTGGCGGTGATGCACACCACGTCGCCGGAGAGCTCGGAGATTTTCGCCTCGCGCCCCTCGCCCACCAGCTTGAGTATATACCTCACGTTCTGCGCGTCTATGGCCTCGCCGCGGCTGGCCAGCTGCAGCAGGCCGTTTATGGCCTTCTCGGCGGCCATCACGTCCTCCGCCTCTCCGGAGATGCGCAGCTGGTCGTCGCGGTCCGTCACGCGCACCCCCAGCTCGCTCTCTATGATTCTCAGGTTCTGGTCAAACGAGCCGAAAACACTGATAACGTTCTCCATTCTGTCTATCGGCAGCGTGCGTTCTATCATCCGTTCCCCTTCTCCGCAGTCATTGTGTGAGCGGCACCTCCGCCGCTATGTTCTGTTCGCACTCGGCCCTCAGCGTGACCGTCAGCAGTCCGCCGCTCTCGGCGGCGCTGAAGGTGGAGTTGAGCACCTCTCCCCTCCCGCCGAGCCTGCGCCCCAGCTCCTCCAGCAGCTCGCTCTCGAGCCGCTCCCGCAGCGCGTCGCGGTCTGCGCTCCGCTCCACGGCCTCGTACTCCACATACCTCTCCCGCACCAGCTTCAGCGGCAGTGTGAAAACTCCCTCCAGCGCGAGCGGATATTCGGTGACTATTTTATCACAGCCGATACCCATTTTGCCACTGTCTCTGTAAAAATTCAAGCGTGTTTTCCCCAATACCAGCGCCCAGCGGCTGTGGGAGGAGCTCTCGCCGCCCCTCACGGTCTCCGTAAGCGGGGCGGCGGCGCTCAGCTCGTACCAGGTGCGGGCCGTCACATCGGCCTGGGCGTGCACCTGCCTGTGCTCGCCCCCCGGCGTGCTCATGAGCGAGGACACCAGCTCCTCGCCCTCGAACACGGCGTCCCCCGCCTTCACCAGCGGCGTGCCCATGTAGGCGTCCACCCTGGTCACTATGCCCGTGGACGAGGCCACCACCGAATACGGCTCGTCGTTGTCCACCAGCTCCGGCGCCGGCACCCTCTCGCGCACCTCCACGCGGGCCCGCGAGCTGTCCACGGTCACGCCCACCCAGCTCAGCTCCGGCAGGGCCAGGATGAGCTCGTTTTTTATCTCATCCGCCCGCCAGGCCGGCCAGAACGAGCCATAGTCCACCCCCGAGTACGCCAGCGCCCGCAATATCTCCCCCGTGGAGACGCGCTCATTGCCCTCCACGTCAATCTCCCACACGAACAGGCTGGAAGCGCCCAGCAGGGCAAAGCACAGCCCCAGCCCCGCCGCCAGCGCCACCCTGCGCCTCACGCGCCTGGTGAAGGCCGGGGCGCCGGTGCGCCTGAGCACCCTGAGCTCGCACTGGCACCTCAGCGCCGCCCTCTCCGCCGCCCTCAGCTCCGCTGCGCCCAGAGTCAGGCGCAGCGTGCAGCCGTCCACCGGCTCCGGGCGCGAGAAGGCTATGCCCCTCTCCGCCAGGGCATTCAGAAACTCCTCCGGCGAGCTGCCCGCCGCCTCCACGCGGACCCCGCCGCGGAAAAAATCAAATATCCCGTACATCAGTCCAGCTCCACACAGAGGATGCGCCCCCTCACGAGCAGCGCCTCCCGGTCCATGGCCGCCAGCTCCAGCCCCTCGCCCCGTATGCGCAGCAGCCCGCCGCGGCCCTTCACCTCTATGCACTCCCGGGAGTAGAGGCTGATTCCCCGGTGATCCTCCACCAGCGCGCGGCTGCGGCCCATCACCGTCAGCTTTATCAGCCCCGCCGCGTCCGCCGGCAGCTCCAGCCTGTCGGCTATGTCCTCCCTGAACGGTCTGCCCTCCACAGCCTCACCCCCATGCAGGATTTTATGCCGCCGGCACGGATATAATGTTCTCCCCGCGAATACCATCTACGGGGAGGGATGTCCGTGTATCTCAGGCGAAGCGCCGCCGCGTTGCTTTCCGTATTGGGCCTGGCGGCCCTCGTGCTCTGGTCCGGCGGGGCCATGGAGGGGGCCCGCCGCGGCCTGGACACCTGCGCCCGGGTGCTTATCCCCTCGCTGTTCCCCTTCTTCATCATGTCCGCCCTGCTGCGCCATACCGGGGCCGTGTACGCCCTCGCCCGCGCCGCCTCGCCGGTGATGCCCCGCCTCTTCGGCGTGCCCGGCGCCGGGGCGGCCGCTCTGGTGGTGGGCCTGGCCGGAGGCTACCCCATAGGCGCCGCCACCGCGGCCGCCCTGGTGCGCTCCGGCGACATATCCCGCGAGGAGGGCGAGCGCCTTCTCGCCTTCTGCAACAACTCCGGCCCCGCCTTTCTGGTGGGCGCCGCCGGCGTCGGGGTCTTCGGCAGCGCCTCCATCGGCCTCCTGCTCTACGCCTCCCACGCCCTGGCGGCCTTGCTCACCGGCGCCCTCCTGAGGAGCGGGGCCCCACAGCACATCTCCCCGCCCCCCGCGCCCGGCGAGGCGCGCGGCGGGGCGCTGACGGAGGCCGTGGCCTCCTCCGTCTCCGGCATGCTCTCCGTCTGCGGGTACGTTGTCGCCTTCAGCGCGCTGACCGGGGCCATGGAGTCCGCCGGCGTATTCTCCCTGCTCTCCGGGGAGCTGGCCATGCACACCCCCCTCGGGCTGCACCTCAGCCGCGCGCTGCTCACCGGTTTCCTGGAGCTGGGCAGCGGCCTCTCAGCCCTCTCCGGTCTCCCCGCGTCCCCCCTCGCCCTGTCGGCGGCCTCCCTGCTCGCCTCCTGGGGCGGGCTGTCCGTACATATGCAGACCGCCGCCGTGGTCGCCTCCGCTGGGCTCTCTCTGCGCCGGCACACCGCCGGCAAGCTCATCTCCTCCGCCATGTCCGCCGCCCTCACCTACGCGGGGGCCAGGCTGCTGCTCGGAAAGGCGGCGGGCGGCGCTCCACGCGCCGCCCGCCGCCTTATTTCACAGCTCTATTCTCTCCACCGAGGCATCGGGGATGAACCTCAGCTCCCGCAGGCCGAATCTCTCCCTCAGCCACTCGCGGTTGCAGCCGTGCTGGCCCACCGCCTGCGACATGAGGCGCGGGTTCACTCTCAGCGCCGCGCTCCCGCCCGGCTTCGCGCCGGCGAGCAGCCTCTCGGCCTCTCCCCGCATGATGCGGGCCCTCACCAGCTCCCCCAGCGCCGGGTGATAGGCCCCTCCGGCCGCGTCGCCGCCTGAGAGCTCCTCAGTGGGGTTCAGCCCCAGCCTTATCACCGGTATCCCCGCGGCCTCAAAGACCGGCAGGATGCGCGCACAGGCCCTCACAGCGTCCTCCACGCTGTGTTCCCGGTACTTCCCGGCCCGCCAGAGGTCGTAGAGCGCCGTGTCCCGCACTATCACCGTGGGGTAGACGCGCACGCCGTCCGGCCGCAGGGCGGCTATCCTCCTCGCCGTCTCCACGTCGCTCTCCTCATCAGAGCCCGGCAGCCCGGTCATCATCTGCAGTATGAGCTTGAAGCCCGCCGCCTTCACCATCCCGGACGCCTCCGCCACATCCCGGGCCGTGTGCCCGCGCCCCGAGAGCTCCAGCACCCGGTCCGACATGGACTGCGCCCCCAGCTCCACCGTCTCCACCCCATAACGCCTCAGCCTGGCGAGCACCTCGCCGTCTATGGCGTCCGGCCTGGTCGAGAGCCTGAGCGAGTCAATGGCCCCCGCCTCCCGGTAAGGCTGCGCCGCGCCCAGCAGCTCCTCCTGCTGGGCGGCCGGTATGGCGGTGAATGACCCTCCGTAGAAGGCCAGCTGCCGCCCGCCCCCCTGCGGGGGGGCCACGGCGGCGGCTTTTTCTATGGCCGCCTGCACGTCCCGCGCCGTCGCCGGGCTGAGTGAGCCCGATATGCGCCGCTGGTTGCAGAAGACGCAGTCATTGGGACAGCCCAGATGCGGCACGAATACGGGTATGACACACTCCCTGGCGCTCATTTGAGCAGTTCCTTCAGCGCCGCCCTGGCGGCGGACTGCTCCGCCTCCTTCTTGGTGCGGCCCTCCCCGGAACCTATGGGCTCGCCGTTGAGCAGCACGCGCATGCGGAAGGTCTTGTTGTGGTCCGGCCCCGACTCGGAGACCAGCTCATAGCTCAGCGTCTGTCCGCTCTTACGCTGCACCAGCTCCTGAAGTTCCGTCTTGCCGTCGCCGAACGCCAGCCAGTCGCCCTTGTCCAGCGCCGAGAGGATGTTCCGCTCTATAAAGGCCCTGGCCACCTCCAGCCCCCCGTCCAGGAACATGGCGGCTATCAGCGCCTCCACCGCGTCGGCCAGTATGGACGCCCTGTTGCGACCGCCGGTGTGCTCCTCGCCGCGGCCGAGGCGTATGTAGCTGCCCAGGCCCAGCTCAGTGGCCACCCTTCTCAGGCTGTCCTCGCACACCAGTTGGGCCCTCACACGGGTCATGCGCCCCTCCGGCAGCTCGCTCTCGCGCCTGTACAGCGCGTCGGCCACCACGAACCCCAGCACCGAGTCGCCCAGAAACTCCAGCCTCTCGTTGCTCTCGCAGCTGTGGCCGCGGTTTTCGTTGGCGTAGGAGCTGTGGGTGAGCGCATTCGCCAGCAGCAGCTTGTCGCGGAAGGTGTAATTGAGTTTTCTCTCTATGGCCTCCATCAGGCCGAGGCCCCTTCTACGTAGTCCACCAGGTCTCCCACGGTGGAGATTTTCTTCAGGTCCTCCTCGGCGATTTCGCCGATGTTGAACTCCTCCTCGATGGTCATGCTCAGCTCGACCACGTCCAGGGAATCCGCGCTCAGGTCGTCGGCGAAAGAGGTCTCGCGGGAGAGCTCCTCCTTGTCCACGCCGAACTGCTCCGCCACCATGCCGATTATTTTCTCGTAAATCATTTTTATTCCTCCGTTTTTACGCCGCCCTCCGCGGGAAGACGCATATATTCCGCATTTTCAGCTATCTCGCCGATTACCCCGGCCCTCGCGAAAGCCACCGCCTGGCGTATGGCGCTGAATATGGCCTCCTCGTTGGACGAGCCGTGGGCCTTGATTACCGGCTTCGAGATGCCCAGCAGGGCCGTGCCGCCTATCTTGTTCACGTCCAGGCCGTCCTTCATGGCCTTGAAGTCGCCCTTGAGCGCCAGGGCGGCCAGTTTGTTCTTGGTGCTCTGGTAGAACACGTCCTTCAGCTTGCCCATGGCGAACTTTATCATGCCCTCGCTGGCTTTCAGGAACACGTTGCCGGTGAAGCCGTCCGTCACCGCCACGTCGGCCCGTCCGGCCATCACGTCGTTGCCCTCTATGTTCCCGATGAAGTTGAGCCTCCCGGCGTCCGCGGCCTCCTGCAGCAGCCTGAAGGCGTGCTTTTGCAGCTCTCCTCCCTTTGTGGGCTCGGTGCCGTTGCTCAGCAGCCCCACCCGCGGGTTCCCGCAGCCCAGGATATGCTGGGCGTAAAAGCTCCCCATGAAGGCGAACTGCAGCAGGTATTCCGGCGTGCACTCCACATTCGCCCCGCAGTCTATCAGCACCACGCCGTGCTCCCCCGCGGGCAGCACCGGCGCCAGCGCCGCGCGCCTTATTCCGCGCACCCGCTTTACCGTCAGCGTGGCCCCGGTGAGCAGCGCGCCCGTGCTGCCGGCGGAGACAACGGCGTCCCCCTCTCCGTTTTTCAGCATGGTCAGCGCCACGGCCATGGACGAGTCCTTTTTCCGCCTGGTGGCCGTGCTGGGGTCATCCTCCATGGTCACCACCTCGCGCGCGTCGACTATCTCCACGCCCCCGGCGGGTGTTCCGGACAGGTGCTTGCCTATCTCCTCCCGCCTGCCGACGAGCGTGATGTCCACGCCCAGCTCCTGCGCCGCCTTCAGCGCGCCCAGGACCGGCGCCCTCGGCGCGTTGTCTCCGCCCATGGCGTCAATGATGATCCTCAAAGCCTCATTACCTCCCTCTCCAGCAGCCCGTCTATTATCTCCAGCGACCGCCTGGATATCTCCGCGTTTTTGTTCCGCTTGCCCTTCACGCGATAGCCCAGCGGGCTGATTATCCCGAAGTTTATGTTCATCGGCTGGAATGAGCCCACGCTCCCGCCCGAGACATACAGCGCCAGCGCGCCGATGGCCGTCTCCTGGGGGAAATCCACGCTGGGCAGCCCCAGGACCCTCGCCGCCGTCTCTATGCCCACGAGCATCCCGGAGGCGGCCGACTCCACATAGCCCTCCACGCCCGTCATCTGCCCGGCAAAGCTCAGTCTCGGCTCGCTCCTCAGCCTGTAGTACCTGTCCAGCAGCCTGGGGGAGTCCAGATACGTGTTGCGGTGCATCACCCCGTAGCGCACGAACTCCGCCTCCCTCAGCGCGGGTATCATGGAGAACACCCTCCGCTGCTCCCCAAAGGTGAGGTGCGTCTGGAAGCCCACCAGGTTGTAGAGCGTGCCCTCGGCGTTGTCGCGCCGGAGCTGCACCACGGCGTAGTCCTCGCTGCCCGTGTTGGGGTTCACCAGCCCCACGGGCTTCATCGGCCCATACCTGAGCGTGTCCACCCCGCGCCTGGCCATCACCTCCACGGGCATGCAGCCCTCGAACACCGCCCCGTCGTCGAAGCCGTGTGTGGGGGCCTCCCGGGCGCCCCGCAGCTCGCGGACAAAGTCCTCGTACTCCTCCCTGCCCATGGGGCAGTTTACATAATCAGCCGTGCCCTTGCCATATCTGGAGGCGAAATACGCGCTGGACATGTCCACGCTCTCCAGGGTGACGATGGGGGCCACCGCGTCGTAGAAGTGCAGCCCCGGTTCCCCGCAGAGCGCGGCGATTTTCTCAGCCAGGGCGTCGCTCGTCAGCGGCCCGGAGGCTATCACCACCTCGTCCCCCGGCGGGAAGTCCGTGGCCTCCTCCTCGACGACCTCTATGTGCGCGTTGGAGCGCAGCCTCTCGGTGATGCAGCGGGCGAAGCCCTCTCTGTCCACGGCCAGCGCCCCGCCGGCCGCCACCCTGTTGGCCTCCGCCGAATCCATTATCAGCGAGCCCAGGCGGCGCATCTCCTCCTTGAGCAGCCCCACCGCGTTCGTCAGGTCATCTCCGCGCAGCGAGTTGGAGCACACCAGCTCGCCGAAGAGCGGCGAGACATGCGCCGGGGTGAACTTTCCCGGCTTCATCTCCACCAGCTTGACGTCTATGCCGCGCCTGGCCAGCTGCCAGGCGCACTCGCTGCCGGCCAGGCCGGCGCCCACCACGGTCACGGCGCTCACGCTTTGGTCTCCTCCGCCGCGGCCTTGGGTGCCGCGGTCTTTCTGGCGGAGGACTTCTTCTCCCCCGCCGGCTTTGCCGCGCTCTTCCGGGGCGCGGCCGGCTTCTTGGCCGCGGCAGAGGTCTTTTTGGCCGTCGAAGCGGACTTCCCGGCGGCGGACTTCCGCCCCGCGGTTTTCTTCTCCCCCTCGCCGGCCGCGGCCGCCTCCTTATCCCCGTCCGCGGCCCTGCTCCCGTCTGCGGACTCCTCCCCGGCCTTGGCGGCGCTCTTGCGGCGGTAGCCGCGCTTGTCCTCCGGCACGAAATTGGGGCAGCTCTCGTTTATGCAGAAGGCCTTCATCCTCCCGCGCCCGGAGGGCTTGAACAGCGTCTTGCCGCACTCCGGGCAGACATCCTTCGTGGGCACGTCCCAGGTCATGAAGCCGCACTCGGCGCCCCTCTCGCAGGCGTAGTAGGTGAAGCCCCTCTTGGAGGTCCGTTTGAGTATCCTGCTGCCGCACTTGGGGCACTTGCCCGGCATCTCCACCACGATGGGCATGGTGAAGCTGCACTCGGGGAAGCCCGGGCAGGCCAGGAAGCGCCCAAAGCGCCCCGACTTGACCACCAGGTTGCGCCCGCACACCGGGCACACCTCCTCGGACACCTCGTCCGGCACCTTGATTCTGACGCCCTCCATGGCTTTCTCCGCGGCCTTCATCTCGCTCTCAAAGCCGCCGTAGAATCCGGAGAGGTAGTCCTGCCAGCTCCTCTGGCCCTTCTCTATGTCGTCCAGGCCGTCCTCCATGCGCGCGGTGAACTTGAGGTCCACTATGTCTGGGAACCTCTCCTCCATCATCCCCGTGACCACCTCTCCCAGGGAGGTGGGGCGCAGGTAACGCCCCTCCTTCACCACGTATTCGTGGCTGAGTATGGTCGTTATAGTCGGCGCGTAGGTGCTCGGGCGGCCTATGCCCTTCTCCTCCATGGCGCGTATCAGCGTGGCCTCGGTGTACCGGGCCGGCGGCTGGGTGAATTTCTGCTCCTTGTCGAGCTTGCGCAGCGTGAGCTGCTCGCCCTCCTGCAGATTGGGCAGCGGCTTGCGCGCCGGCGCGGCCTCGTCCTCCCTGCTGTCCTCGTACACTGCCGTGCAGCCGGGGAACACCAGCTCCGAGAAGCTGGCCTTGAACACATGCCCCTCGCACACGGCGTCAATGGCCACGTTGTCGTATACGGCGTTGGCCATCTGGCAGGCCATGAAGCGCCCCCAGACCAGGCGGTAGAGCATGTACTGCTCCTTGGTCAGGTCCTTGCGCACCTGCTCCGGCGCCAGGTCGGCGTAGGTGGGGCGTATGGCCTCGTGCGCGTCCTGGGCCCCGGCCTTGGTCTTGTATCTGCGCGGCTCCGCCGGGCAGTAGGCCGGCCCGTAGTGGGCCGTGATATAGCTCCTGGCCGCGCTCACCGCCTCGTCGGAGAGGCGCAGCGAGTCTGTCCTCATGTAGGTTATAAGCCCTATGGTGCCGTGGCCGCTGACGTCCACGCCCTCGTAGAGCTGCTGCGCTATGCTCATGGTTCGCCTGGGGGTCATCCCCAGCCGCCTGCTGGCCTCCTGCTGCAGCGTGGAGGTGATGAACGGCGGCGAGGGGCTGCGCTGCTTCTTGCCGCGCTTCACCGTCTGTATGGTAAAGGGCCTGCCGTCAACGGCGGCTATCACGGCGTCGGCCTCGGCCTCGCTCTTTATCTCGGCCTTACCCTCGCTGCCGCCGAAATACCTGGCGGTGAATTCACCGCCGCTCTCGCGCTCCAGCAGCGCGTCCAGCAGCCAGTACTCCTCCGGCACGAAGGCCCTTATCTCCTGCTCGCGGTCCACCACCATGCGCGTGGCCACGGACTGCACCCTGCCGGCGGAAAGGCCGCGCCTTATCTTCTTCCACAGCAGCGGCGAGAGCTCATAGCCCACGATTCTGTCGAGTATGCGCCGCGCCTGCTGGGCGTCCACCAGGTCCTGGTCTATGTCCCGCGGGTGCTGTATGCTCTCGGTGACCACCTTTTTAGTTATCTCGTTGAAGGTGACGCGGCAGGCCTTGTCGTCGGGCAGTTCCAGCAGCTCCTTCAGATGCCAGGCTATGGCCTCCCCCTCGCGGTCCGGGTCGGTGGCCAGATATACCATGTCCGCCTTTTCGGCGAGCGACCTGAGCTGCTCTATGAGCTCCGTCTTGTCCTTCACGGGCGTGTACTCTGGCCTGAAGCCGTGCTCGATGTCCACGCCCATCGTGCTCTTGGGCAGGTCGCGCAGGTGCCCCATGGAGGCCACCACCTTGTAGTCCTTGCCCAGATATCTCTCGATGGTCCTGGCCTTGGCCGGGGATTCGACTATGACCAGCGCCGTCTTTGCCTTTGCCATTAAAACGTCCTCACTTCTGGGTAATATTCAGAGAAAACCTCTTTCCCGGCTCCTGCCTCACGTAACCCTCTATCTGCAGCAGCGTGAGCTCGGAGAGCACCTCCGCCGCCGCCAGGCCTGTTTTCTCTATTATATCG
Source organism: uncultured Oscillospiraceae bacterium (assembly GCA_944385765.1). Classification (GTDB taxonomy): domain Bacteria; phylum Bacillota; class Clostridia; order Oscillospirales; family Oscillospiraceae; genus Scatomorpha. The sequence goes on from CALWYL010000023.1 coordinate 11,111, forward strand.
TCGATATGCGTCGCCGGCGGGCGGATACAGCCGACGATTTTCAGCTGCCTCTCGCTCAGGCCCTCCAGCTGCCCCATCAAGTCAATATATTCCGGCTGTGCCGGCTTGTCAATGACTTTTTTGCTCCTCGGCTCGCGCACTTTGACGAAGTCCGCCCCGCTCTCCATCTCCGGCTCCTCCGCCGCGGGACGCGCCCCGCTCTCCGGCATGGCCCTCTCCGGCGGAATGCCCCTCTTCTCCGCGCCGGGGTCGCGCAGCCCGGGGAATTGGGGGAAGAAGTCGCACAGCACGTCTCTGGCGTCCGTGGCCGGGCTGGCGCCCTCCTTGAGCAGGGCATTCGAGCCGGCGGCCGCCTCCGCGTCGGCGTTGGCCGGTATGGCAAACACCTCCCGCCCCTGCGAGAGCGCCTCGTCCGCGAAGAGCAGCGCTCCGCTGCGCTCAGGGGCCTCGGCCACCACGCAGGCCACGCTGAGCCCGGAGGTTATCCTGTTGCGCTCGCGGAAGAACCCCGGCTGGCCCGGCGTCCCCGGCGGGTACTCGCTCACGAGTGCGCCCACGGCCTCCACATCACGCGCCAGGGCCCCGCCCCAGTGCCCGTCGTCTATCGCCGTGCCGAAGACGCCCACGCAGGAACCTCCGGCCATCAGCGCCCCCTGAGCCGCCGCCGCGTCAACGCCTCTCGTCAGCCCGGAGACCACCAGCGCGCCGCACTGCGTGAGCTCGTAGCCCATGCGCGTGGCCATCTTCAGCCCGTAGGGGGTCGCCCGCCGCGTGCCCACCACGGCCACCGCCGCCAAATCGTCTATGGACGGCAGCCTCCCGCGCACATAGAGCACCAGCGGAGGGTCGTATATGGCCGCCAGCCGCCGGGGATAGGCCGCGTCCTGCATTGTAAGTATGCCTATGTTCTTCTCCTCGCAGAGCTCCAGTATTCGCAGCGCCCCGTCCAGCCTGCGCGGCTCCAGCGCCTCGCGCTCCTCCGGGCGCAGGAAGTCCAGCCGCTCCAGCTCCTCCTGCCGGGAGAAGTAGAGCTCCCTCACAGAGCCGAAGTGCTCCAGCAGCCTGGTTTTGGACCCAGCCCTCACCCCCGTGAGGGACGAGAGCCACAGCCAGTATCTCATCTCGGACATATGTACACCCCCATCCTCTCTCTGGCCAGCTCCCACATGCTCACCGCCGCCGCCGTGGCCGCGTTCAGCGACTCGCTGCCCGGCGCCATGGGTATTATCACCAGTGCGTCACACATGCCCTTCAGCCTCTCGGAGAGCCCGTGCCCCTCGTTTCCTATGGCCACCGCCGCCCTGCCGCGCGGCATCTCGCGTATGTCCCGGGCCCCCCGGCCCAGGGCCGCCCCGAAGAGCGGCAGCCCCCAGGTCTTCAGCCGCTCGCCCAGCTCCTCCGGCGTCAGCTCCAGCACGCACTGGCGGAAGGCCGCGCCCATGCTGGCGCGCACAGTCCGCGGCGAGCGGGGGTCCGCACAGCTGCCGGTGAGCAGCACGGCGTCGAAGCCGAAGGCGTTTGCCGTGCGTATCACGGTCCCCACGTTGCCCGGGTCCTGCACATCCTCCAGCACCAGGGCCAGCTCCGGCCTCTCCGGCGCCTCCCGCCTGGGCAGGCGCACGCTGAACACCGGCCCCGGGCTGTTCATCACCGGCGAGGCGTAGGAAACCAGTTCCCCCGGCGCCCTGAGGACTTCCGCCCCCGGCGCGAGGCCGTCCGAGAGCCTCGGCGGCAGTTCCATGCCCTCGCCCAGCAGCACCCCGGTCACCGCGGCGCCGCAGCCGACCGCCTCCTCCAGCAGTTTCAGCCCGTCCAGCACCGTCTCCCCGGTCTCGCGCCGCAGCGCGCTCTCCGAGCCCAGTGCCCGCAGCCTCTTCACGAATGGATTTTTCCTCGAGGTGATGGTCTCCATTTCCCGCTCCCGTCAAATACATTAATTAATGACAAGCATATGCGCAAAACCGCATTTTGTCAACCGCCCCAGGTGCCGAGCCCCAAAAAGGGCCCAGCCGACACACGGCTGGGCCCGGGGAAACAGTGCGTTTGCGCTTGTGCGGCGAGGATTACTCCGCGGCCTTTTCCGCCTTCTTCGCGAGGCTCTTCTTCAGCCAGTCCTTGCCCTCGACCAGCCTCGCTATGACCATCGCGAAGCCGGTGTCGCCGGTGACGTTGACAACGGTGGCCGGCGCGTCGGTGATGGTGCCGATGAGGACCATGATGGGGATGGACACGGTGGGGAAGCCGAACGCGGAGATGATGAATATCTCAGCCACATAGCCGCCGGCGGGGATGCCGCCCATGACTATGGAGGCTATGACCGCCACGAAGATGGAGAGCAGGATGTTCTCAAACGTGGCGTATTGCATGCCGAACACGGAGCAGAGGAAGGCGACCTTGATTATCTGGATGATGCAGGCGCCGTCCTTGTGCAGGTTCGCGCCCAGGGGCACGACCAGGTCGGCTATCTCGTCGGGCACGCCTATCTCCTTGGCCTGACGCATGTTTATGGGCAGCGTGGCCGCGGAGGAGCAGGTGCCGAGAGCGGTGAGCGCGGGGGGCACGCAGGTCTTCCACCACCTGCGCACGCCCTCCGAGCCGGCGGCGATGTACGCGTAAGCCGTCTGGGAAACCGCGAAGTAGATGAGGATGACCACCAGGTAGAGCACAATCGCCTTGCCCAGCGGGCCGACGACCTCGCTGCCGTACTGGCCTATCAGGATGGCGAAGTAGCAGCCGAGCCCGAGGGGGGCTATCTTCATGACGATGTTGATGACCTTGACTATGGCCTCTGTCAGGGCGTCCATGGCCTTGACGATGGGCTTGGTCTTCTCGCCGCCCATGATGATGGCGATGGAGAAGATGATGGTGAAGACTATCAGGGCCATCAGGTTGGACCTGGAGAACAGCGAGGGGAAGTCGCTGACGGTGAACATGCCGAGGATGTTCATGGAGCTCGACAGGTCCTCCACATCCTGGGTGAGGTCCAGCTGGACGCCGGCGGCGGTGTCGATGAACAGGCAGGGCACCACCATGAAGAGGCAGGAGATGATGCCGGTGACGAAGGTGCCTATCAGGAAGTATATCAGGATTTTCCGCAGCTTGGAGAGGTCGGTCATCTTGGCGATGGCGGCCGTCAGCGAGCAGAATATCAGCGGCACCACGCAGCAGTACAGCAGGTTGAGGAAGATATCGGCCAGGGGCTGCAGCACGGAGGCGCCCTCGCCCCAGAAGAAGCCCACAACGCCGCCGAGCACCATGGCGCCCAGCAGGATTATCGAGGATTTATAGCTGTCCCAAACTTTTTTCATACATTAACCTCCCAGTTGTCCCCTTTGTTTATTTACCACTTCTTGTGGTTGTCCAGAGCTTCCTTCAGCTGGTTGAGCGCCGTCTCGATAGTGGAGCGCGGGCAGGCGATGTTGAAGCGCTCGAACTGCGCGGTGGCGGGCCCAAAGATTTTGCCGGAGTCGAGCCACAGGTGGGCCTCCTCGAGCATGATGTGCTCCAGCTCCTCGTCGGAGTAGCCGTAGGCGGAGAAGTCGACCCAGATGAGGTAGGTGCCCTCGGGCTCCACGAAGTAGGCCTTGGGGAAGTTCTCCTCCACGAACTTCTTGAAGTAGTTCTTGTTCTCGGTGATGTAGGCGACCAGCTCGGCGACCCAGTCAGAGCCCATCTCGTAGCAGGTGGTGGTGGCGAGCAGGGACATGATGGGGGCGTTGCTGTAGCCGGCGGCGGCCTTCTCGGTCTCGAACTTGGCCTTGACCTCGGGGTTCGGCATGATGATGCTGGCGGGCTGCAGTCCGGCCACGTTGAAGGTCTTGCTGGGGGAGGTGCAGACTATCAGCTTCTCCCTGTACTTCTCGTCCAGGGTCATGAAGCTGGTGAACTTGTGCCCGGGGTAGATGAAGTCGGCGTGGACCTCGTCGACCAGCATGGTGACGCCGTGCTTCAGGCAGATGTCGGCTATGCGCACCAGCTCGTCCTTCGTCCAGACCCTGCCCACGGGGTTGTGGGGGTTGCAGAGTATGTAGAGCTTGACGTTGTTCTCCACTACCTTCTGCTCGAAGTCCTCGTAGTTCATCGTGTAGCGGCCGTTCTCGTAGCGCAGCTGGCTGTTCACGAGCTTCCTGTCGCCGTTCTCAATGACCTCGCGGAACGGATAGTAGACGGGCTGCTGGATGATGCAGGCGTCCCCCGGCTCGGTGAAGGCCTTGACCGCAGTGGCCAGGGCGAAGACGACGCCGCAGGGCACGCTTATCCACTCGGGCTCTATGGTGTAGCCGTAGTGGGTGGAGAACCACTTGTTCAGTGCCGCATAGTAGGGATCGGTGGGATCGCTGTAGCCGAATATGCCATGGGATATCCTGTTGTGGAAGACGTTGAGGATTTCTTCGGGCAGGGGGAAGTCCATGTCCGCGACCCACATGGGCAGCAGGTCATCGCGCCCCTTGCGCTTCATCGCGAAGTCGTACTTCAGGCAGCTGGTGCCCCTGCGGTCGACTATCGCGTCAAAATTGTACTTTCCCATGTTGATTACCTCCTTGTAATCGGCCGTAAGATACAATATACGGCAATATCGTTATAATACTAGCATCATCTATTGGGCGTGTCAACACAAATCTTCGTCAAATACCTCCGTGATTTGTGTAATTTATCTAATAGTGCGATTGTAATATTGAATGGATACTTTATCCCCCCAACATAAAACGGCCGGCGGCAGCAGCCGCCGGCCTCTGTTCAAATTTGCCCAATCCGCCTCAGCTCTCCAGCGGCTTCATGGTGGGGAACAGTATCACGTCCCTGATGGAGTCGCTGCCCGTGAGCAGCATGACGCAGCGGTCTATGCCTATGCCCAGGCCACCCGTGGGCGGCATGCCGTACTCCAGCGCGTTTATGAAGTCGGTGTCCATCATGCCGGCCTCGTCGTCGCCCTTGGCGCGCAGCTCCACCTGCTTCTGGAACCTCTGCTTCTGGTCGATGGGGTCGTTGAGCTCGGAAAAGGCGTTGCCCATCTCGCTGCGGCAGATGAAAAGCTCGAAGCGCTCCGTCAGCCGGGGGTCGCGCGGGCTGCGCTTGGCCAGGGGGGAGACGTCCACCGGGTGGTCCATGATGAATGTGGGCTGGATAATTTTGTCCTCCACCAGCTGGTCGTAGCACTCGTAAAGCGCGTGGCCCCAGGTGGGCTCCACGCCGTCCATGTCCGCCCCGGCGGCCTTCGCCGCCTCCACGGCCTCAGCGTCCCCCTCGATGGACATGAAGTCCACTCCCAGGTACTGCTTCACCGCGTCTGCCATGGTCAGCCTCGGCCAGCCGGGCGCCAGGGAGATTTTCTCCCCCTGCCACTCCACCTCATAGGTGCCCAGTATCTCCTTGGCCGCACCGCTGAGCAGCTCCTCAAAGAGGTCCATCATGTCGTGATAGTCCGCGTAGGCCTGGTAGAGCTCCACGGTGGTGAACTCCGGGTTGTGCCTGGTGTCCATGCCCTCGTTGCGGAAGATACGCCCCAGCTCGTACACTCGCTCTATTCCGCCCACGATGAGGCGCTTGAGCGGCAGCTCGGTGGCGATTCGCAGGTACAGGTCGATGTCCAGCGCGTTGTGGTGCGTGATGAAGGGGCGGGCCGTCGCTCCGCCGGAGATGGTGTTGAGCACCGGCGTCTCCACCTCCATGTAGCCGCGCCCCTCCAGGAACCGGCGCACATAGCTGACGAACTTCGAGCGTATCTCGAAGTTGCGGCGGCTCTCGTCGCTCATTATGAGGTCCACATAGCGCTGCCTGTACTTGAGCTCCACGTTTGTCATGCCGTGGAACTTCTCCGGCAGCGGGCGCAGGCTCTTGGAGAGCAGCTTCACGCTCTCCACGTGTATGCTTATCTCGCCTGTCTTGGTCTTGAACACATAGCCGCTGACGCCGATGATGTCCCCGATGTCGTACTTCCTGAAGTCCGCGAACTCCTGCTCGCTGACGGCGTCGGAGCGCACATAGAGCTGTATCTGCCCCCTGTCGTCCTTGATGTGGCAGAATATGGCCTTGCCCATGCCGCGCTTGGACATTATGCGCCCGGCGGCGCTGACGGTTTTGTTCTCGAAGGCCTCGTAGTCGCCCTTGATTTCGCTGGACCAGGCGCTCCTCACGAACCTGGTCTCCACGAACGGGTCGCGCCCGGCCTCGCGCAGGGCGTCCAGCTTCTCGCGCCTCACGCGCAGTATCTCGGAGAGCTCCTCCTGGCTGTTCTCCGTCCTTGTCTCCTCGCTCATATATCCCCCAGTTTTTCAGGTGTTCTCCACACCGAGAATTTTCATCTGCACGCTGCCGGCGGGCGCCTCGACGTACACGGTCTCGCCCACGCGGTGCCCCAGTATCGCCCTGCCGATGGGGCTCTCGTCGGAGATGCGCCCCTGCATGGGGTTGGCCTCCTGCGAGCCCACTATGTGGTACTCCACTTCCTCGTTCTCCTCCACGTCCAGCAGCCTAACATGGCTGCTGAGGGCCACGAGGTCGTGGGCGGTCTCGGTCTTTTCAATTATCTCCGCGTTCTCTATGAGCACCTTCATCTCGGCGATTTTGGAGTAGAGCTTGCCCTGCTCCGTCTTCGCCTCGTCGTACTCGCTGTTCTCCGAGAGGTCGCCGAAAGAGCGGGCCTCCTTTATCAGCTCGGAGACCTCCTTCTCGCGCACGGTCTCCAGGTAGTTGAGCTCTTTCACCAGCGCGTCATAGCGCTCCTGACTCATCTTGAATTTGCTTTCCGCAGCCATGGCCATCGTCCTCCAAAACTTAGTTCAATCTATTATAGTTAAGTTGTTCATTCCTGTCAACCTTCTGCCGCTCAGCCTCAGCCGTAGAGCAGCCAGCTCACCGCCGCGTCGAGCTGCGAATCCGTGCTGCCGCTCAGCGCCACCTCCATATCCGGCGTCACTCCCCCCTGCTGGGAGAGGTCCACCCGGTTGGGCGTGAGGTACTTGGCGGTGGAGATATGCAGCGCGCTCCCGTCGGAGAGCTCGAAGGTCTGCTGGCTCCGCCCCTTGCCGGTGGTGCGCTCGCCCACGATGGTGGCCCAGTTGTACTCCTGCAGCGCCGCGGCGAAAAACTCCGCCGCCGAGTAGCTGTCGGCGTTCACCAGCACGCACATCTCCATGTCCAGGCAGACGTTGTTCGAGGTCACCACCGTCTCCTCCCCGCTCTTGTCCACGGAGACGAAGATGTCCCCGCCGGGCAGAAGGTAGTCGAGCAGCTCCGTCAGCTCGTCGAGCAGGCCGCCCGGATTGGTGCGCACGTCAAAGACGAAGTACTGCGCTCCGCTCTGCAGCAGCTTTTCTATGGCCGCTATGGCGTTCTCCGCCGCGCCGGACTCGAAGTTGGATATCTTGATATAGCCCACGTTGCCGTTTATCATCTCGGAGCTCACGGGGTTGTCGTATATCAGCCGGCAGTCCACGTTTTTCTCCACCTCGCTGCCGCCGTGGTTTATCAGCAGCAGCACGGACTCGTCGATGTGGGAGGTTATCAGGCTGCGCACGTCCGTCAGCGTCATGCCGGTCACGTCCTGCCCGTCCACGGCGAGTATGATGTCCCCCCGCACCAGCCCGGCGTTCTCCGCCGGCGAGTCCTCCGTGAGTCCGGTTATCTTGAAGCCTCCGGTGTCGGCGTCCTTGGCTATGGTCACCCCCAGGCCCACGAACTGGTTCGAGGAGTAGAGCTGGTAGGTCTGGTACTCGCTGGGCCCCATGTATGAGCTCCACATGTCGCCCAGGGAGTCCACCATGGCGGAGAAGGCCGCCGAGGACACCGCCTCCTCGTCTATCTCGCCGATGTAGTAGTTGTCCAGCGTGGTCTTTACCTCCAGGTATTTCATGGCCTGGGCGTAGTTCGCGTCGCTGCCGTAGTCGGCCCTCTCCTGGCTGACGGTCACGCCGTACGTGACCCCCACGCAGAGCAGGCAGAGCAGCATGGCTATCCAGAAGTTTATCCTCAGCCGGCCTATCGCCCTCAGCGGCCCTCCGCCTTTGTCCTTCATGTAGTCCCTCCTGTGAACGGACGCGCGGGCGGCCGGAAAAGGCGGCCGCCCGGGCTTGTCTTGTTTTGCCTCCGGCTCAGGCGTCGGGGGCCAGAGAGTAGTTCGAGAAGTAGGCCAGCGGGTCAACCGTGCCGCCGTTTGCCCTTATCTCGAAGTGCAGGTGCGGCCCCGTGGCCCAGCCGGTGGAGCCGGCGTAGCCTATGGTGTCGCCCTGGGACACGCTCTGCCCTGCGCTCACGGCCAGTGAGGACATGTGCGCGTACAGCGTGTAAGTGCCGTTGGAGTGGTATATCGTGACGTAGTTGCCGTAGGAGTCGCTGTATGTGGCCACCGATACCGTGCCGCTGTCCGCGGCGACTATCGTGGCGCCGGTGTTCGCCGAGATGTCGATGCCGCTGTGGAAGCGCTGGTCCCCGAAAATGGGGTGCGTGCGGTAGCCGTAGCGGCTGGTGACGTAGGTGCTCGAGGGGCAGGGCCAGATGTACGAGCCGGTGGCCGTGGAGCCGGTGCCCGTGTACTGCTGGTTGTTCTGCATGGCCTCCTGCCTGGCGGCCTCCTCCTCTGCCGCTATCTGGGCGTTTATCGCGTCGAGCTGGGCGTTCAGCGCGGCCTCCGCGGCCTCGTTGATGGCGTACTCCTCGCGCGCCCGCTCGAGGTCCTCCTCCAGCTCGTTTATGAGCTCCACGGCGGAGGCGATTTCCTCCTCCAGCGCCGCCTTCTGCTCGGCCAGCTCGTCCGACTGCTCTCCCAGCTCGGCGAGCGTGGCCTCATACTCGGCCTTTATCTCCTCGGTGCGCTGCCGGGCCGCCGAGTACTCGTCATAGAGCCGCTTGTCCGCCTCCATGATTTCGCCGATTTGGTCCATGGCCGTCAGCAGCTCCGGGAGGGAGGCGCAGCGGAATATTATGTCCAGATATGTATACTTGCCGTTCTCCTCCATGGCCCTTATGTGGGCCTTGTAGACCTCGAGCTGGACGTTCTCCTCGTCCCTGGCCTGCTCCAGCTCCTCGGCCTTCTGCTCCACCAGGCCGCTGTAGAGGGCTATCTGCTCGTCTATGAGCTCTATCTCCTGCCTGGCCAGTTCGTTCTGGGCGTCCAGGGCGGCCTTCTGCTCCAGCACGCTGGCCTTCTGGGCCTCCAGCTCGTCTATGCCGGCCTGCATGCCCTCGCGCTCGCTCTGCAGCTCCTGTTTTTGCGCCTCTATGGAGTCTATCTCGCCCTGATACTGCTCCCCGATGGCGCCGGCCCCCGTGGAGCCCACGGCCATCAGCGCCAGCGACATAGTCAGCATCAGCGCCAGGACGAGACATATAACCTGTACAAGTCTTCTCTGCTTCATTTAACTCTCCCGGATTACACTTTCAGGTAATTGCGTATGGCGCTGGAGCCTCCGAACACGCCAACCAGCACGCCCACCGCCAGGAAGGCCGCCAGCAGCGGCCAGCAGACTGCGGCGAACGGCACCACAGTGATGAACGTCCCCGTGAGCCCTCCCACGAGCTTGCCCGCCACGAGGCCGTACAGCCCCCACTCGGCCAGGAAGGCCAGTCCGCCTCCCAGCAGCCCCAGGATGAGGCCCTCCACGATGAAGGGGCAGCGTATAAAGCCGTTCGATGCCCCCACCATCTTCATGATGGCTATCTCCTCCCGCCTGGTGAAGGTGGCGAGCTTGATGGTGTTGGTCATGATGAAGAAGGACACCACTATCAGTATCACGATGAGTATCAGCGAGATGATGCTGACTATGTTTCGCGCCGTAATGAAGCCCTCAGCGTACTCCAGATGCGCGTTCACCTTGGCCACGCCGTCCACGGCGTAGAGGTCTGTGCGCGTCTGCTCCATCAGGCTTATGTCCTGCAATTGTACCACATAGCGGTCGCGGAAAGTGTCGTCGGTGAGCACGTCGAAAATTTCCGGGTCGTAATCCGACTTGAAGTCCTCCGCGGCCTCTTCCCTCGTCACGAACTGCGCGCTGTCCACATTGGGCACCGCCATTATCACCGGCTCAAGCGCGACGGCCTCCTCGCGGCTGAGGTTTTCGTCTATAAAGGCCACCACGACGTTGCTCTCGTCCTCCAGGCCGGCTATCATGTCGTTTATGTTCACCACCAGCAGCGCGAAGCAGCCCATTATTATCAGGCAGGCCATTATTATGGCGACAGTGGCGAAACTCATCAGCCCGTGGCTGAATATGCCCTTGAAGCCGGACTTTATGAGATATCCGATACTATTCAATTTCATAGCTGTAATACCCGTCCATTCCGTCGCTGATGATGTGCCCGCTGTCGATGGCGACGACGCGCTTGGAGAAGGCGTTCACCAGCTCCTTCTCATGCGTCACCACCAGGACCGTCGTCCCCAGCTCGTTTATCTTCTCCAGGAGCAGCATGATTTCCAGGCTCCTCACCGGGTCCAGGTTGCCCGTGGGCTCGTCGGCGATTATCATCCGCGGGCTGTTCACCAGCGCCCTGGCGATGGCCACGCGCTGCTGCTCACCGCCCGAGAGCTCCTGCGGGCGCCGCCGCTCGCGGCCCTTCAGGCCCACGAGCTCCAGCACATACGGCACCCTCTCGCTTATCGCCTTGCCCGAAGCCCCCACCACGCGCATGGCAAAGGCCACGTTCTCATACACCGTCATCTTGTCGATGAGCCGGAAATCCTGGAAAATGACGCCCAGCGTCCGGCGCAGCTGAGGCAGCTTGCGGCGCTTTATGCGGCGCAGGTCAAAGCCGTTGACGGATATCTCCCCCTGCTTGGCCTGCACCTCGCCGGTCAGCAGCTTGATTATCGTCGTCTTGCCCGAGCCCGAGGGCCCCACGAGAAATACGAACTCGCCCTCGTTTATCTCGAGGTCCACATCGTTCAAAGCCTCCGTGCCGCTGCTGTCGTACACCATGCGCACGTCGTTCATCTGGACCATAGGTCCTCACCTCCGTTGACTAGGCCCCGAGCTCAGAACTTCAGGTTGTTCTGCGAATCGAGGTATTTTTTGACCATCATCGCGACTTTGAACACTATGGCGTGGTCAAACTCGCGCAGGTCCAAGCCGGTTATCTTCTTTATCTTCTCAAGCCTGTACACCAGCGTGTTCCGGTGCACATAGAGCTTGCGGCTCGTCTCAGAGACGTTCAGGTTGTTTTCAAAGAACTTGTTTATCGTGTCCAGCGTGTCCGCGTCCAGGGCCTCTATGGGGTTCTTCTTGAACACCTCGGAGAGGAACATCTCGCAGAGGGTGGTGGGCAGCTGGTAGATTATGCGCCCGATGCCCAGGTTCTCATAGTTGATGATGGTCTTCTCCGTGTCGAACACCTTGCCGACCTCGATGGCCACCTGGGCCTCCTTGTAGCGGTCGGCCAGCTCCCTCAGGTGATAGGCCGTGGAGCCGATGCCGATTACGGTCTTGACGCCCAGCTCGTTCTTCACGGTGTTCTGGATGTTCTCCGCGATGGCGCTCACCTCTTCGGGGTGCTCCTCGCGCGTGAGCTCCTTTATCACCACCACATCGGCCTCTGTCACCGAGAGGACGAAGTCCCGCTGCCTGTCCTGGAACAGGTTCTGTATCACCTCCAGCACCGCCACGTCCGTGCGCTCCACCTGCCGCACCAGGAACACGGCGCGTGGCACATCGGTGACGAAGTGCAGCTCCTTTGCCCGCACGTACACGTCGCCGGGCAGTATGTTGTCCGAGATGATGTTCTTTACAAAAGTGGCCTTGTTGTGCTTTTCCTCATAGTTTATGCGCGCCTCGCTCATCGCCACCGCGGCGAGTATGCAGATGCTGCGCGCCATCGCGTCCTGGCCCGCCACGAAAACGGCGTAGTCGAAGCTGGACCCGCCGTTGCCCAGCAGCCTGTATGTTCTGACGCTCGAAGAGAAGATTTGTTCCTGGGTCTCCGCCATTGCCGCCTGGAGGTCATCCAGGTGCGAGCCCACCATGGACAGCTCGCTGCACGCTATGACAAAGCCCTGCTCGTCCGCCACGCCCACACAGCGGTCCGTGGCCTCCTTCAACTGGACTATGACGCTTTGAAACACCCTGCTTGACATGTCTTTATCCTCCCTGGGCCCGCTGGCTGCGGCAGCCCCAAAATCGCGGTTTGACGGCCCTCTCTCGCCTGTCTGTGCCATTGGTGATAATACACAATAAGAAGCTCACATGACGCCTAACATGATAATACATATATGTGCAAATTTCAATAGAAAAATCAACTGTTTTTGTGAACTTTTATTTTTTTGTTGTTAAATGGCACAAAACAGGGCTTCACAATCTGTGAGAGTGGGCAAATACCAGCTCGATTTCACCCGGAAAAAGCTCGCGCAAATTGCCGGAGCCCAGCCTCTCGTCCAGTTCCAGACCGCCTATGGCCAGGCGCCTGAGCTCCAGCACCGGCTTTCCCCTGGCCGCCAGCATCCGCTTCACCTGGTGGTATTTCCCCTCCTGCACGCGCACCAGGCAGAGCCCGTCTCCCAGGCTCTCCAAGCCCGCGGGGAGGCACTTTGTGCCGTCCTCCAGCTCCAGCCCGCGGGCGAACCCGCGCTCGTCCTCCGCGTCCACGTCGCCCTGAGTGCGCGCGAGGTAGGTCTTCACCACCCCGCTTTTGGGGGATATCACCCGGTGGGCGAAATCCCCGTCGTTTGTGAGCAGCAGCAGACCCGTGGTGTCCTTGTCCAGCCTGCCCACGGGCTGCAGCCCCAGGCGGCGCAGCTCCGCCGGCAGAAGCTCCAGCACGGTGGGCTGCCTCGCGTCGCGCGACGCGGTGAGCACGCCCGCCGGCTTGTCCAGCATGAAGTACCGCAGGGCGTCCGTCCTCAGCCTCTCCCCGTCCACGAGCACCGGGAGGTCCTCCTCCACCCTCTCCTCGGGCCGGGTGAGCACCCGCCCGAGCGCGCTCACGCGCCCGGCCCTGATGGCCTCGCGCGCCTCGCTGCGGGAGAACCTCCCGCTGCCCGCTATCAGTTTGTCGAGCCTCGTCAACATACGCCACCCCGCATACAGTCCGCCGCACAGGAATATATTCTCCCAAGGGAGGGATGTCCTGTGACAAAATTCAAGCCAAAACTCACTCGCAAGAGCGCGGTGTTCATAATAATCGCCGCCGCAGCACTGCTGGCCGTCATCGTCCTCATCTGCTCCGGCGGCGGCCTGGACACGCCGGAAGAGCGCGCCGAATACCTCGCCTCCCTCGGCTGGGAGGTGGACCTCTCCACGGAAGAGGAGCGCGCCGTCACTCTGCCCTCGTCCCTGGACGGCGTGCTGCTCACCTACAACGAGCTGCAAAAGCAGCAGGGCTTCGACCTGACGCCCTACGCCGGCGAGGACTGCCGCAGCTACTCCTACGCCGTGACGAACTACCCCAGCGGCGAGAGCGGCGTCATCGCCCAGCTGATAATCCACGACGGCGAGGTCATAGCCGGTGACATACACTCCAGCGCCCTGGGCGGGTTCATGCACGGATTGCAATAAGTCCAGGGGGTATTGCATCCCCGTATTTAACCGATAAAGGCCCGGCTTACGCCGAGCCTTTAATTTCGTATTTATCGAGACGGGGCTTTGCCTCGGCTCGATACCATATCCCGTGGACACGTGTCCACGGCCGCCTCGCCGTGCGAGGCGAGGGGGGTATCCCGGCATTTATGCCGGGTATCTAGGGGGGACAACGTCCCCCCTAGAGGATTTTTACTCGTTGATGGCGATGACGACGCCGGAGCCAACGGTACGGCCGCCCTCGCGGATGGCGAAGCGGAGGCCGGTCTCGATGGCGATGGGGGTGATAAGCTCAACGTCCATGTCGACGTTGTCGCCGGGCATGCACATCTCAACACCCTCAGGCAGAGCGATGACGCCGGTCACGTCGGTGGTACGGAAGTAGAACTGGGGACGGTAGTTGTTGAAGAACGGGGTGTGGCGGCCGCCCTCGTCCTTGCTCAGGACGTAGACCTGGCCCTTGAACTTGGTGTGGGGGTGGATGCTCTTCGGGGCAGCCAGGACCTGGCCGCGCTCGACGTCCTTCTTCGCGATGCCGCGGAGCAGGGTGCCCACGTTGTCGCCGGCCTCGGCGAACTCGAGGGTCTTGTGGAACATCTCGGTGCCGGTGACGACGGTCTCCTGGGTGTCCTTGATGCCGACGATTTCGACCTTGTCGCCGACCTTGACGCGGCCGCGCTCGACACGGCCGGTGGTGACGGTGCCGCGGCCGGTGATGGTGAAGACGTCCTCGATGGGCATCAGGAAGGGCAGGTCAGCCTTGCGCTCGGGGGTCTTGATCCAGGTGTCGACAGCGTCCATCAGCTCCCAGATGCAGCCGTACTCGGGGGCGTGGGGATCGGTGGAGTTGCTCTCGAGGACCTTCAGGGCGGAACCCTTGATGATGGGGGTGTCGTCGCCGGGGAACTCGTACTTGTCGAGCAGCTCGCGGACCTCCATCTCGACGAGCTCGAGCAGCTCGGGGTCGTCGACCTGGTCGCACTTGTTCAGGAAGACGACTATATAAGGAACGTTAACCTGGCGGGCGAGCAGCAGGTGCTCACGGGTCTGGGCCATGGGGCCGTCGGAGGCGGCGATGACGAGGATGGCGCCGTCCATCTGAGCCGCGCCGGTGATCATGTTCTTGATGTAGTCGGCGTGTCCCGGGCAGTCGACGTGGGCGTAGTGGCGGCCCTGGATCTGCTCGCCGTTCAGGCCGGTGCGGTCGTCGGTCTGATACTCGACGTGGGCGGTGTTGATTGTGATGCCGCGGGCCCTCTCCTCGGGGGCCTTGTCTATCTGGTCGTAAGCGGTGTACTCGGCAGCGCTGGAGTCAGCCATGTGCAGGACCTTGGTGATGGCGGCGGTCAGAGTGGTCTTGCCGTGGTCGATGTGGCCGATGGTGCCAATGTTGACGTGGGGCTTGGTGCGGGAAAACATCTGCTTTGCCATTTTAATATCCTCCTCAGTTGATAAATCTGGTTTAGGGTGCGGCTTTTTATCAGTCTCGAGGCTCAGCCCCGGTTGCCGATAAGTTTTTCCTGTAGGGACTTCGGAAGTTCCACAAAGTGGCTGGGCTCCATGCTGTAGTTCGCGCGGCCCTGCGTCTTGCTGCGCAGATCAGTGGCGTAGCCGAACATGGTGCTCAGCGGCACGTTTGCGGTTATTATCGCGGCGCCGTTCCGAATATCGGTGCCGGATATCTGCCCGCGGCGGGCGTTTATGTCGCCCATGACGTCGCCCATATACTCCTCGGGCGCGGTCACTGTGACCTTCATGATTGGCTCGAGCAGGGTCGGCCCCGCCTTGGCCATTGCCTCCTTGAAGGCCATGCTGCCGCAGATTTTGAATGCAAGCTCGGAGGAGTCCACCTCGTGGAAGGAGCCGTCGATGAGCGTGGCCTTCACGTCCACGACCTGGTATCCGCCGAGGACGCCGGCTTCCATAGCTCCCTGTATGCCCTGGTCCACGCAGGGGATGTATTCCTTCGGTATCGCGCCGCCATGTATCTCGTCGTGGAACTCATATCCCTTGCCGGATTCATTGGGCTCGATGGTGAGCTTGACGTGTGCGAACTGGCCGCGTCCGCCGGTCTGGCGCACATACCTGGTGTCCACCGTCGCCGGGCGGGTTATGGTCTCCTTGTAGGAGACCTGCGGCTTGCCGACGTTGGCCTCCACCTTGAACTCGCGCAGCAGCCTGTCAACTATTATTTCCAGATGGAGCTCGCCCATACCGGCGATTATCGTCTGGCCCGTCTCCTCGTCCGTGTAGGTCTTGAAGGTGGGGTCCTCCTCAGCCAGCTTGGCGAGGGCCACGGACATCTTCTCCTGGCCGGCCTTGGTCTTGGGCTCGATGGCCACGCGGATGACCGGCTCGGGGAATTCCATAGTCTCCAGGACGATCTGCCGCTTGTCGTCGGACAGGGTGTCGCCCGTAGTCGTATTCTTGAGGCCCACGGCCGCGGCGATGTCGCCGGAATAGGCCGTCTGCAGGTCCTCTCTGTGGTTGGCGTGCATCAGCAGTATCCTGCCGAGGCGCTCTCTCTGCCCCTTGGTGGCGTTCATCACGGTCTCCCCCGCGTTCACCTTGCCGGAATACACGCGGAAGAAGGCCAGCTTGCCCACGTAGGGGTCAGTCATTATCTTGAATGCAAGTGCTGAGAACGGCGCGTCGTCGCTGGGCTCGCGGAGCTCCTCCTCGCCCGTCTTGGGGTTCACGCCGTTCACCGGCGGGATGTCCAGCGGGCTGGGCAGGTAGTCCACTATGGCGTCGAGCAGCTTCTGCACGCCCTTGTTCTTGTAGGACGTGCCGCAGACCACCGGCACCATGCTCCCGGCGATGGTGGCCTTGCGGATGGCGGCCCTTATCATGTCGGCGGGTACGTCCTCGCCCTCCAGATAGAGCTCCATAATCTCGTCGTCAAAGTCGCTGACCGCCTCAAGCAGCTTGATGCGGTACTCGTCCGCCAGAGCTCGCATGTCCCCGGGGATCTCCTCCACGCGCATGTCCTTGCCCAGGTCGTCATAATACACGTCGGCGTTCATGTCGACCAGGTCTATGATACCGCGGAAGTCGGCCTCTTTCCCAATCGGCAGCTGTATGGGCACGGCGTTGGCCTTGAGCCTGTCGTGGACCATGCTCACCACGTTGTAGAAGTTCGCGCCCATGATGTCCATCTTGTTGACATATATGAGCCTGGGGACGTTGTAGTGGTCGGCCTGGCGCCAGACGGTCTCGCTCTGGGGCTCGACTCCGCCCTTCGCGCAGAGCACGGTCACGCATCCGTCCAGGACGCGCAGGCTGCGCTCGACCTCCACCGTGAAGTCCACGTGGCCCGGGGTGTCGATGATGTTCAGCCGGCGGCCCTTCCAGTGGCAGGTGGTGGCGGCGGAGGTTATCGTTATGCCGCGCTCCTGCTCCTGCTCCATCCAGTCCATGGTGGCGTTGCCCTCGTGCACCTCGCCCAGCTTGTAGTTGACCCCGGTGTAGAAGAGTATCCTCTCCGTCGTCGTGGTCTTGCCCGCGTCGATGTGGGCCATTATGCCGATATTCCTGGTATTTTCAAGAGAAAATTCTCTGGGCATGTTCTGTGATGCTCCTTAGGTTGATTACCACCTGAAATGTGCGAAGGCCTTGTTGGACTCGGCCATCTTGTGGGTATCCTCGCGCCTCTTCACGGCGGAGCCGGTGTTGTTGCAGGCGTCCATTATCTCGCCGGCCAGGCGCTCCTTCATGGTCTTCTCGCCGCGCTTGCGGGCGAACATGGTCAGCCAGCGCAGGCCGAGGGTCTGACGCCTCTCGGGCCTGACCTCGATGGGCACCTGGTAGGTGGCGCCGCCCACGCGGCGGGCCTTGACCTCGAGGCTGGGCATGATGTTGTTCATGGCCTCGGTGAAGGCCTCGAGGGGATCCTTCCCGCTCTTTTCCTTGATTATATCGAACGCACCGTACACGACCTTCTGTGCGACGCCCTTCTTGCCGTCCAGCATGATGCTGTTGATGAGCTTGGTCACCAGCACGCTGTTGTAAACAGGATCCGGCAAGATCTCTCTCTTGGGAACGTTACCTCTTCTGGGCACTATACTTCCCTCCTTCATTAAAAAATGACTTCATCGGTACTCGTGGGGCCTTCCCAGGTCGGGGTCGGCCTCCCGTCTGCGCCCCGGTCGATACGATACGGAAATATCTATCAAACAGGGCATGGTTTCTGCTTACTTCTTGCCCGCCTTGGGACGCTTCGCGCCGTACTTGCTGCGGCCCTGCCTGCGTCCGTCGACGCCCTGGGTGTCGAGCGTGCCGCGGATGATGTGGTAGCGCACGCCGGGGAGATCCTTGACACGTCCGCCGCGGATCATCACCACGCTGTGCTCCTGCAGGTTGTGGCCCACGCCGGGGATATAGGCGGTCACCTCGTAGCCGTTGGTCAGACGCACACGGGCAATCTTACGCAGGGCGGAGTTCGGCTTTTTGGGGGTCGAAGTACGCACCGCGGTGCAGACGCCGCGCTTCTGGGGGCTGGAGAGGTTGGTCTCGCAGTTCTTCAGGGTGTTGAGGCCCTTCTGCATAGCGGGGGACGCGGACTTGTAGGTCGCCTGCTCCCTTCCCTTCCTCACGAGCTGGTTGAATGTCGGCATGATTTTCCTCCTTTCCTCAAAACTGTGTATTTTCAACCCCTTTTGTAAAAATGGGGTGAAAAACCCAATTTAGGCGCGGTACACCCACGCGAATTTGAATTTTAGCATATTGCACAAGAATAGTCAAGAATTTTTTACTCATAGAGCTCCAGGAATTCCTCCAGGCACAGCCCGCGCTCCATGATGTACTCCGCCGCCGTGGTGCCCACATAGCGGAAGTGCCAGGGCTCGTCCCAGCCGGTCACGCTCTCCTTCAGCGAGGGGTATCGCAGTATGAATCCGTACTCCGCGCAGTGCTCCCTCAGCCACTCCAGCAAATCCTCGTCCACGTTCGCCGAGCTCAGCGAGTTGTACCACTTGTCGGTGATGTCCACCGCCAGCCCCGTCTGGTGGTCGCTGGTGCCCGGGTAGAACGTCACCGTCCTGGCAATCTCCACCGCCTGCTCGTAGGTGTAGGTCCCGCCCCAGGCTATCTGGCTGGCCCTGCCGTTGAAGATGTACTCCTGCGAGGAGTAGTTGATGTAGGAGGTCATTATATACGGCGAGAACCCCGCGTCCCGCGCCCCCTGCAAAAAGCTCAGCAGGGCGTCGATGGCCCGCGAGTCGAAGTACTGCGCCGTGCCCTCTATGCTCACGGTCTGCGCCGGCGCGTAGGTGCCTATGTTGTGCTCGCTGTTGGCCAGTATGAACTCCCAGCTCGTCACGTCCACGTCCGGCTTCTCCACCTCGGGGTGCTGTGTGGGCACGGGGGTCTGCACCACGCCGGGTATGCTTATGTCCCCCAGCGCGTTGTCCGGCCCGCCGCTCCCCGCCGGCGCGGAGAGGCTTATGCCCCCCGCCTCGGAGGTGCGGGAGGCCACTATTAATATAAGGAAGAGAGTGAGCATGATGAAAGCGAAAGACATGAGAATGTTCCTGGTCCTCACGCGCACCGCCTCCTTTTCTCTCGATGTGGGGAAAGCGCATGGCCGACAAGTGATTATATCACCAATAGTGGTGGATGGCAA
>CALWYL010000024.1 GCA_944385765.1 uncultured Oscillospiraceae bacterium
GGCGAACCCGGCCTGTCCTCCACCGCCATAGACACCATAGAGTCCTACCTGCCCAACGTACCTCCTGAATTCACCGCAGGTGAACCATTTGTTTACATTGATGCCTATAGCATTGTATATTCCATAAACTTTTCTACTTTTGAGAATACTATTCAGTTTGAAGCCGTCAAATCAGCCGATAAATCCAGTCGGCTATATGAAAAAGACCTCAATGGCGTTGAACAATATATCAACTGTTTCAGGTGCCATTACTATGACAGTACAAGTTTTTGGTAACGGCACAATGGACAAAATAGGCTGCGAGAACATCGAAGTCTACTCAAAAGACGGCTCCCGCTGGGATACCGAGATAAACTGGGACGAAGACGACGATTACATGAGCAGCA
Organism: uncultured Oscillospiraceae bacterium; assembly: GCA_944385765.1. Classification (GTDB taxonomy): domain Bacteria; phylum Bacillota; class Clostridia; order Oscillospirales; family Oscillospiraceae; genus Scatomorpha. The sequence goes on from CALWYL010000024.1 coordinate 387, forward strand.
CCAACATCCACGCCTACGCCCACACCTTCTCCATCCCCACCATCAAGAACGTCGAGTACCTGGTCAACGTCACCATCTTCGCCGAGGACGACTATGGCCGCGACACACGCAGCAAGAGTGACACTCTGCTTGGCAGATGACCCGCTTCTCTTCTTCAAACCCCAAAGCGAGACCCGCCGGGAATTCCCGGCGGGTCTTGCTTTTTTCACAGCTCGTACAGCGCCTTTCCCTGCCCGTACGGATCTGGCCTGTACGTCACCGAGCCTATCTTCGGCCTGGGCGCCCCGAACTTGGGGTTGTAGCCGAATAGGTTTACATAATTCATGAGGTCGTCCCGCTCCGCCGCCATGGCCTCCAGCAGCTCCAGCGTCACCTCCGCGTCGTCTATGGCCCGGTGGCTGTTCACGCCCCTCAGGCCATAGGCCGCCACGGCGCTCTCCAGCTTGTGCGGATACGGCCTCCTGTCCCGGTACGCCGTCAGCGCGTCCAGGAACTTCAGCCCCCGGAGCACGTGCTCCAGGGCGCACTCCCGCAGCAGGTAGTAGATGAAGCAGAGGTCGAACTGCGCGTTGTAGGCCGCCAGCAGCGTCCCCGGCTCGGAGAGCATGCCGGCGAGCCTCCCGGCGGCCTCGCGCGGCTCCACGCCCTCGGAGCGCAGCCGCTCGTCGGTTATCCCCGTCAGCCCCGCCACGAACTCCGGTATCCTCTGTCCCTCGGGCAGCGATATCAGCAGGTCGAATTCCTCCGCCTCCCCTGCCCGCGTCCTTTTCAGCGCCGCCAGCTCAATTATGCGGTCGCGCCCCGGCGACAGCCCTGTCGTCTCCGTGTCCAGCACCACCAGCGAGCCAAATTCCTGCCACAGCCAGTCAGCCATTGCGTTTTTTCCTCCAGTTCTCTATCTCTTTGAGGAAATCCTCTCCGTATCTCTGCGCCTTGGCCTCTCCCACGCCGGAGACCTCCAGCAGCTCCCGCACATTCCGCGGCCGCTTGGCCGACATGTCCGACAGCGTGGCGTTGGAGAATATGACGTAGGGCGGCACCCTGTGCTCCTGGGACAGCCTGAAGCGCAGCATCCTCAGCGCCTCGTAGAGCTCGCCGTCCGGTTCCGCCGTCTCTCTCCTGCGCGCGGCGGGCTTTTTCGCCGTTGGCGCGCCCCCCTTATCCGCCCGCTCCAGGCGCACCGGCATGAGCACCCGCTCACCGCGGAAGAGCACCTCGCCCGCCCTCTCCGTCAGCGCGAGCACGCCGTACTCCCCGTCCCGCTCCAGGTAGCCCCGCTCTATCAGCAGCTCCGCCAGCTCGCGCACCGCTTCCGCTCTGCTCCCCCTCATGAGCCCATAGGTGCTCAGCGAGTCGAGCCCCAGCTCGCGCGTGCGGCTGTTTTTGGAGCCTCTCAGGCAGTCTGACACCGCCGTCAGGCCCAGATAGTAGCCCAGGTGCGAGTGTATGCGCTTCACGCAGGAGAGCAGTATCTGCGCCTCCCGCGTCACGTCCTTCTCCTGGAAATCCGCGAGGCAGTTGCCGCAGTTCCCGCAGCGCTCCGGGTGTTCCTGCCCGAAGTAGTCCAGTATGTAGCCTCTCAGGCAGCCGTGCGTCTGGCAGTAGTCGGCCATCTCCCGCAGCCTCTGCCGGTCCCTGGCCCTGACCGCCTGCGCCTCCCGGGCGCTCAGCCCCTCCCCCTGGCCGGATAGGGCAATCAGCCGCAAGGCCGTCGCCACGTCCCCCGGCGCGAAGAGCAGTATGCAGTCGGCCCTCTCCCCGTCGCGCCCGGCCCTGCCAGCCTCCTGGTAATAGGCCTCCAGGCTCTTGGGCATGTTGTAGTGTATCACATACCCCACGTTTGACTTGTCTATGCCCATGCCGAAGGCGTTGGTGGCCACCATCACGCTCCTGCGGTCGTAGATGAAGTCCTCCTGGTTCTGCCGCCTCTCTTCGGCCTCCAGCCCGGCGTGGTAGCGCGTCGCCTCGAAGCCGTCCGCGCACAGCGCCGCGCACACGCTCTCCACGGTGCGCCGCGTGGCGCAGTAGATTATGCCGCTCCTGTCCCTCCTGCGCGAGACCAGCTCACGCAGCATGGCGTACTTCTCCCGCGGCCTGAGCACGTCGAAATAGAGGTTCGGCCTGTCGAAGCCAGTGGTCACGCACAGCGGCCGGCGCAGCCGCAGTATGCGTATCACATCCTCCCGCACGGCCCTGGTGGCCGTGGCCGTGAAGGCCCCCACCGGCGGCCTCTGCGGCAGCTTCTCCAGGAAGTCCGTTATCCGCAAATAGCTGGGCCTGAAGTCCTGCCCCCACTGGGAGATGCAGTGCGCCTCGTCCACCGCCACCAGCGATATCTGCGAGTCCCGGGTCACGGAGACAAAGCCCGCCGTGTCCAGCCTCTCCGGCGCCACGTAGACGAGCTTGTACCTCCCGCCGCGCATCCGCTCGCAGGTCTCGGCATACTCCTCCGCCGTCAGCGTGCTGTTTATGTAGGCCGCCGCCACGCCTGCCGAGCGCAGCGCCGTCACCTGGTCCTTCATCAGCGATATGAGCGGCGATATGACCAGCGCCGTCCCCGGCAGCACCACTGCCGGCAGCTGGTAGCAGATGCTCTTGCCCCCGCCGGTGGGCATCACGCCCATCACGTCGCGCCCGCTGAGCAGCGCCTCCACCAGCTCCCTCTGCCCTCCGCGGAAGCCGTCGTGCCCGAAGCAGCGCTTCAGCTCCGCCTCGGCCCGCTCCAGGCCCGGTGCCACCCCGGCGACAGCCTCTCTCCCGCCGGCCTCTGACTGTTTTCCCCCTGTTTTCACCCTGTTCTCACCTGTCTCCGCGCCCTTTCAGCGCCTCTGTGCCCGGCCTCCGGCCCTCCGCCCGCTGTCTATCGCGCCCCCAGTGCGTCCAGTATGGCCCGGCAGCCCCTGTTGACGTCCTCCCAGCAGCCGTTGAAGTCGCGGGTATACCAGGGATCGTCCACCTCGCGCCTCTCGCCGCACCAGTCCATCAGCAGCGACATCTTGCCCTCCGGGTCGCCGCCGCAAATTCTCAGCATGCCGCGCATGTTCGTCTCGTCCATGCCAATCAGGTGGTCGAAGCGGGCGTAGTCGCCTCTCTCCATCCTCCTGGCCGTCTTGCCCCGGCAGTCGATTCCGTGCTCGCTCAGCAGCCGCCTCACCGGTGGGTAGACGGGGTTCCCCAGCTCCTCGGCGCTGGTCCCGGCGGATTCGACATATATCTCCGCCCCTCTCCTCCGCGCCATGTCCCTCAAAACAAACTCCGCCATAGCGCTCCTGCAAATGTTGCCGTGGCACACAAAAAGTATCTTTTTACCCAAAGCTCATGCTCCTGTGACTATTTTGCTCCGTTTTCGGCAGCTGTCCTGTACCGCCATTCACGGATATGCTATAATGTACTCATGATTCCCGAGGAGGCGACGCAAATGCCCTATCCCCCTGACGACGTGGTGCGCACCTGGCTGGACGCGCTCTCCGGGCTGGACGTCCGCGTAAAAAAGATGTTCGGCTGCTACTGCCTCTACTGCTCTTCGCAGAGCGTCGGCTGGCTCAGCGGCAGTGTGCTCTCCCTGCGCGAGGTGGGGCTTGACTACCTCCCCCCGGACCTCCGCCGCCCCGCCCCCGGCGAGAGCGTGCAGGAGATTGTAATCCCCCTCGACTACTGTAACAGCGAGTGGCTGCCCCGCGCCGTGCGGGACACCGCCCTCGCCCTCAGCGCGCGTCCGCGGCGGAAGAGGTGAGCCCTCAGTCCGCCGTGGCGCCGCACTCGGCCAGGAACTCCCTCACCGCCGCCGTGTAGGCCGGCTCATCTATCACAAAGCTCATGGCGTGGTCGGCCCCGGGTATGGTCAGCAGCCGCTTGGGCGCGGCGCACGCGGCGTAGTTCTCGCGGGACATCTCGCAGGGCACGAAGCCGTCCGCCTCCCCGTGTATCAGCAGCACCGGCGTGCGGCAGCGGCCCAGGGCCTCCGGCGCGGAGGCGCCGCGCAGGTCAAAGCCGCCCAGCAGCCTGGCCGAGGCCCGTACCAGCGGCATGGCCGCGTCCACCGGCAGCCCCTGCATCTTCCCCACATGGCGCAGTATGGCCTCCGGCGTGGTGTATCCGCAGTCGGCCACTATGCCCAGCACATTCCCCGGCAGCCGGTCGGAGGCCATGAGCACCGTGGCCGCTCCCATGGACACGCCTGCGAGCACTATGCGCTTGTCCTCCCCCCAGCGGTCCAGTATGTACTGTATCCAGTCCAGGCAGTCGCAGCGCTCCTTGACCCCGAAGGTTATGGCCCGGCCCTCGCTCTCGCCGTGCGCCCTCTGGTCGGGCGCCAACACATCCACGCCCATGCCGCGCATGAGTTTGAGCAGCCCGCCCCCGTCGCGCAGGGCGTTGCTGCGGTAGCCGTGGAAGAACAGCACTATGGGCCCCCTGTCTCCTCCGGAGAAGGGGAAATAGCGCCCGCTCAGCCGCAGTCCGTCCCTCGAACGCATATATACGCGCTCATACCTGTCGGCCAGAGCCGCGGCGTGCAGCTCGTCAAGCTCCCTGCGCTTCGCCTCATACTGCCCACCATGGGGCGCGGAGTCGTCGTGCCGCCTGGCCGGCGGCGCGAAACAGCGCAGATAAAAACCCGTCAGCGCGGCCGCCGGGACAGCGGCCAGCGCCGCGGCCAGAACAGTTCGTTTTTTCATTTCCTGCCTCCCAATGAAAACGGCCCGCTGCACTCTGCGCAGCGGGCCGCCGTGTTCTCCCCCGCGCTCAGCGGGAGTTGAAAATCTTGAAGATGGTGTCGTAGGGGTCCTCTTCCTTGGCCGCGGGAGCCGCCTCCTGCTGCTGGGGCTGCTGCTGGGCCGGAGCTGCGGCCTGCTGCTGCGCGGCCGTATAGAGGCCCTGGGAGGGCTTCTGCTGGGCCGTCGGCTGCTCCTGCACCCCGGCGGGCCTGGCGTCCTCGAAGCCGGTGGCGATGACCGTGACGCGTATCTCGTCGTCGAGGGTGTTGTCGAAGGTGGCGCCGAAGATGATGTTGGCGTCCGGATGCGCGGCCTCCTGCACCAGGTTGGCCGCGGTCTCCACGTCCTCCAGGCCCATGTCCTCGCTGCCGGTGACATTTATCAGCACGCCGTGGGCGCCGTTTATGGAGGTCTCCATCAGCGGGCTGGCGACGGCCATCTTGGCAGCCTCCTCGGCCTTGCCCTTGCCGACGGCGTGGCCCACGCCCATGTGGGCGAAGCCGGCGTCTTTCATGATGGTGGTCACGTCGGCGAAGTCGAGGTTGATGAAGCCGGTGTTCTTTATGAGGTCGGAGATGCTGGTGACGGCCTGGCGCAGCACATCGTCCGCGATTTCAAAGGCGTTGGCCAGCGTGACCTTCTGGTCGGTGGCGTATTTGAGCCTGTCGTTGGGGATTATGAGCAGGGAGTCCACTTTCCCCAGCAGGGAGCTGATGCCGCTGAGCGCCTGGTCCATGCGGCGCTTGCCCTCAAACTTGAAGGGCTTGGTCACCACGCCCACGGTCAGCGCGCCGGCCTCTCGGGCTATCTCGGCCACGATGGGTGCGGCGCCGGTGCCGGTGCCGCCGCCCATGCCGGCGGTGATGAACACCATGTCGGCGTCCTCGATGGCCTTAGCTATATCGTTGCGGCTCTCCTCGGCGCTCTTCTTGCCCACGTCGGGGTCGGAGCCCGCGCCCTGTCCGTGCGTGAGCTTCTCGCCTATCTGGATTTTCAGGTCAGCGTTGGAGACGGCGAGGGCCTGCTTGTCCGTGTTCACGGAGACGAACTCCACGCCCTGGGTGCCGGATTTGACCATGCGGTTGACCACGTTGTTGCCTGCTCCACCTACGCCGATTACCTTGAGTGTGACAACGTTCTCGGGCCCGGTTTCGGATTTATATGACATAGCTGCTTCCTCCCTGTTATCTTTTGAAACGCCGGACGGGGCAGGCCGCCGGGTTTTGTAGCTGTTGTTTTTATTATAGTTTCTTCTTCTACCCATATTATATCTTTTCCCCTGCAGGGTCAACAATTTTTTGCTTGAACACGAAAAATACCTCAATATTGCCGCGCATCAGGGGCTGAAAACGGCCCTCGCGCCCTCCAGCGACAGGTCGATGGTCCCCCTGTCGTTTTCGGTCAGCTGGGACACCACCCCCAGCAGTTTCCCGAACTGATATTCCGTGTCCCCTCTGGGCCCCAGCTCCACGGTGAAGCGCCCGATGTAGTCGAACTTGGGGTTGGCCGCGTCGCTCATGTCGATGCGCGTCACGCTGCCCAGCAGTCCCCTCTGCTGTATCTGGTCGAGTATCTCGCAGAGGTACTCCTTCTTCAGCTCGTCCGCGCTGCCGGTGGAGAGCGTCTCGCCCACCGTCGGCTCCACCGGCGTCACGCCGCTGACCCGTATCAGCTGCGCTGTGTCGCTCTCCGTGCCCTGGGTCAGCAGCTTGCAGCTGCGGTCAATCACCCAGTTCTGCCCCTCGGCCTCGATGTAGGCCAGCGCCTGGCTCTCCGTGATGTCTATTATTACCCGGTTGGGCAGGTATCTCTGCACCGAGGCGGTCTCCACATACGGCAGCCGGGAAAACAGCCGGCTCATGACGGAAAACTGGTTTATGAAGAACAGGTTGTCGTCCTCTTCTATGCCGGAGGCGGAGATGACCTCCTCCGCCGAGTAATATGTATTGCCCCGCACCTCTATCCGGGATACGCGGAAGAAGATGCTCATGGCGAACACCAGCGCCAGGCACAGCGCGAGGAAGGCCGCCGGCCCGTAGAGCTTGGCGCGCCCCGCGCGCCGCTTGAACGTCCTGCGCCTGAGCTGTTCCATGGCATCTTCCCCTTTCCTTGGTCATTCCTCCAGCGCGACCTCCGCGCCCAGTTCCCTCAGCCTCTCGTCAAAGAGCTCGTATCCCCTGGCCACATGCCCGGAGTCCAGAATGTCCGTGCGCCCCTCGGCCGCCAGTCCGGCTATTATCAGCGCGGCGCCGCCGCGCAGATCAGTGGCCACCGTCGGCGCGCCGTGCAGCTCCGGCACGCCCGTCACCACGGCCACGCGCCCCTCGGTGTGTATCCTGGCACCCAGGCGGCAGAGCTCCTCCGTGAAGCGGAAGCGGTTCTGGAACACGTTTTCCACGAATACGGAGGTACCGGAGGCCCGCAGGCAGGCGGCGAGCATCAGCGGCTGGGCGTCCGTGGGGAACGCCGGATACGGCCCCGTTATGACGGGCCTCGGCGCCCTCAGGTTCCCGCCCGAGCGGAGCCTGACCGAGAGCTTTCGCTCCATTATATCACAGCCGCACTCCGAAAGCGAGTGCAAAACAGTGGAAAAGCGCCCCGGCTCCACGCCTCTCAGCTCCACGTCCCCGCCGGCTGAGGCGGCGGCGCACAGCAGCGTGGAGGCCACTATGCGGTCCGGCATTATCCGGTGCCCCACGCGCCGGCGCGGCGTGAAGCCCCGCACCACCACCGTGGGCGTGCCCGCGCCGGAGACATCCGCCCCCAGCTGCCGCAAAAAGAGCTGCAGCTCCTCTATCTCCGGCTCCCTGGCCGCGTTCATGATGACGGTCTCGCCCTCCGCCGCGCAGGCGGCCAGCATGGCGTTCTCCGTGGCGCCCACGCTGGGCATGGGGAAGGCTATGGCCGCTCCGCGCAGCCCGTCTGCGCGGCAGACCAGGTCCCCCCCGCTCTCCTCGATGCTGGCCCCCAGGGCCCTCAGCGCCGTCAGATGCAGGTCAATGGGCCTGGGCCCCAGCTCGCAGCCCCCCGGCATGGAGAGCCTCGCCTCGCCGCACCTGGCCAGCAGCGCCCCCAGGAAGATGACCGAGGAGCGCAGCTCGCGCATCAGCGAGTGCGGTATCTCCGCCCTGTTGAGCCCGGCGGAGTCGATGGTCATGCTGTCCCCGTCCCTATGTACCTCGCAGCCCAGGCCGCGCAGTATGCGCACCGTGGTGTCCACGTCTCTCAACAGGGGGACGTTCAGGAGCTCCGTCTCACAGGGAGCGAGGATGGAGGCCGCCATTATGGGCAAAGCCGCGTTTTTGGCCCCCTGAACCGTGGCGCTGCCCTCGAGCCTTCTCCCGCCTGTCACATGCCAAACGCTCATTTTCTCTCCCCCATACAGCAAATTCACGCCATACTATGCGGGGAGGATGGGAAATGTTATTTGCCCCTCTTATCCGCCAGCTCCAGCACCAGCGAAGCTATGCGCTCCGTGGCGTCCGTCACCGCCAGCTCCCTCATGCTCTCGCTCATGGCGGAGAGCCTCTCCGGCCTCTGCAGCAGCTCTGAGACCAGCCCCAGCAGGGAGTCCGCCGTGAACTCGCCCTCCAGCAGCACCTGGGCGCCGCCGGCGGATTCCAGCACGCGCGCGTTGCGCTCCTGGTGGTTGTTCGTCACATTGGGCGAGGGGATAAGCACGGCGGGCTTGCCCATGGCCGTGAGCTCAGCCAGGGTGGAGGCCCCGGCCCGGCACAGCACCAGGTCCGCCGCCGCCATCACCCGCGGCATGTCGTATATGTAGTCCCTCACATCCATGCCGCACTCGCGGTACTCCGGCCTCTCCCTCTCCAGCTGGTCGCACATGTGCCTGTAGCCGCCCTTGCCCGCCGAGTGCACCAGGCTGAAGAAGGGCTTGGCGCAGGCCCTGACGATGAAGTCGGTCATTATCTCGTTCATGTGGGCCGCCCCCAGGCTGCCCCAGACCGAGGCCACCAGCGGCCTGCCCTCCGGTATGCCCAGCTCGCGCTTGGCCTGGGCCTTGTCCATGTCCAGGAAGTCCAGCCGCACCGGCGTGCCGGTCACGGTCACTCTCTCCGGATGTCTGTAGTTCTGCCGGCTCTCCTCGAAGCCCACCATCACGGTGTCCACCGTGCCCTCCAGCATCTTGGTCGTGAGCCCGGGCACGGCGTTGGACTCGTGCACGGCAGTGGGCACGCCCAGCTGGGCCGCCGCCTTCAGCACCGGGTAGCAGACATAGCCCCCCGTGCCCACCGCCGCGTCCGGCCTGAACTCGCGGATGAGCCTCTTGGCCTCGGAGGTCGCCGTGGCCACGTTCTTCAGCGTCTCCAGGTTGTGCTTTATGCCCGCCAGGCTCAGGCTGCGGCTGATGTTGGTTATCCGGACGGTCTTTATCTCATAGCCGGCGCGGGGCACCAGGTCGGTCTCCATGCGCCCCTCGGCGCCGATGAACAAAAACTCCGAGCCCGGCACGGCCGCGGCCAGGGCTCCCGCCACCGCCAGCGCCGGGTTGATGTGCCCCGCGGTGCCCCCACAGGTGAAAAGGAATCTCATATGTGTCTCCTCCTTCAAGTTTTCGCGGGTATCTCCCGCGACGCGCTGAGGATTATGCCCATCTCCGCCATCTGTATCAGCAGCGCCGTCCCCCCGTAGGAGAAAAAAGGCAGCGATATGCCGGTACAGGGCAGCAGATTTGTCACCACCGCCACGTTGAGTATGACCTGCATGGCCAGCAGCGTCGTTATCCCCGCCGTCACCAGGAAGCTGAAGCGGTCGCGCATGTGCATGGCCAGATAGTAGCCGCGCACTATCAGCAGCGCGAAGAGCAGCAGTATGGCGCAGGCCCCCACAAAGCCCAGCTCCTCGCACACGACCGCGAAGATAAAGTCGTTGTGCTCCTCCGGCAGGTAGAGGTACTTCTGCCTGCCGTGCCCCAGCCCCAGGCCAAAAAGGCCGCCCGAGCCGATGGCGTACAGCGACTGGATTATCTGATAGCCCACCCCCTGGGTGTTGGAAAAGGGGTCCAGCCACGAGGCTATGCGGTTGGAGGCGTAGGGGAAAAAGGTCATCACCACCGCCAGGGCCCCGCCCAGCAGCACCGTGCCTCCCACGAACCAGTAGAGCCGTGCGCCGCCCAGAAATAGCATAGCCGCCCCGATGGCCAGGATGATTATCGCCGCCGAGAAGTGCGGCTCCAGCACAAGCAGCCCCACGATGAGCAGCAGCACCGCCGCGAAGGGCGCTATGCCGTACCTGAAGGTGCGCATACGGGAGCGGAAGCGGCATATCAGGGCCGCGAAGTAGAGTATAACGGCGATTTTGGCTATCTCCGAGGGCTGGAAGGTGGTGAAGCCCAAATCTATCCACCGCTTGGCGTCGCCCTGGGAGACCCCGATGAGCGGCACCGCCGCGAGCAGCGCCACCGAAGCCGCCAGCGCGGGGAAGGCCATGCGGGCGTAAAAGGCCATGGGCAGCCGCGAGAGCACGAGCATGGCGGCCGTGCCCGCCGCCGCAAAGCCCAGCTGCCGCATGAAATAATAGGCAGCGTTGTGGTTCGTGTCCGCGCTGTAATACGCCCTCGCGTAGCTCGCGGAGAGCACCATCACCACGCCAATCGTCAGTAAAAGCAGCGTCAGTGCCGCGAAGGGCACGTCAAACGCCGCGCGGCGCGCGGGGGCTCTCTCCTCGTCTCTTGCGAGCCTCGTTCCGGCGTATTCCATTTTACCCCTCCTTAGGGATTAGGCGTAGCGCCCGAAGACCCCCATGAACGAGAGCACGGCGCACACGAGCGAAACTCCGAAAAACAGCGCGAAGAGCTCCCTCTCCGTCCACTTCCTGCCCGTCCAGCCGCCCAGCTCCAGGTGGTGGTGGAAGGGCGCCATCTTGAAGAACCTCTTCCCGTGCGTCAGCTTGAAGTATGCCACCTGTATGATGTCGGAGAGCGTCTCGATTATATATAGCAGCCCCAGCACTATCAGTATGAGCGGCATGTCGTAGGCGAAGGCCATGGCCGCCACGGCCCCGCCCAGGAAGAGCGAGCCCGTGTCCCCCATGAACACCTTGGCCGGGTTGTAGTTGTAGAGCAGGAAGCCCAGCAGCCCCCCAGCCACGCCGGAGGCAAAAACGCCCAGGGAGACGAATTCGTTCCCCCAGATGAAGGTGACTGAGGCGAAGAACAAAAACACCGGTATGCTGGTGCCGGCCGCCAGGCCGTCCACGCCGTCGGTGAGGTTCACCGAGTTCACCGTCCCCACGATGACAAAGGCGGCAAAGACAAAGTAGAGCCACTCCGGTATGGGGTAGGTGACGTTCCAGAACGGTATGTAGAGCGTGGTGGTTATGTACCCCATCTCGCGCATCAGCAGTATGAACACCAGCGCCGCCACCAGCTGCAGCAGAAACTTCACCTTGGCCGTCAGGCCCAGGTTCTGCTTCTTTCGCAGCTTCTCATAGTCGTCCAGGAAGCCTATGGCCCCGAACACCAGCGCCAGCGCCAGGCAGACTATGTGCCCGTAGTCCCCCTCCAGCATGGACTGGAAGCCCACGGTCAGGCAGACCACGGCCACGGCGGCTATGAACATCAGCCCGCCCATGGTGGGCGTGCCGGACTTGGACATGTGCCACCTCGGCCCGTCCTCGCGTATGGCCTGCCCGGCCTTGATACGCCTGAGGTACGGCACGAGGAAGGCCCCCACGCCGCTGGATACGAGGAACGCGATGATGAACGCCAGTATCAGCCGTGCTGTCATTTGTGCATCTTCCTTTTTTCCATTATCTCCGCGACTATCTCGCGCTCATCCATGTGGCGCTTCTCGTGTCCTATGACCTGATAGTCCTCGTGCCCCTTGCCGGCCAGAATTATCACATCCCCCGGCTCATGGTGCTCTATGGCCCACTCTATGGCCTCCACCCGGTCCGGGATGACCACGTAGGGCGTCTTGGTGCCCTCCATCCCGGCCAGTATCTCCCTGATTATGTCCATGGGCTCCTCCGTGCGCGGGTTGTCGGAGGTGACCACCGCGAAGTCGGCGTTCTCCGCCGCGATGCGCCCCATGATGGGCCGCTTTGTGCGGTCGCGGTCGCCGCCGCAGCCGAAGAGGGCCACCACACGGCCCTTTGTCACCGCGCGCATGGCGCGCAGCACGTTCTCCAGGGCGTCCGGCGTGTGGGCGTAGTCGCTGAGCACGGTGTAGTCCCCGTCCGTGGGCACCACCTCCACCCGGCCCTTCACGCCCTTGGCATCCGCGAGAGCGCGCCCGCAGCTCTCCAGGTCCAGGCCCAGGCAAAGCGCGCAGGCCATGACCCCCAGGGCGTTGTGCACGGAGAACATACCCGGTATCCCCAGCGAGATGCGCCGCCTCTGCCCTTCATACTCCGCCGTGAACTCCACTCCGGAGGCCGAGAGCGCGATGTCCTCTGCCCTCAGTCCGGCCCTCCCGCTCTCGCCGAAGGTCAGAACGGGGCAGCGGCAGCGATCGAGCATGAACTGCGCCCAGCCGTCGTCCAGGTTTATGGCCGCCGCCGAACACATGTCAAACAGCTCCGCCTTGGCCTCGGCGTAGGCCTCCATCGTGTGGTGGAAGTCCAGATGGTCCTGGGTCAGGTTCGTGAATATGCCCACCGCGAAGTGTATCCCCGCCACGCGGTGCAGCACCAGCGAGTGCGAGGACACCTCCATCACCACGTGTGTGCAGCCGGAATCGGCCATCTCCCGGAAGAGCTTCTGCAGCTCATAGCTCTCCGGCGTGGTGCGCTCCGTGTGCAAAAACTCGCTGCCTATCATGTTCCCGTTCGTGCCTATCAGGCCCACGCGCGCGTCCAGCGCCACCTCCAGCAGGTGTTTGAGCAGATAGGTGGTGGTCGTCTTGCCGTTGGTGCCCGTCACGCCGATAACCGTCATCTCCGAGGCCGGGTCGCCGAACAGGTTGCGCGACATCAGCGCCAGCGCCAGCCGGCTGTCCCTCACTATGACATAGGGTATGCCGCACTGGGGCCTCTCCTCGCACACGGCGCACTCCGCCCCGCGCTCCGCCGCGGCGGCTATATACCTGTGCCCGTCGGTCTCAAAGCCCCTGACGGCCACAAATGCGCTGCCCTCAGCCGCCTGTCGGGAGTCATAGCAGATGTCCCTCAGCTCACAGTCCCCGTCGGCGTGCATCTCCAGCACTTCAACGTCTCTCAGCAGGTCTCTCAGCTTCAATATAAAGCGCCTCCGTATGAAAAAGCATATCTTATCAGTATTCTCCCAGCAGCGAGTCGTCGGCGTCCACCAGGGTCACCGTCACCACGCTGCCGTGCTCCACCAGTTCTCCCGGCTCAATGTCCTGCGCGGACACCACCTGCCCGGCGGCGTCGGTCACGGAGGAATCCGTGCGCAGGTACACCCCGTAATACGAGAGCACCTCCCTGGCCGTCTCATAGCTCAGTCCGCGCAGCTCCGGCACCGGCTCCAGGTCCGCCGACGGCTCCGCCCCCGCGTAGACGATGATTTCGCTGCCCGAGGCTATCACGGTGTTGGCCGCCGGCAGCTGCCCGCTCACCGCGCTCCCGGAACCTATTACGCGGCAGCTGAGTCCCGACTCCGCCAGCCGGGCTCTCGCCTCGTCCAGGCTCAGCCCCTCCAGGTTGGGCACCGCCCTGTCCATGGCGGTGAGCTCGGAGTCCGTGTACTGCGGCTCCACGCCCAGCGCGGGCAGGATGTCGGCCATCATCTTTCCCACCACCGGCGCGGCCATCTGGCCGCCGGAGATGTATATGCCGCTCTCACTGCTGGGGTTATCCAGCAGCACCAGCAGAGCTATCTGCGGGTCGTCCGCCGGGGCCACGCCGATGAAGGAGACTATGTACTCCTTGTTCCCGGCTATCTCCTCCGTGGTCTTGGTCGAGGTGCCGGTCTTGCCCCCGATGCGGTAGCCGGCCACATAGGCGTTGCGCCCCGTGCCCTCGTTGGGGTCCCCCACGACCTGCTCGAGTATGGAGCAGACCTTGGCGCTGGTCTCCTCGCTTATCACCTGGCGCACCGCCTCCGCCCCCGTCTCGGAGATTATTTCCCCCTCCGGGCCCGTCACGCGCTCCACCAGGTGCGGCCGCATCAGGTATCCCCCGTTCACGCAGGCCGAGACGGCGGTCACCAGCTGCAGAGGCGTGATGTTGAAGGTCTGCCCAAAGCTGGCCGCCGCCAGCTGCGAGAAGTTCTCGTCGTCGCAGAACACGTTCTCGCTCCACCAGATGCTGCCGCTCTCGCCTCCCAGGTCTATGCCTGTCTTGGCCGTGAGCTGAGCGTCCGGGTCCCCCGTGCGCTCCAGGAAGCCGAAGGCCTCAGCGTAGTCGTAGAACCTCTCCTCGCCCACCTTGAGCCCGATGTTGACGAAGGCCACGTTGCAGGAGTGCTGCACGGCCTGGGTCAGCGTCTGCGAGCCGTGCCCGCCGTGCTTCCAGCACTTCACCGGCGTGCCGCGCCCGATGACGTTCAGCGCGCCCCCGCAGTAGAAGCTGGAGCTCTCGTCCACCACGCCCTCCTCTAGCGCCATGGCCAGGGTGATTATCTTGAAGGTGGAGCCGGGCTCATAGGTGTCGGAGATGGCCTTGTTGCGCCACTGCCTCTGCTGCTCGGCGGCGATGAGCTCCCGGCGCTCCTCCTCGCTCTCAGCCGCGGCGTCTATCTCCGCCTCCGCCCGGGCACTGATGCTCTGGTAGTCGTTCAGGTCAAAGTTTCCCAACGATACCATAGATAGTATAGCACCCGTGTCAACCTCCATGCAGATGGCCGCCGCCCCGTCCTGTATGTCGTAGTCCTCCACGGCCTGCGCCAGGTGCTTTTCCACGAAATACTGTATCTGCGCGTCTATGGTCAGCGTCAGGCTCTCCCCGTCCTCGGCGTCCACATAGTCCTCAAAGTTCGTGTAGAGCATGTCGGTCCCCGCGGCCGTGGTCGAGCGCAGGGCATAGCCGGCCTCTCCGGAGAGCGCGCTGTCGTAGCGCGCCTCTATGCCCCCCAGGCCCGTGTTGTCCGTGCCGGTGAAGCCGATGACGTGGGCGGCCAGGCTGCCGTATGGGTAATACCGCTTGGTGTCCGTCTCTATCTTGATGCCCGCGTAGCCGCCCTCGCCCTTGAATTCGCGCACCCTGGCCGCCACCTCCGGCTCCACCTTCCGCGCCACCACCTCGTACCAGGACGAGGTGTTCTGCGTCTTTGCGTAAACCGTCTCGTAGTCCAGCTCCAGTATCTCCGCCAGGCCGGCGGCTATGGCCTCCGCGTCCTCTCCGTAGCGCTCTATCTCCGCCGGACTGAGGTATATCGTGTCCACGCTGGCGCTCATGGCCAGTATGCGCCC
The DNA here is from genome assembly GCA_944385765.1 of uncultured Oscillospiraceae bacterium. Lineage (GTDB taxonomy): Bacteria > Bacillota > Clostridia > Oscillospirales > Oscillospiraceae > Scatomorpha. The sequence goes on from CALWYL010000024.1 coordinate 15,436, forward strand.
GTCCCTGTCGTAGATGGTCCCCCGCGCGGCGCTGATGGCCGTTCCCCTCAGCTGCTGCTCTATGGCCGCGCTCTCATATCGCTCGTGGTCCACTATCTGCAGCTTATACAGCCGGGCCGCGAGCACCGCAAAAGCAGCTATGCCGCACACTGAGAGCAGAAACAGTGTGCGGCGAAGCATCGTCCGGCTGGGTGCGCGCCTCGCGCGCTCTTCGTTTTTTCCCCGCATGATACTCTCCTGACACTCGGCAATTGCCCCCGCCGCGCCGTTCGTCCACTGCCGCGCGGCAGGTGCTGTATCATATTACTCGCCCAAAGCGCCCGGATATGACGCGCGGGACAGGAAAGCCGGACTTTATGGTCGGCGGGGTCTGGCGTCACGGCCTGCCGGCCGGTATCTCCGCCCAGTCGGCGGCCCCGCCCTCTATGTAGATTATCTGTCCGCTCGCGGGGCTCTGCATGCCGAGCACCTCCCGGGCGTATTCCTCTATCCTCTCCATGCTGAAGGCAGCCTCGTGCTCTATGAGCAGCCGGGTGTTCTCCTCCTCCAGCTGTGCTATCTCCGCCTCCAGCGCCTGGCACTGCTCCGAGAGCCCCGTCAGCCTCGCCCGGCCCAGGAGGAAGCACATCACCAGCGCCGCCGCGGCGGCAAACCCCAGCAGGGTAAGCGTCCTGCGCATCAGACCCTCTCCGCCACTCTCAGCTTGGCGCTGCGCGAGCGGGGGTTGAGCTCCAGCTCCTCTCCGCCCGGCGTCACCGGCTTGCGGGTGACGCTCCTCAGCGTCTGTACAAAGCCGCAGGTGCACACGGGCGCCTCCCGCGGGCAGGTGCAGCCGTTCTCCCGCTCATGTATGGCGTTCTTGACTATCCTGTCCTCCAACGAGTGGAAGCTTATCACGCACAGCCTCCCCCCCGGTTTCAGGCGGTCCGGCGCGGTCTCCATCATCTGGGAGACGGCGGAGAGCTCGTCGTTCACCGCTATGCGTATGGCCTGGAAGCTCCGTTTCGCCGGGTGCTGCTTCTCCCGCAGCGCCGCGGCCGGCATGGCGGATTTTATTACCTCCACCAGCTCCAGCGTGGTGGCTATCTCCCTCTCCTGCCGCCGTTTGACTATCGCCGCGGCTATCCTGTTCGCGTGCCGCTCCTCCCCGTAGTCGCGCAGTATGCGCGCTATCTTGTCCTCCGGCCAGCGGTTGACGATGAACCAGGCGTCCACATTGTCCGCCGGGTCCATGCGCATGTCCAGCGGCGCGTCCTGCATATACGAAAAGCCCCTCTGCCCGTCGTCGAGCTGGGGGGAAGACACTCCCAGGTCGAACAGCATCCCGTCCACCGCGTCCACGCCCAGCTCGTCCAAAATGGCGGCCACGTCGCGGAAATTGCCGTGGACTATGGTCACCCTGTCGGCCCAGGGCTCCAGCCTCGCCCCCGCCCTCTCGATGGAGGTGAGGTCCCTGTCGATGGCTATCAGCCTGCCGCCGTTGAGCCTCCGGGCAATTTGCTCGGAGTGCCCCCCCAGCCCCAGCGTGCCGTCCACATATATGCCGTCCGGCCTGATATTCAGATACTTGATGCACTCGTCTAGGAGCACCGGCACATGTCCTGTCATCAGAAATTGAGCTCCTTCATCATGGCGGAGATATACTCGGGAGTTATCTCCCCTGCCTTCACGGCCGCCCACTCGTCGCTGTCCCAGAACTCCGCGTGGTCGTCGCAGCCCACCACGGTCACGCTCTTGGTGAGCCCCGCGAAGTCTCTCAGCCCCTGGGGCAGCAGCGCCCGCCCCTGGGCGTCCAGCTCGCACTTGGCGGCAAAGGCAAAAAACGGCCTCATCTTCTTGCGGTCCACATAGGGCATGGTGCGTATCTTGTCCACAAAGCTCTGCCAGCCCTCCGCGTTGTAGGCCCAGAGGCATTTCTCGTCCGAAACTGTCAGGTGGAAAGTCTCCCCCAGCTCCTCGCGCAGCTTGGCCGGGATGAAAAGACGGCCCTTGGCGTCGAGCGTGTGCTGATATTCACCTGTCATTCCGACCGCCCCCTTTTCCGGCGTCCGGTCGGCCCGGACGCTCCACCGCGGGTGACCTTCGTGGGTAAATTCAACACTTTTCACCACTTTGCACCACCCGAGTGCTTTTATTATATTTGTGTGCGGGGAAAAATGCAAGTGATTTTTAAGATTTTTTGGGCCAATTTTTTCGCGCAATATGACTGTTTTTCCGCCAAAACACCGGCTAAAAATGAAATTTGGCGCCCGTCTTGTACAACGGGCGCCAAATGCGTCTATATCTTGTGCCGGCCGCCTCCAGCGGCGCCGGAACTACCTCTCCCGCGTCTGGGCTCCAGCCCCCTGCTGGGTGCCGGGCCGCGGCTGCTGGACCGGTCCCGCCGCGCTCTTGAAACTGGAGCGCGCGTTTCGCAGCTCCGCCAGGGCGGAGGACATGGCCTCCTCCGAGCGGCGCAGGGCGTCGTCCACATACTCCGTGGCCACGCGGCGCAGCTCGCGCGAGCGGCTCTCCGCGTTGGCGATGAGCTCACTGCTCCTGGCCTGCGATATGCGCACTATCTCCTGCTCGTCTATCAGCTGGCGCGCCCTCTCCTCCGCCGCGCGGCGCAGGCTCTCGGCCTCGCGCTTGGCGTTGCCTATGAACTCGTCGCGCGCCGCCACCAGCCGCTTCGCCTCGGAGAGCTCCACGGGCAGCTGGGCCTTTATCTCCTCTATGAGCTTCAGGGCCTTCTCGCGCTCGACTATGCACTTGTCGTTGCCCAGCGGCACGCCCCAGGCCTCCGAAACCATGGTGTAGAGCATGTCGATGAGCTCCATGACCTCGTTGTCCATCTTATCTCCCCCTCTGTCTGGCTTTGCGCTCTACCTCCTCGATGACCTCGAACGGGACGAACTCCGAGAGGTCCGCGCCGTAGGAGGCCAGCTCCCTCACCATGGAGGAGCTGAGGAAGGTGTACTTCTCGCTCGAGGTCAGGAACATGGTCTCGAGCGCCGGGTTGATTGACTTGTTTATCTGGGCCATCTGGAACTCGTTTTCAAAGTCCGTGCTGGCCCTCAGGCCCTTGACGATTACCGGCTCGTCGAATTTGCGGGCATATTCCGCCAGCAGCCCGTCGTGGGCCTCCACGGTGACGTTCCCGAACCGGGCCACCACCCTGCCTATCTGGTCCACCCGCTCTTCGAGCGTGAACATGGGCGAGGGCTTGCTGGCGTTGTACATCACCAGCACCACCACTTTGTCGAATATGCGCGCCGTGCGCCTTATTATGTTCAGGTGCCCCAGGGTGATGGGGTCAAAGCTGCCGGGGCAAATAGCAGTTCTCATTCGTCCTGTTTCCTTCTGATGACAGTTATTTTCACCTTGCCGTAGCGCCTCTCCAGCTCCACGCGGTAGCCCTCGGGCGGTGCGGGCAGCGCGGTTTCCCGCCTGCTTTCGCAGACAATTATACCACCATCGGCCAATAAGTCAACATTTTCGGCGATTTCTATCGCCTTTTCCAGCAGTCCGGAGTCATATGGCGGGTCGAGGAACACCACGTCAAACCTGCCCAGGTGCGGCAGCATGGAGAGCGCGTCCCCCTGCGCCACCCGGCCCTCGAAGCCGCATGCGGCCAGGTTCTCCTTCACCAGGCGCGCCGCCGCCGCGCTGGAGTCCACGAACACGGCCTCGGCCGCGCCGCGGGAGAGGGCCTCTATCCCCAGCTGTCCCGTCCCCGCGAAGAGGTCCAGCACCCGCGCCCCCTCCAGCTCGAACTGCAGTATGTTGAACACGGCCTCCTTGACCATGTCCGTCGTGGGCCTTATCTCCATCCCCTTCGGCTCGCGGAGCTTCCTGCCCCTGGCCTTTCCGGTGATAACGCGCAAAACGCTCACTCCTCCCCGTGATAGTGGCGGTATACCGCCTCCGCCGTGTTTTTTGGCACCGCCGCCCTCAGCTCATCCAGCCCGGCCGACCTTATGGCCTTCACGCTGCCGAAGGCCTTCAGCAGTTCCGACCTCCGCTTGGCCCCCACGCCCTTTATGTCGTCGAGCTCCGAGTGCATTTTCGCCGCGCGCAGCGAGCGCTGGTACTCTATGGCAAAGCGGTGCGTCTCCTCCTGTATGGTCCCAATTAGGGCGAACACAGCCGGATTGCCGGAGATGCCTATCTCCTCGCCCTCCGGCGTCTCCAACGCCCTGGTGCGGTGCCGGTCGTCCTTCACCATGCCGAAAACCGGGATGCTCATGCCCAGCGAGGAGGCCACGTCCCGCGCCGCCGCGGCGTGCACCGCCCCGCCGTCTATCAGCAGCAAATCCGGCAGCGGGGCGAATTTCTCGTCCCCCTCAAGGTATCTCCTCAGCCTCCGCTCGACCGCCTCGCGCATGGAGCCGTAGTCGTCCTGGGCCCTTATCTCCTTCATGCGGAACTTCCGGTAGTCCCGCTTCAGCGGCCTCCCCCGCACGAACACGGTCATGGCCGCCACTATGCCCTCGTCCCCCAGGTTGGAGACGTCGAAGGCCTCTATCCTCTCCGGCTGCGACTCCAGCCCCAGGGTCTTCTGCAGCCACTCCAGGGTCTTGAGCGTCTTCTGCGCGGCCGTGGCCGCCCTCTCGCCCTCCTCGCGGGCGTTGGTCGCCGCGCTCTCCACCAACCGCAGCCTGTCCCCGCGCTTGGGGGTCTCCACGCTCACCTTGCGCCCTGCCTCTTCCGAGAACAGCCGGGAGAGGTCCTCCGCATCGTCCGCCTCCACCGGCAGCAGTATGAACTTGGGCCAGGCCCCGCGCTGGGAGTAGTACTGCCGCACCAGGCCGGAGACGGCCTCAGCGTCGTCCTCCAGCGGCTCATCCATCAGCTCAAAGTCCTTCCCCGCCAGGTCCCCGCCCACGAAATGCAGCACGGAGAAGCAGCTGCGCGCGCCCCGGTAAAAGCCCACGGCGTCCGTGTCGGCATATACGGCGGATATCACGCGCTGCCTGTTGCCCAGGCCCTCGATGGCCCTTATCCTGTCGCGCAGCACAGCCGCGGTCTCAAAGCGCAGTTCCTCCGCCGCCCGCTCCATCTGCTCCGACAGCCTGGCCGTCAGCTCCTTCGTCTTGCCGGAGAGTATCTGCTCCGCCTCGCCTATCGCCCGGCGGTACTCCTCCGAACTCAGCGCGCTCAGGCACCAGCCGGCGCAGGCGCCCATGTGGTAGTTGAGGCAGGGCCGCTCCCTGCCTATGTCCCGCGGGAAGCGCCTGGAACAGGTGGGCAGCTTCAGCGCCTTGCACACCGTGTCTATGATGTCCTTGGTCTGCGCCCTGCCCCCAAAGGGCCCGAAATACCTCGCCGAGTCCTTCGCCGTCCTATTCACCAGCGAAAAGGACGGGTACTCCTTCGCCACATCCAGCCGGATGAAGGGATAGCCCTTGTCGTCCTTGAGCAGTATGTTGTAGTGCGGCCTGTGCCGCTTTATGAGCGAGTTCTCCAGCACCAGCGCCTCGAACTCGCTGTTCACCACGATGACGTCGAAATCCGCCACCTTGGCCACCATGGCCGCCACCTTCGGCAGGTGTTCGCCGCGGAAATAGCTGGAGACGCGGTTTTTCAGCGCCTTGGCCTTCCCCACATATATCACCTCGCCGCGCGCGTCCTTCATGATATAGACGCCGGGCAGCAGCGGCAGGGCGTTTGCCTTCTCACGCAGCTCCGTCAGCAATTTGGGCCTTTTCCTTTCTGTCGTTGTACACGCACCAGGCGCTTATCGCGCCTATGACCACCACTCCGCCGCAGAGGGCGAACACGCCCGGCCTCTCGCCGTCGAATATCAGCACCCATACCGGGTTGAGCAGCGGCTCCACCGCCCCCAGCAGGGAGCAGGCCAGCGGCGGGCAGTGCTCCGCGGCCTTGGCCAGCAGCACATAGGGAATGCCCAGCTGCACCGCCCCCAGCGCCGCTATCACCGCCGCGGATGTGGCCGTGAGTTCCGGCCGCTCCCAGAGGATGAAGGGCAGGGAGATAAGCGCCGTCAGCGCGTTCGCGTTCGCTATGGCGCTCATGCGCTCGCTCTCGCTGGCCCCCTCCAGGCTCATGTAATAGCAGGCGAAGGCCATGCCGGCCCCCACGCCCAGGACGTTTCCCAGCAGGTGTCCCGCCTCCAGCTGGTCCAGGAAGAAGAGAGATATGCCCAGCAGCGTCACCGCCACGGTCAGCACATCCGCCTTCGCCACCCGTTTTCCCCGGAAAATGGCGGAGAACACGACTATGAACACCGGTGATGTGAACTGCAGCACTATGGCGTTGGCCGCCGTGGTCAGCTTGTTGGCCGCCACGAACAGCGTGAACGTGCCGCAGAGCGCCACGGCGCTCCGCGCGCTCCGGGCGTTGAGCTTATACGGTATGCGCCTCATCAGCATGTAAGCCGCCATCACCAGCCCCGCTATCAGGCTGCGCACGCCGGCGATGGGCATGGCCCCCCAGTCGAGCAGCTTGATGAATATTCCCCCCGTGCTCCACATGGCCGCGCTGAGCAGGACCTCAAATATGGCCCTGCGCCTCTGCCCCGTTGTACTCTGCACCGCTCTTTCCTCCCCTTTTCGGGGGCTCACCCCGACTGATAAAAAAAGGGACCTGTACGACGTGTCGCACAGGCCCCGCCAGTGTTATCTGCGCGGTTTACTCGGAGAAATTGGAGTCGATAAGCTCGGACAGCGTGGCAATCGCCGCGCTCTCGTCGACGCCGTCGGCCACAATGTTCACCGCCGTACCCTTGACGATACCGAGTGACAGCACGCCCAGAAGGCTCTTGGCGTTCACGCGGCGGTCGTCCTTTTCGATCCAGATGCTGCTCTTGAATTCATTGGCCTTTTGAATGAAAAAGGTCGCAGGCCTAGCGTGTAGACCCACCTGGTTGTTTATGACTACCTCTTTGGATATCACTCAAGCCACTCCTTCCACAACCCCGGCCTGTGAGCTTTTCAGGCCTTTTACGCATATAGGATACCAAATTTCACGGGCAACGTCAACTGATTTTGGCCGATTTGTTGAAATAAACAATCGCCAGGGCGGCGCGCTGTCAGGATTACTTCAGTTCCACAACAGTCACGCCGGTTTCACCCTCGCCGTAGCGCCCCAGGCGAAAGCTCTTCACGGCCCGGTTGCGCTTCAGCGCCTGCTGCACCGCCTGGCGCAGCGCTCCGGTGCCTTTTCCGTGGATTATCGTCACCGTGTGCAGTTTTCCCATCACCGCCGAGTCGATGTACCTCTCCAGCACGGGCACCGCCTCCAGCGTCTCCATGCCCCTCAAATCCAGCTCCGGCGGCACCGCGGCCGCCCGGAAGGAGGCCTGGGAGGCCGTCGTCCCGGCGCTCTTTTTCGCCTTGGGCGCCGAGGTCACCCGCACCTCGTCCTGTTTGGCGAAGAGCCTCATGCTTCCCGCCTGCAGCGTCAGGGTCCCGTCGCGGCCTATCTCCGTCACCGTGGCCTTGACCCCGCCCATGGAGAGCAGCTCCACCGTGTCCCCCGCCTCGGCCGGCCTGGACGGGCCCCTTCTCTCCTCCGGCATCGCCGGCCGCTCCGTGAACTTCTCCTCCGCCTCGTTCAGCCTGCGCCTCAGTTCGGCCCTGGCCTCGTTAGCCGTGCGGTGGTCCTCCTCGTCGTTCAGCCGCGAGCGCATCTCGTCTATCTCGGCGAAGGCGGCCTCCGCCGTCTCCCTGGCCTCGGCTATTATGCGCTCGGCGTCGCGCCTGGCCTTGAGCTCTGCCTTCTCCAGGCGCAGCGTCAGCTCCACGCGCAGCTTTGCGGACTCCTTCCGGTTCTCCTCGGCCTCGCGCAGCTTGCGCTGCTCCTCCTCCCGCTCGCGCTCCAGGGCCTGGCGCACCTGCTCCAGCTTCTCTATGGTCTCCTCAAAGCTGGCGCTCTCCACGCCCACGCGCGACCTGGCGTCCGCTATTATCTCCTCCGGCAGCCCCAGCCGCTCAGATATGGCAAAGGCGTTTGACTTGCCCGGTATGCCCACCAGCAGCCTGTAGGTGGGCCTGAGCGTGGCCACGTCGAACTCGCAGGAGGCGTTCATCACGCCCTTGGCGCTGGTGGCATATACTTTCAGCTCCGCGTAGTGCGTGGTGGCGGCGATGAGCGCCCCGTGGGCCCTTGCGTACTCGATAACCGCTATGGCCAGCGCCGCGCCCTCCGTGGGGTCCGTGCCGGCGCCCAGCTCGTCGAAGAGTATCAGCGTCCTCTCCCCACACTCCTCAAGTATGCGGACTATGTTCGTCATGTGCGAGGAAAAGGTGGAGAGGCTCTGCTCTATGCTCTGCTCATCGCCTATGTCGGCCAGCACGGCGGAGAGCACCGGCACGGTGCTGCCGTCGGCCGCCGGTATGTGCAGCCCGCACGCCGCCATCACGCAGAAGAGCCCTATGGTCTTGAGCGTGACGGTCTTGCCGCCCGTGTTGGGCCCTGTTATCACCAGCGTGTCGTAGTCCCCGCCCAGGGCGAGGTCTATGGGCACGGCCGTGTCCTTTGGCAGCAGCGGGTGCCTGGCCCGCCTGAGCCTTATTTCCCGCTCCGAGAGCTGTGGCTCCACGGCGTCCAGCGCGTAGCTCAGCTTGGCCTTGGCAAAAATGAGGTCCAGCTGCACCAGTATGCCGAAGTCGCGCGAGATGTCCTCCGCGTGCTCGGCGCAGTCCGCCGAGAGCTCGGCGAGTATGCGCTCTATCTCCGCCTTCTCGCGGGCGCGCAGCTCGCGCAGCTCGTTGTTGGCCTTCACGGCCGCCATGGGCTCTATGAACAGCGTGGCCCCCGAGCTGGACACGTCATGCACCAGCCCCGGCACCGCGGATTTGAACTCCGCCTTCACGGGGACCACATAGCGCTCCGAGCGCGTGGTGATTATGGGGTCCTGCAGGGCCTTGGCATAGCTGGGGGAGGAGATAATCTTCTGCAGCGCCTCCCGCACGCGGGCGGAGGCGGCGCGTATCAGCCGCCTTATGGACGCCAGCTCTCCGCTGGCCGCGTCGGCCAGCTCGTCCTCCCCGGCTATGGAGGAGGTTATCTTGTCCTCCAGGAAGCGGTTGGTCTGCAGGGAATTGAAGAGGTAGTCTATGCAGCTCTTCTCCCCCTTGGCGTCCCCCGCGGCGTAGCCGCGGGCCAGCCGGGCGGCGGAGAGCACCCCCGCTATCTCCGTCAGCTCCCTTATGTTCAGCACCCCGCCCATGTCCGCGCGCTGCAGGCTCGCCCGCACGTCCTTCACGCCGGAGAACGAGGGGCTGCCCCTCGTCACCATCATGGCGCGGGCCGCGCTGGTCTCCGCCAGGCGCTTTTTCACCTCTGCCGTATCCGTGGAGGGCGCGAGCGCAAGCGCACGCTCCTTGGCGGAGGCGCTCACCGCCTGCTGGGCCAGCTGCTCCAGTATGGCCGGCAGCTCCAGCGTGGAGCAGGATTTCTCATATTGCGTCATCTTGGATATCCCTCAGTTTTTTGTAGTAGTCCAGGCTCCTGAATGGCCTGTCCAGCTGGTAGAGCGTATAGGCCTCGCAGACCGAGGAGAGCGCGCTCTCCGCCGCGTCGTCTATCTGGAAGGCGAACAGCTTCCTCGGCTCGGCTCTCACGATGTACCTCATGGCCTCCAGCACCGAGCGGTCCACCGGCAGCCCTCCCGGCCGCGGGCACTCGTCGCAGTAGAGCTCGCCGTGCGCCGGCACCAGCGCGCCGGAAACCACGTCCTCCCGCCCGCAGGCCGCGCAGGCGCCCAGTTCCGGCCTGTAGCCCGCTATGCACATCAGCCTCAGCTCGAACACCGCCTTCACCACGTCCCGGGTCGCCAGGCGGTTGGAGAGTGCGTAGAGGCAGTTGAGCCCCAGCTGCAGCATCTCCGGCTCCGGGCAGTCCTCGTCGGACACAGCCTCCAGCAGCTCGCAGATATAGCCCGCCAGGGCCAGGCGCTTCAAATCGCTCCTCAGCCCACGGAACTCCTCTATGCTCTCCGCCTCGTTCACCGTCCACAGCCCCTTGTTGCCGAAGAGCGTGAGCTCTGAGTAGGCGTAGAGCTGGGTGGCGGCGGCCAGCTTGCTCCGCGTGCGGGCCACGCCCCTGGCCTTGGCGGTCAGCTTGCCCTCCTTGGCCGTGAGTATAGTCAGTATCTTGTCGGACTCCTTGTACTTCGCCTCTCTCAGCACAAGGCCTCGGGTGGTGAGGAACATATGTATCGCACTCCTGTCCTCGGGGCGGCTATCTCGCCGCCCCTTTGTCGCTGTTTTTCGTCTTTTCGCCGCCTCTGTGGGCGCGCCTGGCGCGGCTGAGCAGCCAGCAGACCGGCGAACCCGTCTCGCGGAAGAGCTCCCAGTAGCCGTCCGTCTTCATGGACATCACCCCGGGTTATTCTGCTCCGCGGCGCGGCTTTCCTCTCTGGGAATTTTTATCGCGCATATCCGGCCGCCCACGCCCCGATTATATACCTCCGTCCCCGCCATGGCAAGCCCCGGCATATCCGCGCGGCGCCGGCGCGCCCACCGGCCTCCGCAGGCCGTGGAGCGCGCCGGCGCCATTTCTCACTGCTCGCTGAAGCCGAAATTCCTCAGCATGAACTGGGAATCCCTCCAGTTCTCCTTCACCTTGACCCAGGTCTGCAGGTAGACCTTCGTCCCCAGGAACTCCTCCATATCCTTCCTGGCCATCTCGCCGATTGAGCGCAGCATCTCGCCCTTCTTGCCGATGATTATGCCCTTGTGGCTGGCCTTTTCGCAGTAGATGGTGGCCTCTATCTCCACCACGCCGTCCTCCCGCTCCCCAAAGCGGGTGACCTCCACCGCCGTGCCGTGCGGCACCTCCTTGTCCAGCTTCCAGAGCAGCTTTTCGCGCAGCATCTCCGCGCAGATTTGCTTCTCCGGCTGGTCGGTGTACATGTCGTCCGGGAAGAGGTGCGGCCCCTCCTCGGCGTATTTCTCCAGCTGGTCCAGCAGCTCCTCCAGCCCCTCCCGGCGCTTGGCGGAGATGGGTATTATGGCGTCGAACTCGTGCGCCTGGGCGTAGGCGGCTATCACCGAGAGCAGCTCGCTCTTCTCCACGGTGTCTATCTTGTTCACCGCCAGCACGGCCGGTATGCCCGAGGCCTTTATCTGCCCTATCAGCTCCGTCTCCTGCCGACCTATGGAGGCGATGGGCTCCACCACCAGCACCACGGCGTCCACGTCGGCCACGCTCTCGCGCACCACCTTGTCCATGTACTCGCCCAGGCGCGTCCTCGCCCGGTGGAAGCCCGGCGTATCCATCAGCACCAGCTGGGTCTCCCCCCGCGCGACTATGCCGGTTATCCTGTTGCGCGTGGTCTGCGGCTTGTTGGAGACTATGGCCACCTTCTCCCCCACCAGCGCGTTTGTCAGAGTGCTCTTGCCGACATTGGGCCTGCCGGCTATTGTTATCATCGCGTTCTTTTCCATCTTCACGTCTCCGTCTCAGCTTTTGTCGGCGCCTGAGCCGCTCACTCCCCGCCCTCCGGGCGGCCCAGCGAGCGCATTATCTCCTCTTCCCTGCCGCGCATCGCGCGCTTCATCTCCCCCTCGTCCACGTGGTCGTAGCCGAGCAGATGCAGCACGCTGTGCACCGTCAGGTACATCACTTCTCTCTCGAACCCGTGCCCGAACTCCTCGCCCTGGGCCTGGCAGCGCTCCAGCGAAATTGCCATGTCCCCCAGCAGCACCGCCCCGCTCCCGGGGTCGGTCTCGCAGAGCTCAGCGTCGAATTTCCCCGGCTCGAGCTCATTCAGCGGGAAGCTGAGCACGTCCGTGGGCGCGTCCACGCCCCTGAACTCCCGGTTTATCTCCCTTATGCCCTCGTTGTCCGTCAGCATCACGCTTATCTCGCACGGGCAGAGCACGCCCTCCGCCCTCAGCGCCGCCCTGGCGGCGGAGCATATCAGTCCCCGGGCCTCCGGGTGGCCCAGCCCGCGCCTCGCGCGGGAGACGCTTATCCCCGCCGCCATCAGAGCTTGTACACCGCGGCCATCTTGGCCTCCAGGTAGTCGGTGTAGAACTTGGGGTCGAACGGCGCGCCCATGGCGCTCTCGATGAGCTCCGTGGGCTTGTACAGCTTCCCGTGGCGCCAGATGCGCTCCTCCAGCCACCCGGATATGGGCGAGAGGTCCCCGGCCGCCACGCACTCGTCCACGTCCACGGTCTCCTTCATCTTGGCCAGCAGCTGCGCCCCGTACGCGCTGCCCAGGGCGTAGCTGGGGAAGTAGCCTATCTGCCCGCCGGACCAGTGGGAGTCCTGCAGCACGCCGCTCCTGTCGTCCGGCACCTCGACGCCCAGGTACTTCCTGTATAGCTCCCGCCAGGCGGAGGGCAGGTCCCTGGCCTCCAGCTCGCCGTGCATGAAGGCCCTCTCCAGCTCATAGCGCACCATGATGTGCAGGCTGTAGGTCAGCTCGTCGGCCTCTATGCGTATCAAACTCGGCCTGGCCGTGTTCACCGCGCGGTAGAACTCCTTGGCCGTGTACCGCCCCAGCTCCGGGCAGAGTTCGGTCAATGTCGGCCATATCATCTCCGCGAAGGGCCGCGAGCGGGCGATTATGTTCTCAAAAAAGCGCGACTGGCTCTCGTGTACACCCATGGACACGCCCTCGGCCAGGCCGGTATAGGCGTACTCGTCCGCCGTGTGCAGCTCATAGAGCGCGTGCCCGCCCTCGTGTATCACGCTGAACATGGAGGAGGCAAAGGCCCTCTCGTAGTAGTGGGTGGTTATCCTCACGTCGTACTTGGAGAGGTCCAGGGTGAAGGGGTGCTCGGTGGTGCCCAGGCGGCAACGGTTTTTGTCAATGCCCATGACGTCCATCAGCCTGTAGGCGAGCTTCTCCTGCGCATCTACGGGGAAGGCCAGCTCCAGCATGGAGGTGTCCGGCGCCTCAGCTCTGCCCACGCGCTCTATGAGCGGCACCAGCCGGTCGCGCAGCACGCCGAAAAAGCGGTCGCAGCGCTCCATCGTCAGCCCCTCCTCGTACTTGTCCAGGCAGTAGTCATAGGGGTCCATGTCCGGGGCCGCCAGGGCGGCAAAGCGCCTGTTGGCCTCGATTATCCTCTGCAGCACCGGCTCGAAGGAGGC
>CALWYL010000025.1 GCA_944385765.1 uncultured Oscillospiraceae bacterium
CGGTGAGCAGCTGCTCGAGCTCCCAGCGGCTGTAGCGCAGTACCGAGCAGATGAGCCCTCCCTCCAGCCCTTCGGCCGCGGCGTTGTCGAAGCTGTACTTCTCGTATACGGAGAGCAGCGTGCCGCCGCCCCCGCCCCGCTCCAGCAGCAGCTCGCCGGCGTACTCGCCCGGTATGGCGAACTCCAGCTCGGTGCCGTCGCCCGAGCTCTCCGCCAAGACGATTTCGTAGGGAGGCGCGCTCTCCGCCGGCTTGCCCGCGGCCGGCCGGTCCGCCTGGGGTCCCAGGGCCGCCGCGCAGGCGGTGAGCGCCAGGGCCAGCGCCGCGGAGAGCGCTGTGGCCGCCGCCCCCGGCCTCCTGTACTTCATGATGCCCTGCAGCCTGCCCCTCAGCAGCCTCTTGCCCTCGCCCAGCGTGGTGGAGAGCGCCCCGGCGGGCATGCGCCGCCGCGCCGACATGGCGATGAGCGTCTCCCCATAGGCCTGCCTCCCCCTGGCGTCCAGCCGCCCCACGACCGCCTCGTCACAGGCCAGCTCGCAGGCGGCGCCTATCTCCCGCCTTATGAGGGGCATGAAGGGGTTGAACCAGTGCAGCGAGGTGACGAGCACAGCCAGCCACTTGTAGCCCAAATCGCGCCGGGCCAGATGCGTCAGCTCGTGCCTCAGTATGTGCTCCAGCCTCTCCGCCCCCGTCCCGGCGGGCAGGATGATACAGGGCCGCAGGAGGCCCAGCAGCATGGGGGTCTCCGCCTGCGCGCTGTACAGCAGCGCGGCCTTCCTCCCCTCCGCGAGGCGCCCGAGGAGCGCCAGCTCCGCCTCCCCGGCGGGCTGTGAGCCGCGCAGCAGCCGCCGCGCATAGCGGCAGTAGGCCCAGGAAAACCAGGCGATGCTCGCCGCCGCCCCGCCCAGCCAGGCCGCGGCGAGCACGGTGTCCCAGGCGGGGCCTTTTCCCTCTCCCGGCTCCGCTCCGTCTTGGGCGCCATCCGCCGCCCCCGCGCCCGGAGCCACACTGCCGGCCGCCGGCGCGTCCACGCCCTCCGGCAGCCACAGGCCCTCCGCGGGCGCGTCCGACAGCACGGCGGTGCGCGGCGGCTCCGCCTCACCGTCCAGCAGGCTCAGCCGCGAGCCCCAGGGCAGCAGCAGCCTGAGCAGCACCAGCAGCCAGAGGTAGTAGTAGGCCGCGCGCGGCAGCCTCCTGCCCAGCAGCTTACCTAGGGCGAACAGCAGCAGCGCCAGGAGGGTCCCGCCGGCGGAGATGGTCAGCAGCGTCACCAGCGCCTCACCCATCGCCGTCCACCTCCACCCTGAACATGGCGGAGAGCTCGGCGATGTCCGCCTCGCTCAGGCTGCCGTCGCTCACCAGGGCGGCCACCAGGCGCTTGGCGCTGCCGCCGTAGAGCCGCTCTATGAAGCGGCGGGTGCTCGAGCCCTGGTACTCGCCCTCGCTCAGCAGCGCGCTGTACACCCCGCGCCTTTGGAGCGCCACGGCGCCCTTGGCCTGCAGCCGGCGCAGCAGCGTCTTTGTCGTGGAGTCGTCCCAGCCGCGCTTTGCCGTCAGCGCGGCGCGTATCTCCGACAGGGGCAGCGTGCCTCCGGCGTCCCAGAGCACGCGCATGACCTCCAGCTCGGAATTCTGTATGCTCGCGGCCTCGTGGTCCATCATATCGTCCCCCTCAAAGTTTACTCCGGTAACTTTATCTTAAGTCTACCGCGGTAAACTTTCTTTGTCAAGCCCTCCGCGCACTTTTTCCCCTCGGGGGTTTACTCTCCCCGCCCTTGTCAATAATCCACATGAGGTGATTTCAGTGCGCGTGATACGCTATTTGAACAATTTGCCCCTCCCGGGGCCGCTGCCTCCCCTGGAGTGCCGCGCCCGGGCGACCATACAGCTCCTCAGGGGGCTCGAGGGCCGCATGTCCGCCGCCGCCCACGGCGAGACAGATATTCCCATGCCCGCCCCGCTTGCGCCGCCCCCTGCGGAGCGTTAAAATGGTCTCGCCCCCGCAGGGGGCGCTTCACGGGAAGGAGAGGATATGACAAAGGAGAGCGAAAAAATACGCGCGCTGTATGTGCGGGTCTCCACCGAGGCCCAGGCCGAGGAGGGCTACTCCGTCGGCGCGCAGAGCGAGAGGCTGCAGTCCTACTGCAAGGCCATGGGCTGGAACTCCCAGGAGCTCTATGTGGACGGCGGCTTCAGCGGCAGCAACCTGGAGCGGCCGCAGATGCAGCGGCTGATTGGCGATGTGGCCTCAGGGCGGGTGGCGGCTGTGCTGGTCTACAAGCTGGACCGGCTCTCCCGCAGCCAGAAGGACACGCTGTACCTCATCGAGGACGTGTTCATGCCCCACGGGGTGGACTTCATCTCCCTCAACGAGAGCATAGACACCTCCACGCCCTACGGGCGGGCAATGATAGGCATACTGTCCGCCTTCGCCCAGCTGGAGCGCGAGAACATCTGCATGCGCACCAGGATGGGCATGCTGGAGCGGGTCAAGCAGGGCTACTGGCGCGGCGCTGGCGTGCCCTACGGCTACGACTACGACCGCGAGCGGGGCATACTGGTGCCCAATGGGGACGCCGAGGTGGTGCGCAAAGTCTACGAGCTGTACATCGAGGGCTATTCCGCCCAGGCCATCGCCGGCATGTTCGGCATCTCCAGCGAGAAGGTGGTCACCAACATGCTCACCCGCCGGGCAAACACCGGCGTGGTGACCAGCAAAGGCGAGGTCTACGCCGGCAGGCACCAGGCCATAGTCAGCGAGGAGGTCTACGAGCTGGCCATGGAGAAGATGCGCGAGCGCTCGCGCGGGGCCCGGGCCACCGCCGGGGCCTGCCATCTGCTCAGCGGGCTCGTCTACTGCGGCGAGTGCGGCGCGCGCATGCGCTACATCCGCTGGGGGAAGGCCGGCTACAAGCTGATGTGCTACTCGCGGGACAAGAGCAAGCCGCACATGCGCCGCAGCGACGACTGCCCCGGCGAGCCCGTCTGGGCCGCCGAGGTGGAGGAGGCCGTGCTGAGCGACCTCTTCCGCATCTCGGTGGACCTGCGCTCCGCCGGGCCCGGTGCCTCCCCGGGCATCGACCCGGCCGCCGCCCTGCGCGAGCGCATACGCCTGGCGGAGGCGAAGCTCAAGCGGCTCTACAACCTCTACGCCGGCGAGGAGGACTCCGCGCTCCTGGAGGCCATAGAGGAAAACCGCGCCTCCCTGGCCCGGCTGCAGTCCGAGCTCCGGCGCGAGGAGGCCTCCCGCGCCTCGTCCAGGAAGCTGGAGCGGCTGGGCAGCGAAATCACCGGCATCGCCCAGGCCTGGCCGTACCTGAGCGGCCTGGAGCGGCAGCAGATAATCCGCGACTGCGTGGAAAAGATAGTCGTCTCCGGCGGCAGGCTGGAGATATACTACACCTTTGACGGCGCCGGCGGCGATTTCCAGGTCGCCTGAACCGCGCCGCGGCCGCTTTTTCCCCAGGGGAAGCCCCGTCCGATGATAGCCGGTGAAATAAGGCGCTATCTGCGCGACAACAGCTCCGTGCGCGTGTCGCGCTCCATGCGGGACACGGCCTACAAGGTGCTGCAGGCGCGCGAGAAGCTGACCAGCGAGACGGGGCGCGAACCCACCACGGACGAGATTGCCCAGGCCCTGGGCATAAAGCGGCAGGACGTGGTGTTCGCCCTGGACGCCATCTCCGACCCCGTCAGCCTCTTCGAGCCCGTCTACTCCGACGGGACGGAGAGCGTGTGCGTGATGGACCAGCTGAGCGACCGCGGTTGCACAGACGAGAGCTGGCTCGAGCGCCTGGCGCTCTCCGACGCCATCGCCCAGCTGGGCGAGCGGGAAAAGCGCATCCTGGCGCTGCGCTTCTACGACGGCAAGACCCAGATGGAGGTGGCCAGTGAAATAAACATCTCCCAGGCCCAGGTCTCGCGCCTGGAGAAGAACGCCATCGCCCAGATAAAAAAGAGCATCTTCGCCCAGTGAACAGAGGCATTTCCCCTCCCAGCCTGCGCATAAGCTGTCTGGGGAGGGGTGCTCATGTCTTGCCTGTTTTCGGAGCTGAGGTGCAAGGAGGTAATAGACCTGAGGAGCGGACAGAGGCTGGGGTATGTCTGCGACGCGGAGTTCGACCCCAACGACGGGAAACTGCTCTCCCTCATAGTCCCCGGCCAGGGCCGGGCCGGCGGGCTGCTGGGGCGGGAGGACGACTACGTCATACCCTGGTGCAAAATATCCCGCCTGGGCGGCGACATCATCCTGGTGGACCTGGAGGCGGAGCCGCCGCGCCGCCGGCGTGAAAAACGCCCTTTCCTGTATTGACATTCTCCTCAGTATGGAGTAGAATACTATAGCTTTCCCCGGGTGCGCAGCGCCTTTGCGGGCAAGCGATATCCGCCCCCGTACCTCACCAGGATAGAGGGTCCGCCTCCTAAGCGGAATGTAGTGCGTTCGAGTCGCGCCGGGGGTGCCAAATGCCGCAATTCGTCCGAATTGCGGCATTTTTATTTTATGGGCCCGCCGTGGGCGAGCCGTTTATATCACCTGCGCCTCGGTCTCCTGCGGTAGAGCAGGGCAAACGCCAGCGCGGCGGCGAACACGGCGAAGCTGAGGCCGTATTGCGCGAGGGCGCCGCCTGAGCCCCCGCCGGAGGCGGATGCGCCCGTTCCGGGGAAGCTGTCGAACGAGGGCATGCCCCCATCTGCCTCGGAGCCGCCCCCCGCCGAGGGGGCGCCGGAGGCCTCCCCGCTCCCGCCTTCGGGCGAAGCGGTGCCGGCCGGCGCGGTTTCGGCGCTCTCCGGCAGCTCGCCGCCCGTGTCCCCCGGCGCCTGGCCGGCGAAATCCCCCGGGTCAAATCCCTCCGGCAGCTCACCGCCGCCGAAGTCCGAAATGTCAAAGTCCTGGGGCGGCTGGGGCATATCTCCGCTGCCGCCGGAGGCGGCCGATGCCGTCCCGGACGTGCCTCCGCCGAAGCCGCCGAAGCTGAAGCCGCCGCCACCGCCGCCGATGTCCATGCTGCCCATGACCTCGAGCTCCAGGTGCGAGGCGTCTATCAGCGCGTCGGAGCCGGATTGTGCGGCCGTGGTGGAGGGTATCGTGCCGTCGAGCTGCCCGCTTATGGACTCGCCGCGCAGCTTCACCAGCTCGTAGAGCATCTCCACGGCCTCCAGGTACTCGTCATAGGTGTAGAACGCACTGGGGTCCGCCCTGACCAGCTCGTCAATCTGGCCGCGCACGCGCTCATAGAACTCGTCGAAGCCGCCGCCGTTTATGTACTCGTCCACCAGACGGCGCAGATACTCGCAGTACTGCGCGTGGCAGGTCTCGTCCTCCATCAGCGTGTCGAAGAAGTCCGTGCCGGAGAAGGCGTTGTCAATGGCCTCGTTGACCACACTGGTGGCGTCGCTGCCGCTCATGCCGCCCAGGGCCAGGTTGTAGTCCCAGGGGATGATGTTGAGCTGGCCGTCGTACTCATAGAGGTAGTAGTTGTGGGCCATCATGCCGGAGAGGCTGTCCTCGTTGACAGAAAAGACGTGCACTGCCATGTAGCGCAGGAGGTTGTCGACGTCCATATACGTCTCCGGCTCGCTGCCCTCGGCTATATACCTCAGTGCGGTGATGACGCGCTCGTGGTCGGCGTCCGTGGTGTCGGTCTTCGCCCCCTCCCAGATGGTCGAGTAGCTGTCCGGGTCGTCGTCGGTGTAGTTGAGGTCCGCTCCCCCGCCGCCAAGGGAGAAGCCGCCAAAGCTGAAGCCGCCCATGTCCGGCATCTCCGCCCCGCCCGCCGCCAGCGTGCCGGCCTCGGAGGACGGCTCGCCGGAGGGCTGTGAGAAGTCGAAGCTGCCCATATCCGGCATATCCGAGGGTGAGAAGCCGCCGAAGTCCATGTCCCCCATGTCGAAGCCGCCGATGTTCATGCTGTCCGGCTTATAGAGCTCGCCGGACTGGACGCCGTAGTTGCGCAGCATAAAGCTGTCCTCCACGGCCTCCAGCGCCAGGTACACTCCCCAGTACTCGCCGTTGACGGAGATTTTCGCGTAGTTGTAGAGCGAGGCGTCCGCGCCGAAGTAGCTGTACATGTCGTATATCAGCGCCTCCTTCATGCTGGTGGCGTCGGCGTAGTTGCTGTTGAGCACCAGCTTGTCGAGCCCGAAGCAGGTCTGGCCGTCCACGTAGTGGTCGAACTCTATCTTGAAGCTGTAGCGGTCGGTGGTGGGATCCGCCGCTATGTTGGTGAGGCTGGTGTTGCCCTTGGGCCGTATGGCGACGTTGCAGATGGTCTCCCCGTTTATCACCACGTCGCACTCGCAGTACTCCTCGGCCGTGGCATTTGCCAGCATGTTCTCCCAGGTTTCCTCGTCTATGAGGATGTCTATCTCTATTATCTCGTCCGTGTTGAACAGTTCGCTCTCGTACTCCATCGTTATGCCGCCGTCCCCGGCCAGGGCGCCGAGCTCGCCGGAGAAGGCCGCCGCTCCGAGGCAGAGGCAGACGGCCAGCGCCATGACGGCGACTATGAGCTTCCCGCTGTGTTTCCAAACGCTCATGGCCGCTCTCCGTCAGGCGAGGTATTCGCCGTTGTAGCTGACGAGGGTGGCGTTCTCCACTCCGGGCAGGCGGGAGACCAGGTTCACGAAGCCCGTGGAGGCGTTTTTGGTGCGCAGCTCCGCCGTCAGCTCTATGCCGGAGGCGTTTATGGTCTTGCTCTTCACGTTGTAGCCCGCGGTCTCCTTGCCCAGCACGTCCAGCACGGCGGTCTCGGCGTCCTCATCGGCGCAGTTGAGCACGAGGATGTAGGGGTTCGAGCGCACCTTGCGGTTGGCGAAGAGCAGCAATATTACGCCGATGATGGCGGAGCCCATGACGGCCAGCGGTATCATGCCCGCGCCTATCACTATGCCCACGGCCAGCGACCAAAAGAGGAAGACTATCTCCACCGGCTCTTTTATCGCGGCGCGGAAGCGGACTATGGAGAGCGCGCCGACCATGCCGAGGGAGAGCACTACGTTCGAGGTGACGGCCATGATGACCAGCGTCGTCACCAGCGCGAGGCCGACGAGCGTCAGCGCAAACCCGGTGGAGTACATGACGCCGGTGAGCGTCTTTTTGTATATGAGGAAGATGAAAAGCCCGATGGCGAGCGCCGCCGCCAGGCCGATGACGGTGTCGAGCAGCGAAAACTCGCTCACGTTCTCGAGAAAGCTGGATTTGAAGATGTCGTTGAAACTCATTTTTGTCCTCCTTATATCATCCGAAACGGCGGCAGGCGCCGTATTTTGAAAACGCCTGGCGCCGCAGGCCCTCAGTCTGCAGCAGGCAGGAGATTATCTCCGGCAGAAAGGCGTCGTATTTTATCTCCAGCACCACGTCGCCGGGCGACTCCGCCGCGCCGACGTCGTTTATGCTCCCTGGCAGGAACTCGCGGCCATACAGGCTCGTGCGTATCCCCGAGTCGAAGGTCACGCGCACGTTGCCCGGCGCGTAGACGTAGGGCTCGCGGGTGTAGGAGACGAGCAGCCTCGGCCTCAGCCTCTGGTAGCGCATCTTGCAGTACAGCTCCCGCACCAGCTCCGAGGGGTGTCCGGGCATCCACCCCAAGTCCCCGGCGAGCAGGGCGCGGCACTCGTCCTCGCCCAGCTGCGCGTCCACCTTGCAGCAGAGGTCCGAGTATTTGAGCTTCTTCTCCAGGGCTATGAAGGAGAGATCGTCGTTGTAGTAGCGTATGCGGAACTTCTCCCGCCTCTGCACGCCGTTCACCTTCTCCCGCAGCGCCTTGTCCTCGCAGTTGTCGAAGTATATGCTGCGCACCAGATATACTCCGCCGCCGAGCGCGTGGCAGTCGCGCTCCATAAACGGGCGGAGCCGGGAGCGCAGGGCCAGATAGTCCGCCGTGCCGATGGGGTACTTCAGCTCATGCCGGTATGTCCCTGGCAGTTTCACAATAAAATCACCCTTTTTCTCGTGGACTCAACGCCTGCCGAAGCGAAAGTTCACACAGGCTTTACGTAGATGTAACACCGCCGTCTGGAAATGTACTTGAAAAAGGCTGTAAACATTTTTTGAATTTCGGGCGGCGCCGGCCATGATTTAGAAATAAATTCGTGTTATCATAGGATATTTCAAGGGCATTTCAGGTCTGCGCGCTATGCTGGGGGCAGACGGCGGGAGGTGTGCGCATGAAAATACTGCTGGCCGAGGACGAGGAGAGCATCGCCAGGGCGCTCAAGCTGATGCTCGAGAAGAACAAATACACGGTGGACCTGGTATTCAACGGCGCGGACGCGCTCGAGCACATAGTGTCGTCCGAGTACGACGCGCTGGTACTGGACATCATGATGCCCGGCATGGACGGCATAGAGGTGCTGACGGCCGCGCGCTCGAGTGGCGTGACGGCGCCGGCGCTCTTCCTCACCGCCAAGGGCGAGGTCGAGGACCGCGTCGCCGGGCTCGACGCCGGGGCGGACGACTACCTGCCCAAGCCCTTCGCCACCAGCGAGTTTTTGGCCCGGGTGCGCGCCCTCGTGCGGCGCAGCGGGGCATACGCGCCCTCCGTCCTCAGCTTTGGCGGCGTGGAGCTCGACTGCAGCCGCTACACCCTGCGCGCAAACGGCGGAGAGCTGCGCCTGAACAACAAGGAGTACCAGCTCATGGAGCTCTTCATGCGCCACCCTCAGCAGGTCTTCTCCACCATGCACCTGATGGAGAAGGTCTGGGAGCTGAACTCAGAGTCCGACATGGACGTGGTCTGGACCTATATCGGCTTCCTGAGGCGCAAGCTGCGGCAGCTGGGCGCGGACATGGAGATAAAGACCATCCGCGGCGCGGGCTATATACTGGAGAGCTCCCCATGCTGAGGCGGATGTCCTGGCGCTTCATAGGCGCGGCCATGGCGGCCATAACGGCGGTGGTGCTGGTGCTGCTCTGCTGCCTGAACGTGTGGAACTACCGCAGCGTCGTGGGTCAGCTCGACCGCACGCTGGAGGTCCTGTCGCAGGCGGGCGGCCTCTGGCCGGACTTCGCCCTGCGTCAGATGGAGCCGCCGCCCGAGGGCGGCGGCGGGCCGTTTACCGGGGAGATGCCGTATATGATACGCTTCTTCGCCGTACACTACGACGGGAGCGGCGCGCTCGCCGGCGTCGACCACGACTTCATCGCCTCGGTGTCCGAAGACGAGGCCGCCGCCTATGCCGCCAGCGTGCTGGACGGCGGGCGCCGCCGCGGGTTTTATGAGGGCTACCGCTATCTCGTCAGCGGTGACGGCGCCGCCCAAAGCGTGGTTTTCCTCAACGCGGAGCGCGAAATAAGCGCGCTGAGAAGCCTGCTCATAACTACGGCTCTGGTCGCCGTCATCTCCCTCGCCGCGGTGTTCATCCTGGTGCTGCTGCTCGCCCGGAGGGCCGTAAAGCCCTATATGCGCAACCTCGAGATGCAAAAGCAGTTCATCACCAACGCGGGCCACGAGCTGAAGACCCCGTTGACGGCCATCTCCACCAGCGCCGATGTGCTGGCCATAGAGCTGGGCGACGACGAGTGGGTGTGCAACATACAGAAGCAGTCCGCCCGGCTGTCAAAGCTGGTGGCAGACCTGGTGACGCTCTCCCGCCTCGACGAGGAGAATCCCCTGCCCGAGAAGGCCCGTTTCTCCCTCAGCGACGCGCTCTGGGAGGCGGCGGAGCCCTTCGCCTCACTCATCAGGGCGCAGGGCAAGTCCTACTCCCAGAGCATAGAGGACGGCCTCACGGCCGTGGGCGACCGCGCCGTCGTGCAGCAGGTGGCCAGCATACTGCTGGACAACGCCCTCAGGTACTCCCCCGAGGGCGGCGAGATAGGCCTGCGCGCCTTCCACAGCGGCAAAAAGGCCGTGATAGAGGTGTCCAACACCTGCGAGGGCCTCGACGAGAGGGACCTCGCGCACCTCTTCGACCGCTTCTACCGCGCCGACAAAGCCCGCTCCGGCGCCGTAAGGGGCAGCGGCATCGGCCTCGCCATAGCCAAAGCCGCGGTTGAAGCCCAGGGCGGGAGGATACGCGTCGAAAAGCAGGGAGAGCGGATAACATTCCAGATAGCGCTGTGAGCTGGGGCCCGCCGTCTGCAAGACGGCGGGCCCCTTTGTCATCCGTCCGCCCGGACGCCCCGCGGCGCCATCTGACAATTCACAGTTTTTTCAGGTACGTTTCAGCTTTCCGGCGTATAATGCAGTCTGGTGAATTGTGATGACTGTACTGGTAATCGAAGACGAACAGCTGCTCTCCGAGTCGCTCTGCGAGCTCCTGAGGCAGCACGGCTTTGCCACCGAGGCGGCCCGCGACGGCCCCTCGGGGCTGGAATTCGCGCTCACGGGCGTCTACGACCTGATAGTGCTCGATGTGATGCTGCCAGGCCTCGACGGCTTTGAGATAGCGCGGCGTCTGCGCGCGAAGCGCGTGGGCACGCCCATACTCATGCTCACGGCGCGCTCCGGGCTCGACGACCGCGTGGAGGGGCTTGACGCCGGGGCGGACTACTACCTGCCCAAGCCCTTTGAGGCTCGCGAGCTCCTGGCCTGCGTCAACGCCATACTGCGCCGCCAGGGCGCGCAGGTGGACGAGCTCAGCTTCTCCGGCACCTCTCTCGACCTGGCCTCTGCGGAGCTGGTCTGCGGCGGGCGGAGCGTACACCTCTCGGCGCGCGAATTTGAGCTGGCCCGCTGCCTGTTTTCCGCCGGCGGGCGCATCGTGGGCAAGGAGACTCTGCTGGTCAAGGTCTGGGGCTGGGAGAGCGATGCGGTGGACAACAACGTCGAGGTCTACGTCGGTTTCCTGCGCAAAAAGCTCGCCGCCATCGGCTCCGGCGTGAAAATAAAGTCCCAGCGCTCGCTGGGCTATCATCTGGAGGCGGGGACATGATAAAACGCCTGCGTCTCAAATTCGTGGCCATAAACATGGCGCTCGTCACCGTGCTGCTCTGCGTCATCATGGCGCTGGTGTACTACTCCACCGCGGCCAACCTGGAGAACGACTCCATCAACATGCTCCGCAGCGTAGCCCTGAATCCGCCGCGCCCCGCGCCGGGCGAGGCCGCCGGGGACGTGCAGCTGCCCTTCTTCGCCGTGCTGCTCGGCCCGGACGGGGAGATAGCCGAGGCCTCGGGCGGCTACTTCGACCTCACGGACTCCGGCGCGCTGGAGCAGCTGGTGGCCGGGGCCATGAGCTCGCCGGGCGATATCGGGGTCATCTCCGGCCGCGGTCTGCGCTTCTACCGCGTCGAGATGCCGGGGCGCTACATCATAGTTTTCGCTGACATCTCCAGCGAGCGGGCCACTCTGTCCGGGCTGACGCGCACCTGCGCCATGATAGGCGCGCTGGGTTTCCTGGCCTTTCTCGCCATCAGCATAGCCCTCTCCCGCTGGGCCGTGCGCCCCGTGGAGCGGGCGTGGAGGGAGCAGAAGGACTTCGTCGCCTCCGCCTCGCACGAGCTGAAGACGCCGCTCACCGTGATAATGACCAACGCGGAGCTGGCCGCGCCGTCCAGGCAGACGGAGCACATAAAGTCCGCCGCCGGGCGCATGAAATCGCTCATAGAGCAGCTCCTGGTCCTCGCGCGGGCGGAAAACGAGGGCGAAAAGGCCAAGTGCGCGGCGGCCGACCTCAGCGCTGCCGTCGCAGGCGCGGTCATGGAGTTCGAGCCGCTGTGCTATGAGCACGGCCACGGGCTGACGAGCGAAATCGCCCCCGGCCTCGCCGTCCGCGGCAGCGCCGCGGAGTTCACCCAGCTCGCGGAGATACTGCTGGACAACGCCGTCAAGTACTCGCGCCCGGGCGGGAGGATAGCCGTGGAGCTGAAAGCGCTCAGCCAGCGCCGCTGCGCCCTCACCGTGGCCGACGAGGGCGAGAGCATAGAGCCGGAGGAGCTGGAGAGCATCTTCCAGCGCTTCTACCGCTCCCCGCGTCACCATGGCAGCCCCGGCTTCGGGCTGGGCCTGGCCATAGCCGAGAGCATAGTCAAACGCGGGCGCGGCAGGATACGCTGCGAGAGCGCGGGGGGCTGGAACCGCTTCATCGCGGAGCTGCCAAGGGCATAAGGAGAGCCGGCCGGGTTTCCCCGGCCGGCTCACTGCATTCAGCCCAGCGCGATGGCGTTGACCGCCTCTATCAAATCAACCACCTGGCTTCTCGGCACATAGCCTATGCCCTCGCCGTCAACTTCGGCGAAGCAGCTCTCGCCGTCCACGCGGTATATTGTTATGTCAACCTGTGTCCCGCCGTCCAGGGCCAGCTCAGCCGTGAGGCTTATCTCCACTTCCCCGCCATCTCCGCCGTCCGCGAACTCCGTGACCGCAAGCCCGCCGAGCGCGGTGCTGACGTCGCTCAGGCTCACCTCTTCGCCGCCGAAGTACCACTGCGCCTCTTCGCCGTCGTCCCCGGACGCCTCTCCGCTCTCCCCGTCCTCATCGGCGGGGGCGGTGGTGGTGAACTCGTAGGTCTCGCCGTCGAGCTCCACGGAGAGGCTCTCGAGGTCCGCCGTCTCCCCCGGGAAGAGCTCGGTGTGGCGCAGGTCGTCATATGCGCAGGCCATAAGGGCCTTGAAGCTGTCGTAGTCTATCTCATAGATTATCGCGCTCTCGCCCACCCGCAGATAGGCGACGGCGTCCTCATCCGTGGGCTCCTCGGTCTCCGCGGCGGCGTCCTCATCCCCGGCCTCCATGGCCGCGAGCACCTCGTCCCAGTCCGTCAACTTATCCGTGGCGCTGCGGGAGACGGACAGCGTGAAGCTCAGCGTCTCCGCCGCCTCGTCCTCAGAGTCCGGATTCGGGTAGTCTATCGTCACGGTGAGCTCGGGCTCGTCGAGGCCGCACTCCGCTATGTCCTCCTCCGCGGCGTCATAGGTGTAATAGTCTCCCAGGGCAAGGGAGGCGATATAGGCCACATAGCTGTCCACGCTGTCCGGGTCGAGAGGTTTGCCGTCCGCGTAGTACACGTCGTCGGCGCGGTAGCTCGGCCCCTCCTCGTCGCGCTCTATCGCGTAATTCTCCGCCCCGGCGAACTCCACGCGCGTGACGTCGACGAAAGAGGGTATCTCGTCGTCCAGCATCAGGTCATCCAGCGTCACCTTGTAGGCCTCCATGGGGTCGTCGTTCACCAGATACACCTTGCCGTCGCCCAGGGAGACGTAGCGCTGGTAGTCCAGCTCGCTGTAATTGCCGAGGCTTATCCCGTACTCCGTGTCCCCGGCGGCGATGTCTATGGTGCAGAGCGGCTCGTCGAGGCCGTACTGGCCGTAGTCCTCCACATCCTCGATGACGAAGGCCGCCTGCAGGGCCGAAAACTGCTCCAGCAGCGCATTCACAGCCTCGCCGTCCACGGGGAAGGCGGCGTCGCCGTCATATGTCCAGCCCCCGTCGTTGGTGAAGGCGAGCGAGACGGTCTCCTCCTCGTCGTCCGTGTACTCCCAGCTGAGCGCGCTCACGTCGTCCACCGGCAGTTCAAACACCACCTCGCCGCTCTCGGCGATGTTCTCCCGCTGTTCCTCGTACAGGCTCACGCCCACCGCCGCCCCCACGGCGAGGACGAGGACGCAGCAGAGCACTATCAGGCGCGTTTTGCGTTTCATTTGAGCAGCCTCCTTCTTCTGACTACCACGGCTATTCCCGCCGCCAGGAAGGCGAGCGGGAGCACGCCTATCATCAGGACCTTCAGCAGCCCCGCCGTGGAGTCGCTTATCGTGAGGTAGTTGTAGTTGAGGGACTTGCTGCGGATGGCCATGGCCTCGCTCTCTCCCACGAGGCTGGACACGGCGTTCATCGTGAGGTCGTTGTTCGCTCCGGAGGAGTAGGCGTTGTACAGGTCGTTCAGGTAGCTCGAGGAGCTGAACCAGACGATTCCGCCGCCGTCCCCGTACTCGACGGAAACGGCCAGGCTGAAGGGCCCGTCGATGTCGCCGTCCTCCTTCTCATAGGTGGTCATGTCGTAACCCGCGAGCTTGCTGAAGGCGGCGTCCGAGGTCGTGAGCAGGCTGGTCACCGTGGCGCTGGTGGAATTCGTGCCCACTTCAAGGCCCGACGCCACCGGCATGATGATGTAGTAGCCCTCCTCGATGAGCGCGTCCGTGATGGTGCTCGAGGCCATGTCCGGCATCAGGGCGGCGGGGGTGGTGAGGGCGTAGTGCGCCCTGTCGCCCTCGACCACCACGCCCTCAACCGGCGTCACGCCGTAGGGCTCCAGGATGGAATAGAGGTTCGTCAGCTCCGCGTCCTGCACGGGCCCGGCCATGACCAGCAGCTTTCCCCCGCCGGACACGTAATCGGAGAGCATCTCCGCCTCGTCCTCGGAGATGTCGCTCTGCGGGGCGTACACGATGAGCACGTCCGCGTCCTCGGGTATCTCGTCGGTGTTCAGCAGGCTGAGCTCCTCCAGCGTGATGTTCTCCTTCTCCAGGCTGTCGGCGAAGGTGGCGGGCAGCTCGCTCTCCCCGTGGCCGGTGAGGGTGTAGGCCGAGGGCTGGTCAGGGTTTGTCACATAGTCGATGGCGGAGGTGATGGCCCCCTCGCCGTCGAAGCTGGTGGAGTAGCTGTAGGAGTACATGTCGGCGTCCGTGATGTAGATGTCCGTATAGGGTATGTAGCGGCTGCGCTCTCCGCACTCGACGACCAGGGAGTTGTTGTAAACCGCGTCGCCCTCGTCGATGTACTCCTCGGCGAAGGTGGGGTAGACGTCCGGGTTGCGCTTTTCCACCTCTATGTGATCGGAGAGCGACGCGTAGCGGTTGAGCAGCTTCTCTATCACGGCGTCCTCCTGGTCGGCCTGCACTATCCAGTATATGGTCACGTCCTCCGTGAGGGCGTTCACCACGCTCTTGGTGTTGCTGGTGACCGAGTAGAGCTTGCTGGCGGAGATGTCGTACTCCGTGGCGCTCGCCGGCAGGGCGGAGACGGCGACGTTGACTGCTATGAGTATCGCCAGCACCACGGCGGTCACGACTGCGCTGTACATGCCGCCGCGCATGGCGCCCGTGGGGTTTTTCCGCGGCTTATTCATCAGTTGTACCTCCTTTTCTCCAGCGACTGCACGGTCAGGAAGAGGAAGAAGCCTATCACGCTGAGGTAGAAGACCACGGCCTCCAGGTCAAACACGCCGTTCACAAAGACATAGAAGCGCTCGAAGAGCGAGAGCGTGGACATTATCCCCGGCAGCAGGCCCTCTATGGACTCCGGCGCCAGTATATAGAGCGCGACGCACGCGGTGCTCAGCGCGAGCCCCACCCAGTAGCCGAGCGAGCCGCTGCCAGTGAGCAGCTTGAGGATGAGCCCCAGGACACAGCAGAGGGCAATGAGCGCGATGACGCCGCCCATGGCGCTGGTGGAGACGTACTCCGAGAGGCTGACGCTGTAGTAGTTGAAGAGCACTGCGGCGATGCCCACGCCGGCCGCCAGGCCCTGGTTCTCTGTGAGCGAGGAGATGAACATGCCCACGGCCAGCAGGGCCGCCCCCAGCAGGAAGAAGGCGAAGATGCTGCCGTAGCTGGTGGGCAGGTACACCTCTCCAAAGCGCGCAAATACGAGCGGGTAGACGGCGATGATGGCCAGAGGCACCAGGTATAGCACTATGAGCGAGGCGTACTTGCCCAGCACCACCTCCACCGTGGAGACGGGCAGGGAGTAGAGCAGCTGGTCCGTCCTCTGCCGCCGCTCCTCGGCCAGCACGCGCATGGTGAGGATGGGGACAATGACGACGAATACGAGGCAGCCGAAGCTGAGCACATACTCGAAGTTGCTCACCGCCGCCTGGATGTTGTACATCATCGCGCCTATGCCCACGAAGCAGAGCAGGAAGGCCGCGAACAGCCAGGCGGTAAGGGTGTGGAAATAGCTCCTGAGCTCGTGTTTGAAAATGGCGCTCATGCGGTCTTTACCTCCTTTCCCCCGGCCGGTTCGGCCTCCGTCAGCTCCAGGAAGATGTCCTCCAGGCTGGCCTTCTTCACGCCCAGCTCGCTGAGGGCGTGCCCGCCGCGGGCGAAGGCCTCGAATATGCCGCGGGAGAGCTCGTAGATTTCGCCCGTCCCCGCCGTCACCGTGAGGTGCGAGCGCTCCGGCGTGTCCGAGACGACAGCGACCCCGGAGACGCCGGGCACGCCCGCTATCAGCGCCTTCGCGCTCGCGGCGTCCGTCTCCGCCGTGACGCTTATCTCGCCCGGCGAGGCGAGGCGCGACTCCAGCGCGTCCGGCGCGTCGAAGGCGACCAGTTTGCCGTGGGAGATGATGAGTATCTTGCTGCACATGGTCTGTACCTCGGAGAGGATGTGCGAGGAGATGAGCACCGTGCGGCTCTTGCCCAGCGAGGCTATGAGCGCGCGAATCTCGAGTATCTGTATGGGGTCGAGGCCGACCGTGGGCTCATCCAGTATGACCGTGTCCGGCTCGCCGAGCAGCGCCTGCGCTATGCCCACGCGCTGGCGGTAGCCCTTGCTGAGGGCGGAGATGCGCCGGTTCTCCATGTCCCCGATGCCCGTCTCGTCAACCACGGCGTCAATCTGCCGCTTCAGTTCCGAGCCGCGCACCCCTTTGGCCTCGCCGACGAAGCGCAGATACTCCAGCGGGGTCTCCCCCAGGTAGAGCGGCGGCTGCTCGGGCAGGTAGCCCACGCGCCGCTTGGCCTCGCGCGGGCTCTCGTAGATGTCGTACCCGGAGATTTTCACCGTCCCCGCCGTGGCGGAGAGGCAGCCCGTCATGATGTTCATGGTGGTGCTCTTCCCCGCCCCGTTGGGCCCGAGGAAGCCGTAGACCCCCGCGCCCGCTATCTCGAAGCTGAGGTCGTCCACCGCCGTCACCGCGCCGTAGCGCTTGGTGAGATGTTCAACTTGCAGCATAAAATGCCTCCTAATACAGGGTGCGGTCATTATACGCCCCCAAGCTGAAACGAAACTGAAAGTCCCCGGCCCCGGCCTCCCCGGCGCGGGCGGTCAAGCGCAAAACCGTCAACATCTCTGTGAGGAACAGATAAATTTCACCGGAGCGGCCGGAAAAGAATGTGGAAAACGCAGAAATAAATTTTCGCTTCTTGACAGCAAAACTCTGCTGTGCTACAGTGCAAACAATCTTTCGGAAAGGAGCCGCGGCGCATGTTTTTCCACTTTGACCGCTCTTTTAACAGCCACTGCAACCGCGGTTCTCACTCCGCGGTCAATTCCCCTGCCCGCACCACCGCCAATGGCGGCAGCTGCGAGCGCCGCGCGAACATGATCAGCCTGCTGAGTCTGGACACTGCCCTTGCAGTGTCCATTTTTGTTGCCCTGCGACTGCTGGCCATACGCCTTATAGGCCTCATTATAGTGCTTGTAGGCAGCATAGCAGCACCGCCGCACCCGGCATCGGCATACTGATTTGATTTCGTACATCAAACCGGTTCCGGCCAGGCGGCTGGGACCGGTTTTTTGTATATAAACACACTTTTAGGAGGCAAAAATGAAAAAGTTCTTCTCTCTTGCAATGGCACTGCTGATGTGCGTATGCCTGATGGCCGGCTGCGGCCAGTCCGAGGAGCCCGCCGAGGCCGACAACCCCTCCGAGCCCGCCGAGTCCTCCGAACCCTCCGGCGGGGATGAGCCCGCCGCCGAGGGCGCGGCCTTCAAGTTCGGCGGCGTGGGCCCCCTGACCGGCGAGAACGCCATCTACGGCAACGCCGTGAGGAACGGCGCGCAGATTGCCGTCGACGAGATAAACGAGGCCGGCGGCATCAACGGCTACCAGGTGGACTTCAGCTTTGAGGACGACGTGTCCGACGGCGAGTCCTCCGTCAACGCCTACAACAACCTGATGGACAGCGGCATGCAGGTGCTGGTCGGCCCCGTCACCACCGGCCCGGCCCTCTCCGTCTCCACGCTGGTGAACCAGGACCGCGTCTTCATGCTCACCCCCAGCGCCTCCTCCCTCGACGTCGTGACGGGCAAGGACAACGTGTTCCAGCTCTGCTTCACCGACCCCAACCAGGGCATGGGCTCCGCCACCTACATCGGCACCAATATGCCCGGCTCCAAGGTCGCGGTCATCTACCGCAATGACGACATCTACTCCACCGGCATCCGCGACACCTTTGTCGCCGAGTGTGAGAACCAGGACCTCGAGATAGTCTACGAGGGCACCTTCACCGGCGAGGGCGCGTCCGACTTCTCCGTGCAGCTGACCGACGCCCAGTCCGCCGGCGCCGACGTGGTGTTCCTGCCCATCTACTACCAGCCCGCCTCCATCATCTTCGCCCAGGCCGACGCCATGGGTTATGAGCCCACCTTCTTCGGTGTGGACGGCATGGACGGCATCCTCACGCTGAAGAACTTCGACATGAGCCTGGCCGAGGGCGTCATGGTCCTCACCCCCTTCTCCGCCGACGCCACCGACGAGCGCACCGTGAATTTCGTCACCAAGTACAGCGAGCAGTTCGGCGAGACCCCCAACCAGTTCGCCGCCGACGGCTACGACTGCATCTATGCCCTCAAGCAGGCGATGGAAAACGCCGGCTGCACCCCCGATATGAGCGCTGAGGACATCTGCGACGCCATGATTGAGCAGTTCACCACCATGAGCTTCGACGGCCTCACCGGCTCCGGCCTCACCTGGGGCACCGACGGCACCGTCAGCAAGATGCCAATGGCTGTCGTGATTCACGACGGCGCGTACGTCAGCGTAGAAAACGCCGGCTAAAACTTCCCCTCCCGGGCGGCCGCCACAGCCAAAGCGGCGGCCGCCAGACCTCACAGCGCCGAGGCTGCCGGGCCCCGCCCGGCAGTCGAGGCGCGTCTGCGGCGTCTGCGGGAATGCGGCCTTCCCGCGCTCCGGCATATGCCGCAGGGGAAAAAGACAAAACGAAAAAGGTAAGGTGAGGATATGGAGTTTCTTTCCTATTTGATAATAGGCGTCAGCCTGGGCAGCGTCTACGCCATAATAGCCCTCGGCTACACCATGGTGTACGGCATCGCCAAGATGCTGAACTTTGCCCACGGCGACGTCATCATGGTCGGCGGCTACATCTCGCTGCTGAGCATGACCTCTCTGGGCCTGCCCTGGTGGGCGGGCGTGCTGCTGGCCATACTGGTCTGCACCGTGCTCGGCGTGGTGATAGAGGGCCTGGCGTACAAGCCCCTGCGCGCGTCGCCCAGCCTGGCCGTGCTCATAACCGCCATAGGCGTCAGCTACTTCCTGCAGAACGCCGCCCAGCTGCTCTGGGGCGCCAGCCCCATGTCGTACACGCCCATAGTCTCCGGCTCCCTCCCCGTGGGTGGGCTGAGCATCAGCTATATCTCCCTGGTCACCATCGTGATGTGCGTGGTCATCATGACGGCCCTCACGCTCTTCACCGAGAAGACCCGCATGGGCAAGGCCATGAGGGCCTGCTCGGAGGACAAGGGCGCCGCCCAGCTGATGGGCATCAATGTCAACCGCACCATCTCCCTCACCTTCGCCATCGGCTCCGCGCTGGCGGCCATCGCCGGCGTGCTGCTCTGCTCGTTCAACACCTCGCTCATGCCCACGACCGGCTCCATGCCCGGCATCAAGGCCTTCACCGCGGCGGTGTTCGGCGGCATAGGTTCCATCCCCGGGGCCCTCCTGGGCGGCGTACTGCTGGGCATCATCGAGTCCCTGGCAAAGGCGTACATCTCCACCCAGCTGGCCAATTCCATCGTGTTCGCCGTGCTGATAGTCACGCTCCTGGTGCGTCCGGCCGGCCTGCTCGGCAAGTATGTGCCGGAGAAAGTTTGAGGTGCGGCATGGGCAAGATGATAAAACTCGGGAAAAAGCGCAGCGTCAACCTCACAAAGACGCGCGTGGTCGATTTCTCCACCTATCTGGGCGTGGTCCTGGCCTTCCTCATCGTGGACGCGATGCTCCGCGGCGGCATGCTCTCCCGCTCCTTCAGCGGCCAGCTCATACCCATATGCTGCTATATAGTCATGGCCGTCTCGCTGAACCTGACCGTCGGCATACTCGGCGAGCTCAGCCTGGGCCACGCGGGCTTCATGAGCGTGGGCGCCTTCTCCGGCATCGTGGCCGCCATGAGCCTGCAGGGCTCCATCCCCTCCGAGCCCGCGCGGCTGGCCATAGCGCTCGTGGTCGGAGCGGCCTGCGCCGCCGTGGCAGGCGTGATAGTGGGTGTGCCCGTGCTCCGGCTTCGCGGCGACTATCTCGCCATCGTCACGCTGGCCTTCGGCGAAATAATCAAGGAGCTCATCAACTGCCTCATCATAGGCCACGACGAGAACGGTCTGCACGTCATCTTCAATTTCAACAGCAGCAAGACGGTCTCTGACCTGGGCCTCACGGAAAACGGGATAGAGATAATCAAGGGCGCGCAGGGCGCCACGGGCACCCAGATGATTTCCACCTTCACCGCCGGCTTCATCCTCGTCATGATAACCCTCGTGGTGGTGCTCAACCTGGTGCGCAGCCGCTCCGGCCGCGCCATCATGGCCATACGCGACAACCGGATAGCCGCCGAGAGCGTGGGCATCAACGCCACCAAGTACAAGATGATGGCCTTCGTCACCTCCGCCGCCCTGGCCGGGGCCGCCGGCGCGCTCTACGGGCTGAACTTCTCCAACCTGACCTCGGCCAAGTTCAACTTCAACACCTCCATACTCGTGCTGGTGTTCGTCGTCCTGGGCGGTCTGGGCAACATCTGGGGCTCCATCATCGCCGCCACCGTGCTCACCATACTGCCGGAGGCCCTGCGCGGCTTTGACGACTACCGCATGCTCATCTACGCCATAGTCCTCATACTGGTGATGCTCGCCACCAACAATTCGCGCCTCAAGGCGCTGCTCGCCAGGCCCTTTGCCTCGCTGAGGGCGCGCGCGGCCGCCAGGCCGGGAAAGGAGGCCCAGTGATGCCCAGGGTCAGATCCAGAAACGAGAGCCCGCTGGTGAACATGCCCAGCGACGCCTATATCCCCCAGCGCGACCTCGACAAGCTGCCCATCCTGGAGACCAGGCACCTGGGCATAGACTTCGGCGGCCTCACCGCCGTGGACGACTTCAACCTGGTGATTGGCCGCACGGAGATAGCCGGGCTGATAGGGCCCAACGGGGCCGGCAAGACCACGGTGTTCAACCTGCTCACCAAGGTATATCAGCCCACCCGCGGCAGCATCATGATAGACGGCCAGGACACCAACGGCATGAGCACCGTGCAGGTGAGCAATCTGGGCGTGGCGCGCACCTTCCAGAACATCCGCCTCTTCTCCAACCTGACGGTGGAGGACAACGTGAAGTTGGGCATGCACAGCCAGATAAAGTACGGCATGTTCAGCGGCATAGCCCGCCTGCCCGGCTACTGGAAGCAGGAGCGCATAGCCCACGAGCGGGCGCTGGAGCTGCTCAGCATCTTCGACATGCAGGACATGGCCGACAAGAAGGCCGGCTCCCTGCCCTACGGCGCCCAGCGCCGGCTGGAGATAGTGCGCGCCCTGGGCACCAATCCCGGGCTGCTGCTGCTCGACGAGCCCGCCGCCGGCATGAACCCCTCGGAGACCGTGGAACTGATGGAGAACATCATCAGGATACGCGACACCTTCCAGATAGCCATCATGCTCATAGAGCACGACATGAACCTGGTGATGGGCATCTGCGAGGGCATCTGCGTGCTGAATTTCGGCAAGGTCATCGCCAAGGGCACGCCGGAGGACATCCAGTCCAACCCCGTGGTCATAGAGGCCTATCTGGGCCGCAGGAAGGAGTGAGCGGGATATGGAGCATCTCTTGAAAGTTGAGAACATAAACGTCTACTACGGCGCCATACACGCCATAAAGGACGTCTCCTTCCACGTGGACGCCGGCGAGGTGGTCACGCTCATCGGGGCCAATGGCGCCGGCAAGTCCACCACGCTGCAGACCATCTCCGGCCTGCTCCGCTCGCGCAGCGGCGGCATAGAGTTCAACGGCGAGAGCATCGGCCGCCTCCCGCCGCACAGGATAGTGGAGCGCGGCCTGGCCCAGGTCCCGGAGGGCCGGCGCATCTTCCTGCAGATGAGCGTGCAGGAGAACCTGGAGATGGGCGCATTCACCCGGCGCGGCGGCGTGTCCGAGGAGGAGCTGGAGCGGGTCTTTGAGCAGTTCCCCCGGCTGAAGGAGCGCCGCAGGCAGATAGCCGGCACCCTCTCCGGCGGCGAGCAGCAGATGCTGGCCATAGGCCGCGCGCTGATGAGCCGTCCGCAGCTCCTGATGCTCGACGAGCCCTCAATGGGCCTGGCGCCCATCCTGGTGGAGCAGATTTTCGAGATTATAGGCAAGCTGCACCGCAGCGGCACCACCATACTGCTGGTGGAGCAGAACGCCCAGATGGCCCTCTCCGTGGCCGACCGGGCCTACGTGATGGAGACCGGCCGCATCGGCCTCAGCGGCACCGGGCGGGAGCTCGCCGAGAGCGACCTGGTGAAAAAGGCCTACCTGGGCGGCTGAGTTCCGTCCCACAGCCGGCAGGCCGCAGATTGCACGGCGAAAGGCCGGGGCGCCCGCGGGCGCCCCGGCCTTTTTGCACCCCCCCGCTTTCCGGATACCTTCACATCCGGCGCGGAATGTGCTACAATCTCCCCAGGAGGGATAACATGAAAGACAGAATAGAGATAATCCAGGGCGACATCACCCGCTCGGACGCCGACGCCATCGCCAACGCCGCCAACACCTCCCTGCTGGGGGGCGGAGGGGTGGACGGCGCCATACACCGCGCCGCCGGCCCGCAGCTGCTGGCAGAGTGCCGCACCCTGCACGGCTGCGAGACCGGAAAGGCCAAAATAACCCGCGGATACAACCTGAAGGCCAAATATGTCCTGCACACCCCGGGCCCCGTGTGGAGCGGCGGCGGCCGCGGGGAGGCGGAAAAGCTCGCCGGCTGCTACCGCTCCTGCCTGGAGCTGGCCAGCGAGCACGGCTGCCGGACGGTGGACTTCCCCTCCATCAGCACCGGCGTCTACGGCTATCCGGTGGACAGGGCCGCCCGGGTGGCCCTCTCCGCCATAGCGGATTACCTGGCCTCCCACCCGGAGATAGAGCGCGTGCGCATGGTCTGCTTCGACGCGCACACCAAAGCCGCCTACGACGCGGCCCTCTCCGAGCTGTGAGCGCGCGCACCCTGCGCCTGACCGTCTCCCCCGAGCAGGACGGCCGGCGCGTCCGCAGCCTGCTGCAGGGCCCGCTGGGCCTCTCGGCCGGCCTTGTCACCCGGCTGAAGCAGCGCCCCGGCGCCGTGAGGCTCAACGGCTCGCCCGCGCGCACCATAGACCCCGTCCGCGCGGGCGACACGTTGGAGGTGGATGTGGGCGACACCCGCGAGGGCGTATTCGTCCCCGGCGGCCCCTCCCTCTCCATATTATATGAGGACGAGGACCTGCTGATAATCGACAAGCCCGCCGGCATCGCCGTCCACGGCCGCTCTGAGCGCGGCGAGCCCACCATAGGCGCCGCCGTGGCGCGCTATCTGGACACCGCCGCGCCCTTCCACCCCGTGAACCGCCTCGACCGCGGCACCACGGGCGCCATGTGCGCGGCCAAGAACGGCTATATGCACGACCGCCTGCGCCGCATACTGCACACGGAGGCCTTCCGCCGGGAGTACCTGGCCGTGGCGCGCGGCACTCCCCCGGAGAGCTCCGGCGCGATAGATTTGCCCCTCGCGCGCGTGCCGGGGGAAAAGAAATTCGCCCCCCATCCGGACGGTCTCCCCAGCCTGACCCGCTATGAGCTGCTCGCGTCCTCCGGCGGCGTCTCCCTGCTCCGCCTGCGCCCGGAGACGGGCCGCACGCACCAGATACGCGTCCATCTCGCCGCCGCCGGCTGCCCCATACTGGGCGACAGGCTCTACGGCGGGGGGAGCGGCGCCGCCAGGCCCCTGCTCCACTCCTTCGCCCTGGAGCTCGTCCACCCGCTGAGCGGCGAGGTGATATCCGTCGCGGCGCCCCTGCCGGCGGACATGAGGGAGGTGCTCTCCGCGCATGAGATTGTCGTATAACTCCCCGGTCATACTCACCTTCGCCCTGCTCAGCCTCGCCGCCCTGGTGCTGGGCTCCCTGACGGGCGGCGAGACCACCTGGGCGCTGTTCACCGTCTACCGCGCCCCGCTGGACGACCCCCTGACCTATGTGCGCCTCTTCTGCCACGTGCTGGGCCACTCGGGCTGGGCACACTACATTAATAATATGCTCATGCTGCTCGTGATAGGCCCTCCCATGGAGGAGCGCTACGGCGGCCGAGCGCTGCTGCTCTCCATCGCCGCCACCGCCCTCGTCTCGGGCCTGGTGCAGTGGTTTTTCTTCCCCTCCAGCGCCCTGCTGGGCGCCTCGGGCATAGTGTTCATGCTCATCGTCATGGCCTCCCTCTCCGGCATGCGCCGGGGCGAGCTGCCCCTCACCCTGCTGCTGGTCCTGGTGCTCTACCTGGGCGGCGAGGTGCTCGACGGGCTCTTCAGCCGCGACAACGTCTCCCAGCTCACGCACATAGTCGGCGGGCTGATGGGGGCCGTGTGCGGCTTCGCCCTGCGCCGCCGTTAGCCCAGGGCCAGGTGGCACTCCCCGTCCGGCGTGGTGTAGACCACCGGCGCGGCGTCGCAGATGGCCGCCAGCAGCTGTGAGTCCTCCGTGGCGCGGCCCTCCGGTATGCACACCGGCTTAAACGACAGCTCCCCGGACAGCTGCGCCTCCACCGCCTCGCGGGACACCCGGGAGGCCATCAGGCCGTCCAGCAGCTCGCCCAGCACCGAGCGGTCGTCCGTCGTCCCCAGCTCCACGCCGTCCACCAGCACTCTCCAGGCGGCGTCCACCCCGGCGCAGTGCCCAAGTATGCCCGCCGCCAGCTCCCCGGCGGAGCCCTCCCCGGCACCCGCGGGCGAGAGCCGCAGCGCGGGATGCAGCTCCAGCTCCGGCAGGGCGCTCTCCGCGCGCGACACCTCCTCAGCCGCCGCCAGGGCGGCGGCGCTGGCCGCCTCTATCTCCGCCCGGGTCCAGAACCCCGGCAGCTCCTCACCCGCCGCCTCCACCGAGTACACA
This sequence comes from uncultured Oscillospiraceae bacterium, assembly GCA_944385765.1. Taxonomy (GTDB): domain Bacteria; phylum Bacillota; class Clostridia; order Oscillospirales; family Oscillospiraceae; genus Scatomorpha. The sequence continues at coordinate 24,987 of CALWYL010000025.1, forward strand.
CATCTCAGGTTGGCGCACAGCAGCAGCGCGAACGCGCACAGCGCCCCCAGCACCCTTTTAAGAGTCAAATCGCTCACCTCCTCAGTTAACATAACACATTCACGCGCGCAGTCAAGGCCTTCGACAAAGCTTGTCAAAAGCTCTCTGCTTTCCGCCGCGCGCGGGGCATATCATTAACTGAAAGAGGTGAGGACATGGCATACGAGGACAACCCGCGCCAGAGCGCGCTGCCGCACAAGCTCACGCTCGAGGAGCGCACAAAGCTCTCCGTCAGCGGCGTGGAGGAGGTGGAGAGCTTCGACGACGACCGCATAGAGCTGCGCACGGTCCGCGGCCGGCTGATGATAACCGGCGAGGGGCTGCACATAGGCAAGCTCAGCCTGGAGACCGGCGAGCTCTGCGCCGAGGGCACGGTCACCGGGATACAGTACGAGGACGTGCCGGCCGCCGGCGGCGGCTTCTGGGCGCGGCTGTTCGGGTGAGGCCTTGGGACTGCCCATCACCGCGCAGGCCTTCCAGGCGGCGCTGGCGCTGCTGTCCGGGCTGCTCCTCGCCGCGCTCTACGACTTTCTGAAGGCCCTCCGCCTGCGCGCAGCCCGCGGCTGGGTCACCGCGGCGGCGGACGCGCTCTTTTGCGCGGCGCTGCTGCCGGCGCTGTTCGTCTACGCCCTGGGCCCCGGGGAGGGCCGGCTGAGGCTCTTTGCCCTCGCCTCGGCGGCTCTCGGCTGGGCCCTCTGGCGCTGCACCCTCTCACCCTACGCCCTCCGGGCCTTTTCCCGGGCCTTTTCCGCCCTGTTTCGCGCCATCTCCCCTTTAAAAAAAATCCAGCTCCGCAAAAAAATTGAAAAAAACATCTTTTCAAAACTCAAATATGGGTTTACAATATGGAAAAACCGCCGCCGGCGCTCAACGGCCGGCAGGGACAGTGGAGGCCGCGCAGATGAGGCTAAGCAGGTCTGGGATTATAGTTCTCCTCATAGTCGCAGCGCTCTCGCTGTACGCCCTGGCCGGGATAGCGGCGACGGAGGCCGAGGCCGCGGAGTACGAGTCCCTGCTCGCCGAGCTGGGCGAACGCGCCGCTGAACTCCGCGGGGAGAACGGCGCTCTCAGCTCCGCCCTCTCCAGGGCCTCGGAGGACGAGACCATCGAGCGCGCCGCGCGCTCCTGCGGCCTCGTCTATCCCGACGAAGTCATCTTTCAGTTCGCGGGCGGCCGGGACAAATAAACAGGGGGATAGAGAGCTTATATGCAGCTTCAGGTGGGAATGGTAGTCGAGGGCAAGGTCACGGGCATCACCAAGTTCGGGGCTTTCGTCACAATGCCTGACGGCAAGAGCGGTCTGGTCCACATATCCGAGATCGCCAACACCTTCGTCAACGACGTGCACGACTTCGTGCAGGACGGCCAGACCGTAAAGGTAAAGGTCATCGGGATAGCCGACGACGGCAAGATAAATCTGTCCATAAAGCGGGCCGAGGAGCCGGCCCCCGGCGCCCGCAGCGAGCGCCGCCCGCCGCGCGCCCCCGCTCCGGCCCAGCGGCCGTACGGCGGCCCCCGCCAGGCAGTCCCGCCGGCAAACGGCCCCTCCGGCGACCAGAGCTTTGAGGATAAGCTCAAGCATTTCATGCAGGAGTCGGACAGCCGCATGGCCGACAACAAGATGTATTCCGACCACCGGACTTCCCGCCGCAGGAAATAAGTCCGGGGCCGCGTGAGCAAAGCCGCAGCATCCGGCCGCTCGGCCGGAGGGCGCGGCTTTGCGCTTTTTTGCCCCCCAGGGGCCCAATACACTCGGGAGGTGTCCCATGGACACATGCTATATCGTCTGCGCCGCCGACATGTCCGCCGGCCGTTTCTCCCCCCGGGAGGGCGACCTGGTCATAGCCGCCGACGCCGGCTGCCGCCACCTGCAGCGCCTGGGCGTGCGCCCTCACCTCATCGTCGGCGACTTCGACTCCCTGGGCCATGTGCCCAGCTTCCCCAACGTGGAGGTCTGCCCCGTGGAGAAGGACGACACCGACTCCATGATAGCCATTAAGAAGGCCCTCGAGCTCGGTTTCGGGCAGATATTCCTCTTCGGCGCCCTGGGCGGCCGCCGCCTGGACCACACTCTGGCCAACATCCAGGCCCTGGCCTACGCCAGAGCGCACGGCGCGGCGGCCTATCTCTTCGGCGAGGGCTGCGCCCTCACCGCCATCGCGGACGGGGACGCGCTGAGGTTCGACGCGCGTTGCTCCGGCGACTTTTCGGCCTTCTGCCACGGCCCCGACGCCTCGGGCGTCTGCGAGCGCGGGTTCCACTACCGCCTGGATGGCGCCGTGCTCACCGCGGCTTTCCCCCTCGGCGTGAGCAACAGCTTCACCGGCGAGCCGGCGGAGATATCCGTCGGGCGCGGGACGCTCATCGTCTATTGGCAGGACGACCCCCGACTCCCCCTGCCGGAGCGCGGGAGAATATGAAAGAGAGGCCCCATCTATGACCGAACTGACCGAAAAAGACCTCGAGCTCATCGACGCCGCGCGCCGGGCCATCATCCCCAACTACGACGCGGAGCGCTTCATGCACACGGTGGGCGCCGCGGTGCGTACCGCCGGCGGCCGGATATACGCCGGCATCAACGTCTACTCCGTCCACGGCGCCTGCGCCGAGCAGGTGGCCCTGGGCGCGGCCCTGACCGCCGGCGAGCGCGAGTTCACGGATATAGTGGCCGTCCGCGGCCCGGAGGGCGCGGAGCTGCTGCCCCCCTGCGGCAACTGCCGCCAGCTGCTCAGCGACTACGCCCCCAACTGCCGGGTCATCATCCCCACCCCGGCCGGCCCCCGCAAGCTGCCCGCCAAAGAGCTGCTGCCCTTCGCCTACGAGGTGGAGTAGCTCCGCATAAGCGCAAAAGAGCTCCCCGTGGGGAGCTCTTTTCTCATTGGGGCGCTCAAGCCGCCTCGGTCATCTGACAGCCGGGCGGAATTTTTGTGCCAGAGTTCACAAATAATTTGCATTTATATTTATATAAATATCTTGACAAATTATTTCCACGATGCTATCATGATATCCGTAAAAAACCGGGAGGCGGTTCTATGAA
>CALWYL010000026.1 GCA_944385765.1 uncultured Oscillospiraceae bacterium
CGAAGACCTCACCGGCGAGAAGTGGGACTGGGATCACTACTTCACCGTCATCCGCCGCTTCAACGAGCAGACCAAGATGGAGATGGAGAAGTGGGAGATGAACTCCACCCCGTATCCGCAGCTGATAGGCCCCTGCTACGAGCTCTTCCGCAAGTGGAACTACGAGATGGACGGCGGCCTCGAGCCCAGCGTCATGAAGACGTTTTACAAGGTCCGCAAGCTGATGTACAAGTCGTACGAGGAGAGACGCAACCCCTACCGCCACCCGATGAAGTACCGCGCCGTCGTCTGGAGCTGCCCGGCCCACTACTACGCGAACTTCTCCAACTGGCTGGCCAACGCCTGGGGCATCGGCGTCCTCGTGGAGATGGAGAGCCTGAACTTCACCAAGGAGCTCGAAACTCAGGATCACGACGAGGCCATACGCGACCTCGCCCGCCTCTACGAGCGCATGGTCATGCGCAAGCACACCAACGGCGGCTATGTGCACGTGCTCGACGAGCTGTGGAAGGTCTGCGAGCAGTTCAACGCCAACTTCATCATCATGTATCAGCACGTCTGCTGCAAGACCATGGCCGGCCTGCAGGGCCTCTTCGACGAGCAGGCCCGCGAGAGGGGCCTGCACCTGATATGGGTCGAGCACGACCTCATGGATCCGCGCACCGTCTCCCGCCGCGACATGCGCGCCAAGGTGTCGAACTACATGCGCGCGATAATCCAGGCCGAGCCCGCGGACGAGAGCCTCATAGAGTTCGAGGACGACATCACCTGGTAAACCGGGGGTGCTTCCCGCCGGGGTTTGCCCCCTGGGGAATCCCCGGGGGCGCAACAGGAGCTTTTCAGACGAGAAAACCAATCCACTTAATAACTGACTGATTGGAGGATAAAATAAATGAAGTACTACGGAGGCTGCGACGTCGGCTCTACCTACACCAAGGCTGTCATCCTCGATGAGACCGGCAAGATGGTGGCCAACACCACCATAAGGAGCAAGATAAATTCCGAGCAGAGCGCCATCATGGCGATGAAGGAGGTCGTGGACCAGGTCCCGGAGCTCAACTCCAGCGAGGACCTCGCCTACCTCATAGGCACCGGCTACGGCCGCAACAAGGTGCCCTTTGCCGATGAGAACATATCCGAGATAAGCTGCCACGCCATGGGCGTGCACGTCACCGACCCCAATGTCCGCGCCATCATCGACATCGGCGGCCAGGACGTCAAGGGCATCAGCATCGACACCGACGGCACGGTGAAGAACTTCGCCATGAACGACAAGTGTTCCGCCGGCACCGGCCGCTTCTTCGAGGCCATGGCCAACGCCTTTGAGCTGAGCCTGCCCGAGTTCTCCAACCTGAGCCTCTCCGCCAAGAACGTGATACCCATCACCGCCCAGTGCACCGTCTTCGCCGAGAGCGAGGTCATCACCCTGGTGGGCGAGGGCAAGCCCACCGACGAGATTGCCGCGGGCATCGAGATGGCCGTCGCCAAGCGCTGCTTTGTCATGGCCAAGAAGGCCGGCGCCACCGACTCCATCACCCTCACCGGCGGCTGCGCCAAGAACGAGGGCCTCAAGCAGGCCATAGAGCACGTGCTCAAGCTCAAGGTGATAAACCTCAAGACCGACCCGCAGCTCATGGGCGCCCTGGGCGCCGCGGAGTACGCCCGCCAGAAAGGCATGGCCAAGGCCGCGGGCTGACGCGCCCCGTCTGTGACCGCTGAGATGAAAGGAATGGTCAGATAAATGAAGAAAGGCTGCAAAATCTGCAAGTTGTTCAAAACGCTTTTCGGGATATTGGCGGCCACCGTCGGCGTGCTGTTCACCATCTACATGCTCAACCTCGACATGAAGCTCGTGGGCTGGCTGTACACCGTGCTGAACAAGTTCCATGACCGCAAGGTCAGGGACGTGCAGTTCTGACGATGGAGCTCTATAACTCGACCATACGCGAGGTCAAAGAGTCCCTGGCCTCAGAGCGCTCGCGCAGCTGGGCCTATGAGCCCTCCGCCGCCTGGCGGGATCTGGGGCAGAACGAGCTGGTGCTCACGCGCGACGCCGCCTATGAGCTGGGGGGCTCCGCCCTGCCGGCCAGCAACTTCACCTGCGTGACCACCGACGCCTCCCTGGTGCCGGAGGACAGGATAACCCTGGTGGGGCCGGACTTGGGCGAGATAAGGGCCGACAGCCCCTTCTGCCGCATAGTGCTGCTCCACGTCAACGACATCAGTGGAGACGACCAGGAGGCCTTCCGGACCATCCGCGACATGGAGTTCGTCAAATACCACGTGTTCCCGGAGGGCTACATGATGCGCGTCTCCCCGGAGAACCAGCGCGAGCAGGTGAGGGTCTCCAAAAAGGCGCTCAAAAAGGGCATCAGCTTCCGCAATATAGGCAATAGCTTCATCAAAAAGTACAAGGAAAAGGGACTCGTGGACCACGTGTCGATATACTTCGTCACCGGCGGGCGGGAGCTCTGCAAGGGGCTGGCCGACACCGCCAAGAAGGTGGACACGATAACCCTGACCCTCAACCACATAATGGACGGCCTGGCCACCGACTGCAGCGTGTGCTCCTTCAAGGCCGTGTGCGATGAGGTGGAGGGCATGAAGGAGCTGCATTTCAAAAAGGGCGAGGCGCCCATGCGGCTCGACTGAGACAAAAACTCCCGGGAGGATATCTCCCGGGAGTTTTTTTGACTGTGCTCAGCGGCCGGGGCAGCCGCCGCCGTGCCGGCAGCCCCCGCAGGGCCTCTGGCGGGGGCAGACCTCGTAGTCGCCGCCGGTGATAATCAGCGGGCGCCCGCCCACCAGGCAGAGGGCCAGCTTGTGCCGCGCGGAGTTGTAGATGGCCTGGACCGTGCTGCGGCCCACCTGCATCTGCTCCGCGGCCTCCTCCTGCGTGAGCCCCTCCAGGTCTATGAGGCGGATGGCCTCGTACTCGTCCACCGCCATGGGCACGCTCTCGCCCTCGGCGGAGCGGGAGCCGAACTCGGTGTGCCGGGGCAGCTCGCACACCCGGCGGCACTTGCGCGGGCGGGGCATTATTCCCCACCGTGGCAGCAGCCGTGGCCATGGCCGTGGCCGTGGTGGTGCTCCTGACAGCCGGCGTCCCCGTGGTGGTGGCCGCAGTCGTGGTTTTCGCCGTGGTGGTGGCCGCACTCATGGCCCTCGCCGTGGTGGTGGCCATGGTGGTCGCAATTGGCGTCGCTGCTGAAGCTGAGCGTGCCGCCCAGCAGGGCCTCCACCGCCGCGTCGGCGGCGCCCTGCACGCCGGCATAGAGCTCTATGCCGGCCTCGGCCAGGGCCGCCCTGGCGCCGCCGCCTATGCCGCCGCATATCAGGGCCTGTACCCCGCGATTGGCGAGAAATCCGGCCAGGGCGCCGTGCCCGGAGCCGTTGGTGTCCACCACCTCGGAGGAGACGACTTTGCCGTCCGACACCTCGTAGAGCTTGAACTGCCCGGTGTGCCCAAAGTGCTGGAACACATTGCCGTTTTCATAAGTCACTGCTATTTTCATCTGTCTGACCTCCATAGTTATTGGTTTATGCCAATAATATAGCACGGTTAATGGCATATGTCAATAACAAAATAAAAAAACTCCCCGGCAAATTTTGCCGGGGAGGCCCGTTGTCACACGCGTTTCACCACGTCGCCGGGGGCTTTGAAGATGCTGTCCTGGGGGACCACGCCGCGTACGGAGCTGGTGGGGTAGACGCTGGAGCGCCGGCCTATCACGCAGCCGGGGTTGAGGACGCTGTTGCAGCCCACCTCGACGAAGTCGCCGAGTATGGCGCCGAATTTCTTGAGCCCGGTCTCCATGCGCTCGCCGCCGTTTTTGACGACCACGAGGGTCTTGTCGCTCTTGACGTTGGAGGTGATGGAGCCCGCGCCCATGTGGGATTTGTAGCCCAGCACGCTGTCGCCCACGTAGTTGTAGTGGGGGGTCTGCACGCCATCGAAGAGGAGGGCGTTTTTCAGCTCCACGCTGTTGCCGACCACGCAGTTTTTGCCCACGATGGCGCTGCCGCGGATGAAGGCGCAGTGGCGCACCTCCGCCCCGTGGTCGATGATGCAGGGGGCGCCGATATGGGCCGAGGGGAAGACCGCGGCGTCCCTGGCTATCCACACGCCCTCGCTCACCTCGTCGTATTCGTCTTTGGGCAGCGTGGGGCCCAGGGCCAGGATGAAGGCCTTTATGTCCCCCAGCACCTCCCAGGGGTAGGTCCGGCCCTCGAAGAGGGGGGCGGCTATGGTGTGGGAGAGGTCCAGCAATTCGTCAATCTTATACATTATTTCACCCTCACCAGATGTCCGCTCTCGCGCATGGCGCCGATTATGGCGTCCACCGAGGCCTCGCAGACCTCGTCGCTCTGCGCCTCGGCCATCACGCGCAGCACGGGCTCGGTGCCGCTCTTGCGCAGCAGCACGCGGCCGCTCCCGCCCAGCTTTTCCTCCTCGGCGCGCACGGCGGCGGTGACCGCCGCGTCGGCCAGGGTGCCGTCCTTGTCGTCCACCACCACGTTTTTCAACACCTGGGGGTAGATGGTGACGGGCTCCGCGAGCTTGCTCAGCGGCAGGCGGGTGTCCAGCATGACCTGCATGACCTTGAGGGCGGTGATAAGCCCGTCGCCGGTGGTGGCGTACTTGGAGAAGATGATGTGCCCGCTCTGCTCGCCGCCTATGAGGTGGCCGTGCTCGCGCATGTTCTCCCAGACGTACTTGTCGCCCACGGCGGTCTTCTCATAGCTGATGCCGGCCGCCTCGAGGGCCTTGTAGAGCCCGAAGTTGCTCATGACGGTGGTGACCACGGTGTTGGTGTCCAGGCGGCCGTGGTCCTTCATGTATTTGGCGCAGACGTACATTATCTTGTCGCCGGAGACGGCCTCGCCGCGCTCGTCCACGGCCAGGCAGCGGTCGGCGTCGCCGTCAAAGGCGAAGCCCACGTCCAGGCCCTGCTCGCGCACCAGCTTCTGCAGGTTCTCCAGGTGTGTGGAGCCGCAATCGACGTTTATGTTCAGTCCGTCGGGCCGGTCGCCCACCACATAGGTGTCCGCACCCAGGGCGTCGAACACGCTCTTGGCTATCATCCAGGTGCTGCCGTTGGCGCAGTCCAGCCCCACCCTGACGCCCTTGTAGGAGTGGGTGGAGAGGCTTATCAGATAGCCTATGTAGCGGTTGCGCCCGGCGGAATAGTCCACCGTGCGGCCTATATCCGCCCCCAGGGCCAGCGGGGGCTCGGGGCAGAGCCCATCGAGGTACTTCTCTATCTCGTCGAGCACGCTCTCCTCCATCTTCTCGCCCTGGCTGTTTATCAGCTTGATGCCGTTGTCGTGGTAGGGGTTGTGGCTGGCGCTTATCATGATGCCGCAGTCGAAGTCGTCCACCCTGGCTATGTAGCTTACGCTGGGCGTGGTGGTGACGTGCAGCAGATAGGCGTCAGCGCCCGAGCTGGTGAGCCCGGCGGAGAGGGCGCACTCGTACATATAGCTGGAGCGGCGGGTGTCTTTGCCGATGACGACCCTGGCGCCCTTGCCCCGGCCGAAGTACCAGCCGATAAAGCGGCCAATCTTGAAGGCGTGCTCGGCCGTCAGGTCGATGTTGGCCTCCCCGCGGAAACCGTCTGTTCCAAAATACTTTGACATTTCTGACCTCCTCAGTTGCAAGGCAAACCGCGCCGGGCGCTCTCACGCCGGGCGCGGCGCTGGATTTTTTTAAGAGAGCTTGCTGGCCGCGGCCTCGTCGAGATAGAGCGTCACGTCCTCGTGCAGCTGCAGGAGGGACGCGGGGACGGCTGTGTCGGGGCGGCCCTGCACGGTCTTCTTGATTATCTCGGCCTTGCCCTCGCCGAAAGCCAGGAGCATGATGCTGCGCGCTTTCATCACGGTGTGTATGCCCATGGTGACGGCGTGGGTGGGCACCTCGTCGAGGGAGCTGAAGAACCGCTTGTTGGCCTCGCGGGTGGAGTCGGTCAGCTTGACGATGTGCGTGACGGAGGTGAAGGGGGTGAGCGGCTCGTTGAAGCCTATGTGCCCGTTGTTGCCGATGCCCAGCAGCTGCAGGTCTATGCCGCCGGCGGCGTCAATCTCCGCGTCGTACCTGGCGGCCTCCTCGTCGTCCTTCACGAAGCCGGAGGGCACGTGGGTGTTCTCGGGCTTTATGTCGATGTGCTGGAAGAGGTTGTGGTCCATGAAATAGCGGTAGCTCTGGTCGTGGCTGCCGTCGAGGCCGATGTACTCGTCGAGATTGTAGCTCTTGGCCCGGGCAAAGCTCACCTTGCCCTCGGCGCACAGGCGGGCGAGCTCGGCGTAGAGCGCCAGGGGAGTGGAGCCGGTGGCCAGGCCGAGCACGGCGTCGGGCTTTTTGCCCAGAAGCTCGACATACCTCTGCGCCGCCTGGGCGGACACATCCTCCTTACTGCCGATTATGAGTTTCATGTCATATCCCTCCGCTAAATATCTATTTTCAGAGTATGGACTTTATTCTCTCCACGGCCTCACGGGTGCGCGCCGCGTCGCCGAAGGCGGTGACGCGGATGAAGCCCTCGCCGCTGGGGCCGAAACCGGAGCCTGGCGTGGTGACCACCTGGGCCTCGCTGAGCAGGCGGTCGAAAAAGCTCCAGGAATCCTGCCCCTCCGGCGCGCGGAACCAGATGTAGGGCGAGTCGCTGCCTCCGTAGGTCTCCAGCCCGGCGGCGCTCAGGCCCTGGCGTATCACGCGCGCGTTTTCCATGTAATAGCCTATCATCTCCGCCACCTGGGCCTGGCCCTCGGGGCTGTAGACGGCCTCGGCGGCGCGCTGTATCACATAGGAGGTGCCGTTGTACTTGGTGGACTGGTGGCGCATCCACATGTCATAGAGGCTCTCGCCGCCGCGGCGCAGCGCGCGGGGAATAACGGTCCAGCCGCAGCGCGTGCCGGTGAAGCCGGCTGTCTTGGAGAAGCTGCCGAACTCTATAGCGCAGTTCTCCGCGCCGGGTATCTCGTATATGGAGCGGGGCAGGGAGGGGTCGGTCATGTACGCGCGGTAGGCCGCGTCGTAGAGTATCACGCTGCCGTGCTCATTGGCGTAGTCCACCCAGGGCCGCAGCTGCTCCCTGGTGGCCGCCATGCCGGTGGGGTTGTTGGGGAAGCACAGATAGATGAGGTCCGGCACGCGCTCCGGCAGGGCGGGGAAGAAGCCGTTGTCGCTGGTGCAGGGCATGTAGACTATGTTGTCCCACCTGCCGTCCGCGAAGTCGCCGGCGCGCCCGGACATGGCGTTGGCGTCCACGTAGACGGGGTACACGGGGTCGCAGACGGCGACCACGCAGTCTTGGGAGAATATGTCGCCGATGTTCCCGCAGTCGCCCTTGGCCCCGTCGGAGATGAAGAGCTCGTCGGCGCCTATTTTGGCCCCGTAGGGCGCGTAGTCGTGCTCCACGATGGCCTCGCGCAGGAAGTCGTAGCCCTCGTAGGGGCCGTAGCCCATGAAGGTGTCCTTGCTGCCCATCTCGTCCGCCGCGCGCTTGAGCGCGTCCACGCAGGCGCGGGGCAGGGGCAGCGTGACGTCGCCTATGCCGAGCTTAATCACGTCGGCGCCCGGATGGGCCCCGGAGAAGGCGGCGGCGCGGCGGGCCACCTCCGCGAAGAGGTAGCTGCCGGGCATTTTCAGGTAATTGCCATTCAGTTTCAGCATGTCTGCACCCCTCTCCCGCTCACAGCAGCTCGCCGTCAAAGACGGTGACCGCGGGGCCGGTCATGTATATGAGGTTCTCCGCCCGGTCCCACTCTATCAGCAGCTCGCCGCCGCGCAGCAGCAGCCTGGCGCGGTCGGCGCACTTGCCGTTGACCACCGCGGCGGCCAGGGCGGCGGTGGAGCCGGTGCCGCAGGCGAGGGTCTCGCCCGTGCCGCGCTCCCAGACGCGCATCTTCAGCGTGTGCTCGTCTATCACCTGGATGAACTCGGTGTTTATCCTCTCGGGGAAGATGGGGTCGTTCTCAAAGAGGGGGCCGATGCCGGGCAGGTCCAGCCAGTCCACGTTGTCCACAAAGACCACGGCGTGCGGGTTGCCCACGCTCAGGCAGGTGACGGACCAGACGATGCCGCCCACCTCCATGGGCTGGGCTATGAACTGCGCCCCGTCGCTTATCACGGGGATTTTGGCGCAGTCAAACACGGGAGAGCCCATGCAGACGCGCACGCTCTCCACCTTGCCGCCGGAGACGTTGAGCCACAGGGTCTTTATGCCGGCGGCGGTCTCCACGTCGATGGTAGTCTTATCCGTCATGCCGTGCTCGTAGACGTATTTGGCCACGCAGCGTATGCCGTTGCCGCACATCTGGGCGGGGGAGCCGTCGGCGTTGTACATGTCCATCTTGAAATCCGCCCTGTCGGAGGGGCAGATGCATATCAGCCCGTCGCCGCCGACGCCGAAGTGCCGGTCGGACACCAAACGGGAGAGGGCGGGGCGGTCCTCCACGGTCTCCTCAAAGCAGTTGACGTAGATATAGTCGTTGCCGCAGCCGTGCATTTTGGTAAATTTCATACTGTCGCTCCTTTTGCCAGGACTTGCCCCGCGCAGGGGCAGGAATTATTATATACGAATTCCCCGGCCCTTGCAACTTGTTTGTGCCGGCCGGGGACATATTTGCGGCGAAAGGGCCGCCGCCGGCGGCCCTTTTGTCCTATTTGAGTATCTTCGCGGAGGACTCCTCGGCGAACTGGCGGCTGTAGAGCTCGTGGTAGTAGCCGCGCTTAAGCAGCAGCTCGCGGTGGGTGCCCTGTTCCACTATGCGCCCGTCGTGCACCACCAGTATCAGGTCCGCCCGGCGTATCGTGGAGAGGCGGTGGGCTATGAGGAACGACGTGCGGTCGGTGAGTATGTGCTCTATGGCGTCCTGTATCAGCTGCTCGGTCTGGGTGTCGATGGAACTGGTGGCCTCGTCGAGCACGAAGATGCGCGGGTTGGCCAGCACGGCCCTGGCGAAGGAGATGAGCTGCTTTTCGCCGGTGGAGAGCTTGTCGCCGCCCTCGCCCACGTCGCTGTCCCAGCCGTTTTCCAGCCGCTCCACCACCCTGTCGGCGGAGACGGCGCGGGCGGCGGCCTCTATCTCCTCGTCCGTGGCGTCCAGCCGGCCGTAGCGGATGTTCTCCCGCACGGAGCCGGAGAAGAGGTGGGGGCTCTGGAGCACATAGCCTATGGACGAGTGGAGCCAGAGCTGGCTGCGCTCGCGGTAGTCGCGCCCGTCTATCAGTATCTGGCCGGAGGTGGGCTCAAAGAAGCGGCAGGCCAGGTTGACCAGCGTGCTCTTGCCGGCCCCCGTCTCGCCCACGATGGCCACGGTGGTGCCGGCGGGTATCTTGAGATTGAAGTGGCTGAGCACGTCCTCGCCGCCGTCGGGGTAGCGGAACGTGACGTCGCGGAACTCTATGTCGCCGCGTATGGGCTCCCAGTTCTCGCGCCTGGGGTGGAGGGAGTCGCCGTATTTCTCGACCACTTCCGGGCTGTCCTTCACCAGGGGCTCGGTGTCCAGCAGCCCGGTGACGCGCTCGATGCTGGCCTGGATGCTGATGAACTCGGCTATGTACTCCGCCACCAGCTGCACGGGCTCGAAGATGCCCACGGCGTAGGTTGTAAAGGCGGAGAGCGTGCCCAGCTCTATGAGCCCGGCGAGGGACAGCGAGCCGCCGCGCACAAGTATCACGGCCACGGCCATGGTGGAGAGAAAGAGCACCAGCGGGACATAGACGGCGCGCAGGCGCGTGGCCTTCACGCCGCTCTCGTACATCTCCCCGGTGAGGCGGCGGAAACTCTCGCTGTTGTCGTCCTCGATTACCAGGGTTTTGGAGGTCTTGGCGCCCATGATGCCCTCGTTGAACGCGCCCATTATCCGGCTGTTCAGCTTGCGCACGCGGCGGTTCCAGGCGAGGATTTTCCCCTGGAAATAGGCCGTTACCAGGGCAATCAGCGGCACGATGACCATCACCACCAGCGCCAGGCGCCAGTTGAGCAGCAGCATGGATATGAACACGCCGGTGAGGTAGACCAGCGCCCATATGACGTCCGGCAGCGCCCAGCCGATGAGCCCGGCGATTTTCATGGTGTCGCTCATGACGCGGCTGAGGATGTAGCCCACGGGCGTGACGTTGTAGTAGGAGAAGCTCAGCGTCTGCAGGTGGGTGAAGGCCTCGCGGCGCATGTCGCGGCCCACGGACATCTCGATGAACATGGAGTTGCGCCCCATGACCCAGACGGAGCAGGTCTGCGCCAGTATGGCCCCCAGATAGCAGAGCGCGTAGGGCAGCAGGCCCTCCAGGGTGTCCTTTTCAATGAACTCGTCCACGGCGTGGCGCTGGAAGAGCGGCAGGGCCACGTCCATCAGCGCCGTCACGCAGTTGAAGAGCAGCATGAGCAGGAAGGCCCACTTGTAGCGGGAGAGGAAGGGCAGCATGCGCTTCCAGGTGGAGAGGCTGAACTTCTGGGAGTAATCCAGCTCGTCATATCCCATTTTCCTGCGCCTCCTCCCCGATGAGCCGCCTGTCGTCGCTGCTCATCTGTATGTCGTAGATGTCGCGGTAGATGCCCGGGCGGGAGATGAGCTCCTCGTGGGTGCCTATGTCGGCCACGTGCCCGTCGGAGAGCACCAGTATGCGCTGGGCCTGCATGAGGGTGGTTATGCGGTGGGAGATGAGTATCACCGTGGCGGAGCCCAGGTTCTTGCCCAGCTCAGCGCGTATTTTGGCGTCTGTCTCCGCGTCCACGGCGGAGAGGGAGTCGTCGAACACCATTATGGGCGCGTTTTGCATCAGCATGCGCGCTATGGCCACGCGCTGCTTCTGCCCGCCGGAGAGGGTGACCCCGCGCTCGCCCACCATGGTGCCGTAGCCCTCGGTGAACTCGCCGATGGCCTCGTCCACGCAGGCGATGTGCGCCGCGCGGCGTATCTGGCCCTCCGACGAGCCGGGGCGGGCGGCGGAGATGTTCTCCGCTATCGTGCGGGAGAAGAGGAAGGGCTCCTGCAGCACCAGACCGATGTTCCGCCGGAGATAGGAGCGGTCTATGTCGCGGATGTCCACCCCGCCGACGCTTATCGCGCCCTGGCCCTCGCCCAGGTCGTAGAGCCGGTCGAGCAGATGCACCAGCGTGCTCTTGCCGCTGCCGGTGCCGCCCAGGATGGCGAAGGTGCAGCCGGCGGGGATGGTGAAGCTGACGTCGTGCAGCACCTCGCCGCCCTCGTAGCCGAAGGTGACGTGGTCAAACACTATGTCGCCCTCCATGGGCGGCTGCAGCGCCAGGCCGCTCTCCCGCTCGGGCTGGGAGCGCAGTATGTAGCCCACGCGGTCTATGGAGACGCCGGCCTTGCTCATCTCCGCCAGGACCCTGCCGAGGCTCCTGATGGGCCAGGCCAGGGAGGAGGAGTAGCTGACGAACACCAGGAAGCCGCCCAGCGTGAGGTCGCCGCGCACGGCCTCGATGGTGCCGGCTATGATGGTGACGAAGACCTGCGAGCTGGTGAGCAGCGTGCCCGAGGCCCAGAACAGGCTCAGCACATGCCCCAGCCGTATCCACAGCTGGGAGAAGCCGTCGTTCTTGCCGTTGAACTTGTCTATCTCATATCTCTCGCGGCCGAAAGCGCGCACCACGCGCACGCCCGTGAGGTTCTCCTGCACCATGGTGGTCAGCTCGCCCTCGGCCTCGTCGGCCGCCTTGAAGCGGGAGGAGATGCGGCTGAAGAACAGCCAGGAGCTGAGCCCGGTCACCGGTATGAAGGCCAGCACGATGAGCGAGAGGCGCGTGTTCATGGAGAACATTATGGAGAGGTAGAGCGCGACGAGAAATACGGTCCTCGCCACCTCCACCAGCTGGTTGCAGACAAAGTTGCGTATGACCTCCACATCGGAGGTGCAGCGCTGTATCATCTCGCCGGTCTGGTGCGCCGTGTGCCACTCGAAGGGCAGGCGCTGTATGTGCGCGTAGAGCGCGTCGCGTATGCCCTTGACGAAGCCCTCGGAGCCCTTGGCCAGGGAGACGCGCTGGCCGTAGCCGCAGACGGCCCTCAGCGCCGCCGCCACGGCGACGGCCGCCGCCGCAATCCACAGCGCGCGCAGCGGCTCTGCCCTCAGCTCGGCCAGGCGCAGCAGCGAGATGGCCCAGTCCGGGAGGGCCACCGGCTCCGTGCCCAGCACGGAGTCCACGGTGAGGCGGATTATCTGCGGCGAGAGCGCGTTGAACACCATGCCCAGCATGGCGAAGAGCAGCCCCAGGACGAAATAGCCCCAGACGCCGCGCACGAAGCGGCCGACCAGGGAGGCCTTTTCCTTTCTAGACAGTTTGGTCTCAGTCATATTACACCCCAACAGAAAAAATGCACCGCCGGAAGGGCGGTGCATGTCATGCTACGGGCGCGCTGAAAGCGCCCTCAAAGGCATACAGGACCGGCCGCTCCCGGAAAACTGAACTTGCTGCAGCTGACTGCGCTCGCCATCCTGTATGCCCCCTTTCGTCTTATTATGCGCGCTCGCGCGCAAAAAGTAATATACCGCAGTTTTCCTCCCCTGTCAAGGCCGTGGGGAAAAGATCCCCGCTCAGGCCCTCAGCTGGCGCTTGCGGGCGAAATTCACCATGCCGTCGGGCATGTCGTTGAGCCCCAGCAGCATCTTGCCGGCGCCGTAGGCCTGGCAGGATACGGGGTCGTCCACCACGATGGTGCGGATGCCGGTGTCCTGCTCGACCAGGCGGTCGAAGCCGTAGAGCAGGCTGCCGCCGCCGGACATTATTATGCCGTTCTGGGCTATGTCGCTCACCAGCTCGGGCGGGGTGCGCTCCAGCACCAGGTGCACGCTCTCCAGTATGGTGCGCGCGGGCTCCATCAGCACCTCCACCAGCTCGGCGGAGCTTATCTTCACCATTTTCGGCAGCCCGGTCACCAGGTCGCGGCCCTTGACCTCCTCCATGCCTATGTCCGGCTTCTGCACCAGGCAGCCTATGCTCATCTTGACCTCCTCGGCGGTCTTGGAGCCGATGAGCACGTTGTGCCGGCGGCGTATATAGCGCACGATGGCCTCGTCGAAGTCGCCGCCGGCCACGCGGATGGACTCGCACTCGGCCACGCCGCCCAGGGAGACGACAGCGGTCTCCGTGGTGCCGCCGCCCACGTCTATGACCAGGTGCCCGTCGGGCTTGGATACGTCCACCCCCGCGCCGGTGGCCGTGGCCACGGCGCTCTCCACAAGATACACCTTCCTGGCGCCGGCCTCCACGGCGGCGTCTATCAGCGCGCGCTCCTCCACACCGCTGATGCTCCCGGGCACGGTGAGCAGCACGCGGGGCTTGAAGAGGCTGAAGCTGGTCACGCGCCCGATGAGCTCGCGCAGCATGGCCACCGTCATGTCGTAGTCGGAGATGACGCCGGAGGCGATGGGGTGTATGGGCACGATGCTCGCCGGAGTGCGGCCCAGCATCTTCTGCGCCTCGCGCCCCACCTTCAGCAGCTTGCCGGTGTATTTGTCCACGGCCACGATGGTCGGCTCGCGCACCTGCACGCCCTTGCCGCGGACGTAGACGAGCACGTCGGCGGTGCCCATGTCGATGGCTATGTCGCGTTCGAAAATCAGCATTGTACAGCAACCTCCGAAATGTATCTTAGACGGACGCGGCGGCGTTTAGTCACGCCCGCGCGCCACGGCGGCACACACCACGCTCTCGGCGCCGGCCTGGCCCAGTATGCGGGCGCACTCGGACACCGTGGCGCCGGTGGTGATGATGTCGTCTATCAGCAGTATCCGCCGGCCGGCCACGAGCTCGCTGTCCGCGCACTCAAATGCGCCGGAGATGTTGGCCCGGCGGAGCTCGGCGCTGCCGGTGCCCGACTGCGGCGCGGCGTTTACCACCTTCCGCAGCGTCTCCACCGCCACGTCGTCCAGCTCCAGGGCGGCGGAGAGGGCTATCAGCATGGCCTGGTCGTAGCCCCGCTCGCGCAGCCTCTCGCTGGAGAGGGGCACCCAGGAGATGAGGTCGTACCTGCCGGAGAGCCGCTCCCGGACGCAGTCCGCCACCAGGCGGCCGAACACCCCGGCGTAGGCCGTCACGCCCTTGAACTTGTACCTCAGCAGGGCCTCGCGCACCGGCCCCTCGTAATAGAGCGGGGCGGCGCAGGCCTCCACGAAGTCCGTGCCCTGCAAGCCGGACTGCGGGGTGTAGGGCAGGGTCTTCTCGCACTGGGCGCACATGCCGCTCTCACCGCGCTTGAGCAGGCGGCGGCAGAAGGCGCAGCGCGGCGGAAACAGGATGTCGAATAGGCCTTTCTTGAGCCCGGACATTCATCTCACCCCCATAATATTCCTCAGGCGCCCTGGCCGGCGCACAGGCGGACTCGCAGCCCGCTGTAGCGCCGGGACTGCCTGTGGTTCTCTATCATCTGGTCGGCCGTCTCCTCGCGGCCCACGGCTATCAGCAGCTCCCGCGCGCGGGTGACGGCCGTGTAGAGCACGCCGCGCGTCATCAGCTGCGGCGCGCCGCGGCCCAGCGCGAGCACCACCGCGCGGTACTCGCTGCCCTGGGACTTGTGCACGGTCATGGCCCAGGCGTGCTCCAGCTCGCTCAGCTGGTCGAAGCCGCACTCGGCCACCCGGCCGTCGAAGTCCGTCTTGACGGTCTCCGTCTCGCTGTCCACGGAGAGGATGTAGCCTATGTCGCCGTTGTATATGCCATAGCCGCTCTCCGGCGGCAGGCCGTCGCCCCGCTCCCTGTGCCAAACGATGTCGTAGTTGTTGCGTATCTGCATCACCCTGTCCCCCTCGCGGAAGATGACGCCGCCGCTCGCGCGCTCGTTCTTGCCCTTGGAGGGCGGGTTGAGGGCGGACTGCAGCCTCCGGTTGAGTTCCACGGAGCCCAGGGCCCCCTTGCGCGTGGGGGTGAGCACCTGCACGTCCTCGGGCGGGATGCCCATGCGGCGGGGCAGCCGCTCCGAGCAGAGCTCAGTTATGGTCTCCGCCGCGGCCTCCTCGCCCCCGCGGCGCAGCAGGAAGAAGTCGCCGCTGTTTTCGCGGAAATTGGGGTGCTCCCCGGCGATTATCATGTGGGCGTTGCGCACTATGCGGCTGCCCTCCGCCTGGCGGAAGATGTCCCTGAGGGCGATGGAGGGGATGACGCCGGAGCGCAGTATGTCGGCGAACACGTTGCCGGGCCCCACGCTGGGCAGCTGGTCGGCATCGCCCACCAGTATCAGCCGGCAGTCCTCCGGCAGGGCGGCCAGCAGGGCCCTCATAAGTGTTATGTCAACCATTGAGCACTCGTCGAGTATCACGGCCCCACAGTCGAGGGGGTCGTCCTCGTCGTGGGCAAAGACCACCTGCTCGCCCTCGGGGGAGAAGCCCGCGCCCAACAGGCGGTGTATGGTGGAGGCCTCGCGCAGCGTGAGCTCGCTCATGCGCTTGGCGGCGCGGCCGGTGGGGGCGGTGAGCAGGGTCTTTATGCCCAGGGAGTCGAATACGGAGAGGATGGCCCGCACGGAGGTGGTCTTGCCGGTGCCGGGGCCGCCGGTGATGGCCATCACCCGGCAGCGGGACGCCAGGGCTATGGTCTGCCTCTGGGCGGGGGCGTAGGTCAGGGAGGAGGCGGCCTCCAGGCGCGCTATCAGGGGGTCGACGTCGACGGCGCCGGCCGGGGCGGACGAGGCGAGGGAGAGCAGGCGGCGGGAGACGTACTCCTCGGCCTCGCAGAGCTCTGCCAGGTAGCAGGCGTCGCGCCCGGCTATCTCGCAGCGCCGGAGCTGCCCGTCGGCCTCCAGGCTCTCCAGGGCGCCGCGCACGTCCTCCTCGCCCACGGAGATGAACTGCGCCGTGGCGGGTACGAGCTTGTCCGCGGGGATGAAGCAGTGCCCGTTGGCCGCGTTGTGCCTCAGCTCGAATATGGCGGCCGCGCGGACGCGGTTGGGGTCGTCGCCCTCGCAGCCCATGCCCAGCGCCAGAGTGTCGGCCTCCGAGAAGCTGCCGCCTATGTGCGGGGCGGCCAGAATGTACGGGTTCTGCCCCAGCACGTCCATGGAGGCGTCGCCGTAGTACTTGTAGAGCCTGACGGCCAGCAGGGGCCGCAGCTCGTGCGAGCAGAGGAACTCCATCAGCCGCCGCAGCCCCGCCTGCCGGCGGAAGGAGGCGCTTATCTGCTCGGCCTTGCGCGCGCTTATGCCCCGGATGAGGGTGAGTTTTTCCGGCTCGCGCTCTATGACGTCCAGCGTGCGCTCGCCGAAGCGCTCGACTATCAGCGCCGCCGTGGCGGGGCCCACGCCCTGCACGGCGTGCCCGGCCAGGTACTCGTATATGGCCTCCGCGCTGTGGGGCAGGCTTCGCTCGGCGTACTCGGCCTTGAACTGCCGGCCATGGCTGGGGTGGGTGCTCCACTCGCCGAAGGCCCTGAGCTCCTCGCCGGGATAGGCGGCCGGCAGGGTGCCCACCACGGTGGTCAGCCCCCCGTCCAGCGTGTCCAGGCGCAGCACGGTGTAGCCGTTCTCCTCGTTGGTGTAGATTATCGAGGAGATGCGCCCGCTTATCTCTATGTATTCCGCCTCTTCCGCCATTTTTCCTCCACAGCCTCCGCCAGGACGACGTCGCCATAGCGCCGCGAGAGCAGCAGGGCCGTCTCGCGCGCGGCCTCGTCCATGCCGGAGTCCACGATGACTATGTCGCAGCTGAGCCCGCCGCGCCCGAGCAGCTCCCGCAGCGAGCGCACGCTGCCCTCCAGCGATTCCGCCCTGCCGCCGGCGCTGAGACGCAGCTCCAGCCGGAGACCCTCTCCCAGATGCACCGGCGTGTACAGGCAGCGCCGCGCCGCCGCTATGAGCAGCGCGACGGCGGCCGCCGCCAGCGCAGATATGAGCAATTCGGTAAACATGACCGCACCGCCTCCCCGGCATACTATGCCGCCGGGCGTGTACGGTGACACTCAAAAGAATATCGAGGTGAAGCCGTAAGTCAGCCCCGTGACCAGGAAGCCGGCAATCAGCACGCCGATGAGGATGGAGGGCAGCGCGCTGCGCATGCGCATGTCCATCACGGCGGCGATGAGCGCCCCGGTCCAGGCGCCGGTGCCCGGCAGGGGGATGCCGACGAAGATTGCCAGGCCGAAGAACTGGTAGCGGTGCACCTGTTCCCACTTGCCCTCCGCCTTGGCCTCCAGCTTTTTCACCAGGCGGCCCAGGCGCTCGCTTTTGGCCGTCATCCACTTGAATATGGGCCGGATGAAGAGGATGATAAAGGGCACGGGAAGCATGTTGCCTATCATGCTCACCACCATGGCCTCAAAGTGGCTCAGCCCCAGGCCCACGCCTATGGGTATGGCCCCGCGCAGCTCCAGGACGGGGACCATGGAGACGATGAGGGTGACGAGGTACTTGCCGAACTCGGTCTCTTTCAGGGCTTCGATAAATTCCATATCACTCTAATACCTTCCGCAGATATTCGCCCGTGGCGCTCCCGGCGCACAGCGCGCAGTCCTCCGGCGTGCCGGTGAACACCACCTCTCCGCCGCCGTCGCCGCCCTCGGGGCCGAGGTCGATGATGTGGTCGGCGACCTTTATCACGTCGAGGTTGTGTTCGATGACGACCACGGTGTTGCCCGCGTCCACCAGGCGGCTGAGTATGTCTATCAGCCGCTGCACGTCGGCCGTGTGCAGTCCGGTGGTGGGCTCGTCGAGGACGTACACCGTCTGCCCCGTGCTGCGACGGGCCAGCTCGGTGGCCAGCTTGACGCGCTGGGCCTCGCCGCCGGATAGGGTGGTCGAGGACTGGCCCAGCCTTATATAGCCGAGACCCACGTCGAGCATGGTCTGTATCTTGTCGCGTATCCTGGGTATGTTCTGGAAGAAGGCCAGGGCCTCCTCCACGGTCATATCCAGCACCTCCGCGATGTTCTTGCCCTTATAGCGCACCTCCAGCGTCTCGCGGTTGTAGCGCCTGCCCTTGCAGACCTCGCAGGGGACGTAGACATCGGGCAGGAAGTGCATCTCTATCTTTATGAGCCCGTCGCCGGAGCAGGCCTCGCAGCGCCCGCCCTTGACGTTGAAGGAGAAGCGCCCCGGCCCGTAGCCGTGCAGCTTGGCGTCCTGGGTGGTGGCGAAGAGCTCGCGGATGTCGTTGAACACCCCGGTGTAGGTGGCCGGGTTGGAGCGGGGGGTGCGGCCGATGGGGGACTGGTCGATGTTTATCACCTTGTCCACATACTCCAGCCCCTCCACGCCCAGGCATTTGCCGGGGCGGACATGGGCGCGGTTTTTCACCGAGGCCAGGGTCTTGTAGAGCACCTCGTTTATGAGGCTGGACTTGCCGCTGCCGGAGACGCCGGTGACGCAGGTGAGAACGCCGAGCGGTATTTCGACGTCTATGCCGCGCAAATTGTTCTCGCTGGCGCCGCGTATCAGCAGACTTTTTCCGTTCCCGGGGCGCCGCCTGGCGGGGACGGGGATTTTCCTGGCGCCGGAGAGGTACTGGCCGGTGATGCTCCGCGGCTCGGCGCAGATGTCCTCCACCGTGCCCTGGGCTATGACCTCGCCGCCGTGCACTCCGGCCCCGGGGCCAATGTCCACTATCCAGTCGGCGGCGCGCATGGTGTCCTCGTCGTGCTCGACAACTATGAGCGTGTTGCCCAGGTCGCGCAGCTCCTTCAGCGTGCTTATCAGCTTGCCGTTGTCCCGCTGGTGCAGCCCGATGCTGGGCTCGTCGAGGATGTAGAGCACGCCCATCAGCGAGGAGCCTATCTGGGTGGCCAGGCGTATGCGCTGGCTCTCGCCGCCGGAGAGGGTGGCCGCCGCCCGGGAGAGGGTGAGGTACTGCAGCCCCACGCTGGCGAGGAAGTTCAGCCGGGAGCGTATCTCCTTGAGTATCCTCTCGGCCACCACCATGTCGCGCGCGGAGAGCTGCGAGGGCAGGGCCTCGACGAACTCCAGGGCCCGCGTCACCGGCAGGGAGCAGAAGTCGATGATGCTCAGCCCGCCCACGGTGACCGCCAGGGCCTCCTTTTTCAGCCGCTTGCCGCCGCAGTCGGGGCAGGGGTACTCGCCCATGAACTGCTCGTACTCCTCGCGCATGGACTGGCTCTGCGTCTCGCGGTAGCGGCGCTCCAGGCTGTTCACCAGCCCCTCGAAGGGCTGGCGCAGGGTGCCCACGCCGCGCGCGGTCTCGTACTGCAGCTCCAGGGGCTCGCCGCCGGTGCCGTACATCAGCACGTCGATGACCTCCTTGGGCAGCTCGCCTATGGGGGTCGTCAGCTTGAAGTGGTATTTCTTGGCCAGGGCGTCGTAGTACATCTTGGCTATGCTGTCGCCCTTGACATTCCCCCAGCCGGGGGCCTGTATACCGCCGTTGATGATGGAGAGGGCAGGATTGGAGATTATCAGCGCGGGGTCGGCCCTCAGCTGGGTGCCGAGCCCGGCGCAGGTGGGGCAGGCCCCGTAGGGGCTGTTGAAGGAGAACATGCGCGGCGCCAGCTCGTCTATGGAGATGCCGCAGTCCTCGCAGGCGTAGTTCTGCGAGAAGAGCTGCTCCCGCTCGCCGGAGACGTCGCTCACCAGCACCAGCCCTCCAGAGAGGCCGGCCGCCGTCTCCGCCGAGTCGGTGAGCCGGCGCACGCTGTCCGCGCGGACGACGAGTCGGTCAACGACGACCTCTATGCTGTGCTTTTTGTTCTTCTCCAGCTTTATCTCCTCGGAGAGGTCGTAGACGCTGCCGTCCACCCTCACGCGCACGAAGCCGGCCTTGCGCGCGTCCTCGAACACCCTGGCGTGCTCGCCCTTGCGCGAGCGCACCACCGGGGCGAGGACCTGTATGCGCGTCCCCTCCGGCCAGGAGAGCACCTGGTCCACTATCTGGTCTATGGTCTGCTGGCGTATCTCCTTGCCGCACTTGGGGCAGTGGGGCACGCCCACGCGGGCCCAGAGGAGGCGCAGGTAGTCGTAAATCTCCGTCACCGTGCCCACGGTGGAGCGCGGGTTGCGGCTGGTGGTCTTCTGGTCTATGGATATGGCGGGGGAGAGGCCCTCGATGTAGTCCACATCGGGCTTGTCCATCTGCCCCAGGAACATCCTCGCGTAGCTGGAGAGGCTCTCCACATAGCGCCGCTGCCCCTCGGCATATATGGTGTCGAAGGCCAGGCTGGTCTTCCCGCTGCCGGAGAGGCCGGTGAACACGACCAGCTTGTCGCGCGGTATCTCGAGGTCGATGCTCTTCAGGTTGTTCTCCCTGGCGCCCTTGATAAAAATGCTCTCTCTCATAAATTGCCTCGGTATAGCTGAAATCATTTCATTATACCCCAGCCGGCGCCAGGTTTCAACCAGAAAAATCAAGGCGCCCGCCCCGCCGCCGGGGGATAAAAACAGGGCGGGCCCTGGGCCCGCCCGTATTTCGCCCCCCACGCCTAAAGGCGCGTGAGGACATCTCTGCAGTTGAAAACGACCAGCCCGCATCCCCGGCAGATGAAGCCGGGGAAATCCGCGGAGCCGAATGCCTTCCTCGCTATCACAACGTCGCCCTCATCCCTGGGGTTGAGCGATATTTTGTGCCTGTTCCGGTTGAAGGCCAGCAGGTTCCCCGCCTGCAGGAAGCCGGGCTGCATCTCCTCGCCGCACTGAGGGCATCTCACGGCTCACACCTCCGCCGGCCCCGCGCCGATTCTGCCGCGCGGCTTTAAGAAGCGGCGGGAGTAGAAGAGGAGGAAGGCCGGCACTATGAAGATGAGCGCGCCCACGGTGTCGATGAAGGCGTGCTGCTTGACGAGCACGGTGGAGGCCATGCAGAGCACGCAGAGCACGGTGATTACGGCCCGGTGCCAGGGCTTGAATATCCGGCTGTCGAAGCAGCAGAGTATATCGCCCACGCAGCCGAGCACGTGCATGCTGGGGAAGACGTTCGTCGGCGTGTCCGCCGCCCAGAGGACGGAGAGCATCCAGGTCCAGAGGTCCGTCACCGGCAGGCCCTGCGGACGCAGGTGCTGCCCGTTGGGTATGAGCACGTCGAGCAGCAGGGTGGCCGAGAGCACGGTGATGTTGTAGTACATCCAGCGCTTGAAGGCGGCCCCGTCCTTTATCAGCGTGGGCACGCCCACCATGGCGAAGAGCGGGTACCACAGCACGTAGAATAGCACGAACCAGGGCACGAAGGGGATGCGGTCGTCGATGGCCGTGTCCGTCACCCAGTAGCCGCTGGTCGGCGTGTTGGCCTCGATGATGAAAAAGGTGATGATGTAGACCGGGAAATAGAGCACCAGATAGCAGTATTTGTGGGTCTTTATGAATTCGATGACGTTGTGAGCAAGCCTCTGCAAGGCCTATTCCCCCCAATAGTTGATGCGGCAGCGGGTATTATAGCACGCCGCCCCGCGCGGCGCAATGGACTATTTGCCCTCAGCTGTCGTGGCGGCGCGGCGGTCGAAGTTCGAGAGAGTGTGCTCTATGCTGCCGTCCAGCAGGCGGAACAGCCTGTCGAGGTCCCCGGGGACGCTGTCCTTCATGCCGGAGGAGAGCCAGACGTCGAGCACGCCGGAGAGGGCGTACTGGTATATCCTGACGACGAACAGCAGATCCTCCTCCGGAACGTCGAGCTGCAGCTCCGCCACCAGATTCCGGGCGCGCTCCTCCAGCAGAGGGGAGACGCGGCGGTAGACGTAGTCGACTATGTGGTGCCAGCCCCGGGAGCGGTAGAGGTGCAGGGCCACGGACTTCGACTCCGTCAGCCGGAGGAAGATGTGCATAAGCAGCTCGTGCCAGTCGCCGGTCTTTGCGCTCTCGCTGGAGGCCAGCTCCGCCACCTCGCGGTCTATCAGCCACTCGGCCAGCTCGTAGACGTCGTGGAAGTGGTAGTAGAAGGTCTGCCTGTTGAGCCCGCAGAGCCCGGTGATGTCCGCCACGGTGATGCGGTCGAGGTTTTTCTTCCCAAGGAGAGTGTAAAGCGCCCTGCCCAGCTCATTCTTGGTGTTGTTCGTCATCGCACATTCCCTTTCAGCTGCAAATATGTTATGATACTTAAAAATCTACCGCGCATCAATTAAAGGGGGATTAAAATATGCCCATCCGCGGCCGCTTTGCCCCCAGCCCCAGCGGGAGGCTGCATATAGGCAACATGCTCTCGTCCCTCCTGGCCTGGCTGGACGTCCGCTCCCGGGGCGGGGAGATAATATTCCGTCTGGAGGACCTCGACCCCGAGCGCAGCTGGGACGAGTACGCGCAGCTGATGGCGGAGGACCTGCGCTGGCTGGGCCTGGACTGGGACGGCGGCTGGCCCATGGAGGCGGACTGCCGCCAGGGCCGGCGCACGGCCGAGTACGAGGCCGCCTTCGGGCAGTTGAGGGACATGGGGCTCGTCTACGACTGCTGGTGCTCGCGTTCGGAGCGCCTGGCGGCCTCCGCCCCGCATCCGGGGGAGGAGCGCCCCAGCAGCTGCCGCTGCCGCTCGCTCTCCGAGGGCGAGCGGGGCGAGCTGCGCCGGCGCGGCCGCCGCGCGGCGGCCAAGGTCATCGTGCCGGACCGGGAGATAGCGGTCCCGGACGGGCACTACGGCGAATACCGCGAGAACCTGGCCCGGGGCTGCGGGGACTTCATCATCCGCCGCTCGGACGGCGTGTTCGCCTACCAGCTGGCCGTCTCGGTGGACGACGCGGCCATGGGCGTCACCCGCGTGGTGCGCGCGCGGGACCTGCTGAGCTCCGCGCCGCGCCAGAAGTGGCTGATAGAGACCCTGGGCGGCACGGCGCCGGACTACTGCCACGCGCCGCTGCTCGTCTCCGGCGAGGGGCGCAAGCTCTCCAAGCGTGAGGGGGACCTGAACATGGAGTCCCTGAGGCGGAGATACACGCCGGAGGGGCTCTGCGGGGTGCTGGCGTATCTCTGCGGGCTCACAGACCGCCCGGAGAGCGTCTCCGCCCGCGAGCTGGTGGGGCACTTTTCCTGGGAAAAGGTGAGCAGGGAGGACATCACTCTCCCCGATTGGGTCTGAACGCCCGGCCCTTTTTCGGCCGCTCCTCCGCGTGCCGCCCGCCGCGGCGGACGGCGGCGAAGCTGCCGCGCAGCTTGTCCTCCGCCATGCCGAGCGCCTTCAGCGCCGGCCAGGAGAGCAGGGCGAACACGCCCAGGATGAGCCCTCCGGCCAGGTCGATGCCGGAGAGGGTGAAGAGCTCGGGCAGGAACACTATGCAGAAGGCAAAGGCCGCAATCAGGAACAGCACCAGCGCGCGGCGCAGCAGGTTGTAGGGCTGGCAGGTGCGGTGCACGACCAGCAGCCCCACGATGGCCAGGATGATGGTGCAGATGGTGCCCATCATGCTCTCCTGTATCCCGAACACCGTGCAGAACAGTATCACGCCGACTATCAAAAAGAGGTCCGTCAGCCCGCCGGGCAGCGCCCGGTAGACGACGTTCGCCAGGAAGCGCCCGCGTATCCGGGTGGTGTTCGGCTCCATGGCCAGGATGAAGCCCGGTATGCCTATGGTCAGCGCGGAGATGAGGCTCATCTGCGAGCTGGTGACGGGGTAGGGCAGGGAGAAGATGAGCGTGATAATGGCCAGGGAGAAGGAGAAGATGTTCTTCACAAGGAACAGCGTGGCCGAGCGCTCTATGTTGTTTATCACCCGCCGCCCCTCGGCCACCACGCTGGGCATGGAGGCGAAGTTGTTCTCCAGCAGCACTATGTGGCTCACCTGGCTGGCGGCGTCGCTGCCGGAGGCCATGGCCACGGAGCAGTCGGCCTCCTTGAGGGCCAGCACGTCGTTCACGCCGTCGCCCGTCATGGCCACGGTATGGCCCTGGGCTTTCAGCGCGCGCACGAACCTGCGCTTCTGGTCCGGGGTGACGCGGCCGAACACGGTGTATTTCTCCACGGCGGCGGCTATGTCCTCGTCGCTCTTCAGCTCGCGCGCGTCCACATAGTTCTCCGCCCCGGCGATGCCCGCCCGCCTGGCCACCTCGCTGACGGCCATGGCGTTGTCGCCGGAGATGACCTTGATGGCCACGCCCTGCCCGGCGAAGTACTTGAAGGTGTCCGGGGCCTCGGCGCGTATCTTGTTGGACAGCAGTATCAGTGCCAGGGGCATCACCAGCTCCGTGGCGGGGCTCTCGTCGTCCAGCGAGCCGTCGTAGAGCGCCAGCAGCAGCACGCGGCAGCCCTTGGCGGAGTAGCCGTCTATCTTGGCGCGGTATTTGCCTATGTCCCCGCCCAGCAGGATGTCCGGCGCGCCCAGCAGGTAGGTCTCGTCCTCGTGGAAGCTGACGCCGCCGTACTTCTTGGCGCTGGAGAAGGGCAGGGCCTTTATGGCCCGCTGCTTCACATCACCGGTGAAATAGCGCCGCAGGGCGGCCATGGTGTCGTTGTCGGCGCTCATGGCGGCCACATAGTCGGACATTATGAGCCGGATGTCCTCCTCCACGAACCTGTCGGGGCAGAGCAGGGCCACGTCCTCCACGGTCATCTTGTTCTCCGTGACGGTGCCCGTCTTGTCCACGCAGAGCACGTCCACCCGCGCCAGGGTCTCGATGCAGCCCATGTCGTGCACCAGGGTCTTTTTCTGCGCCAGGCGCACCACGCCGGCCACCAGGGCCATGCTGGTGAGCAGATAGAGCCCCTCCGGTATCATGCCTATCAGGGAGGCCACCGTGGCCACCACGCCGTCCTGCACGCTGCGCCCCAGCCAGGCTATCTCCTTCACCGCCATCAGTATGCCCAGCGGTATCACCGCCACGCCGATTATCTGCACCAGGCGGGTCAGCGAGCGCATCATCTCGCTCTGCTTGGGCGGGCGGCTGGCCTTGGCCTCCAGCGTGAGCTTGTTGGCGTAGCTGTCCGCGCCCACGTGCGTCAGCCGGGCGCGGCAGACCCCGGACACCACAAAACTGCCGGAGAGCAGCTCGCTGCCCGGCGTCTTTTTTATCTCGTCGGCCTCGCCGGTTATCAGCGCCTCGTTGGCGGCGCACTCGCCCTCTATCACCACGGCGTCGGCGAATATCTGGCTCCCGGCGGAGAACACCACCACGTCGTCGCGCACCATCTCGGCCGTGGGTATCTGCCTCTCGCGCCCGTCGCGCACCACGGTGCCCTTGGGGGCGGTGAGCAGCGTGAGCTTGTCCAGCGTCTTCTTCGAGCGCAGCTCCTGCACTATGCCGATGAAGATGTTGGCTATCACCACGCCGAGGAACATTATCTCCTTCACCGCGCCCACGGCGATTACGCAGGCCGCCAGCAGGAAGAAGAGCATGTTGAAGTAGGTGAACACGTTCGACTTGACTATCTGCCCCACGGTCTTGCCGGGCGGCTCGATGGGCGCGTTCCCCCAGCCGGCGTCCATGCGCTCCTTCGCCTGCACCGTGCTGAGCCCCTCGCCGGGCCGCGCCTCGAACACCGCCACCTCCCGCCGGAGCGGCATTTCGGGTTCTGTTTTTCGTTTTTTCAGCTTCATAAGCGACATTTTAGCACAGAGGCGGCGAAAGTACAGTAAATTATTTGTTAATAAGGATGCGCTGGCAGGAATTTTAAGAGAAAAATGCGGAGAACTCCTTGCATAATGGCGGAGCTTATGGTATCATGTCCTTTACATAATACCCGGTTGTTACATACTATGAATACCGATGGAAACAATAGGAGGTAGGAAATGAAACTGAGGATAAGAAAGCTCCTGGCCGCGGCCCTGGTGATATGCCTGGTCGCCGCCATGCTCCCGGGAGCCGCCCTGGCCGCGGACAGCGGGCCTTTTAAGGTGGGCGATGAGTCGTACGATACCTTGAGCGCTGCCGTTGCGAGGGCAGAAAAAGTCTCAAGCAGGACCGTTATCCTTGATTCTGCGGCAACTCTTAGTGAGAACACAACCATACAATCTGGTGTCACTCTGCAGATGGGCAGCGGCGCTTCTCTTGCAATTGAGAGTGGCGTTACGCTCACTAATGCCGGCACTATCACCAACAGCGGCAGTATCTCCGTCGCCGGCACCTTCACCTCTAGCGGCACGTTCACCAACAGCGGCGACGTAACCGTCAGCGCCGGCGCCAAATGCACCATCAGCGGCACGTTCACCCACAACGGTGATATAATGGTCGCCCCGGGCGTGGCCCCCTCCAACGGCGGCGCGCTCACCATCAGCGCGGGCTACACCGGCAACGGCGGCATCACCGTGGGCGCGCGCGGCACGGCCAACCTGCCCAATAACCAGTCCGTCAACAATCTCACAGTCTACGGCACTGTCAGCAGCTCTGCTCTGACGGTCACAGGCAATGCCACTGTTGAAAATGGCGGTAAGCTGGACGTGGATAATGTCACCGTCAGGGGACGTATTACCAATAACGGAGAAATTGAGGCAACGAGTATCACCGTCTATGCCGGCAGTACGTTGACTCATGAGTCTGGCAGCCTCTCCGGAACTGTGGATGTATACGGCACGCTGGAGGTCAGCGGTACATATAACCAGACCTCGACGATAACGGTAGAGTCCGGCGGCACGATGAGCGTGAGCGGAAACTATTCCGTCGGCGCAAACCTCACCGTGGACGGCACCCTCAACATAACCGGCGGCGAGTTCAACGCTACCAGTAATTTTAACGTCAGCAACGGCGCCGAGGTCAACGTCAGCGGCGGCGCGGAACTCAATATCAACGAGGTCCCCGACAGTGGCACGATAAGCGTCGATGGCTCCACGCTGAATGTCAACAACGTTGAGATGATAGGCCCCAATAGCCTCAGCGGCGACGCCGAGGTCGCAACCGTGAGCGACAAAACTGTCATCACTGTCAACCGCGGCACCGTCTCGGGCAGCCGCAGCGCCGGTAACGCCTCCTACACTGTCGGCAATAGTGAGAGGCTCGTGGTCGGCGGCAGCCTGACGGTCGCCTACCCCATGTCCATCTCTGGTGAGCTGGTCGTTGACGGTACACTCACCGTCAACGCCAATAACAGCCTCACCGTCAACAGCGAGGCGAGCCTCAGCGGCAGCGGCCGCATAGACGCCAACGGCCCGCTCTATGTGCTCAACAACAGAGCCGCAGGGAATCTGAACATATACATCGGCCAGAACGGCGGCGTCTACGCCAAAAACAATGCCATAGACGTCAATGTCGTGGGCGGCATAGCCACGACGAACCCCGCGCCTGATCGCCATGTCTACGCCTATGCCAAAGTCTACAGCCAGGGCAATACCTACTACATAGAGCTCAGAGTGGGCAATAACGGCGAGGCCACGCTTGCCGACTCCGCCGTGGAGCAGACCACCGTCAACTTCACGGCTACCCCCGCAGAGGGCTATGAGGTCGACCCGTCCGGCACCTACTACGTCACCAGCAGTGTGTCCGACGGCCCCGTGGCCGTGGACGGCAACAGGCTGTCCTTCGTGATGCCCAGCAGTGACGTGACCGTGTATGTCGCCTTCAGAGAGGCCGAGAACAGCTCCTCCGTCACTCAGGGCAACATCACCGTCACCACCAACCACAACGGCAACGGAACTGTGAACGCCAGCATCAATG
>CALWYL010000027.1 GCA_944385765.1 uncultured Oscillospiraceae bacterium
GTGGTGGAGGCGGGGGGAATCGAACCCCCGTCCGAAAATGCTTCCGCCGGAACCTCTCCGGGCGCAGAGAGTCATTTATATTCCCTTGCCAAGGCGTGGACGCTCACACTCAGAGGCTCGGTAGCTTCATTGTGCATGGTGCGCTCAAAGCTTTGCGCACTCACGTTCGCCGCTAATCGACGCCCCGCAGCCGGGCCGCGGCCCTCCCGGCGGGGACGCTCACTGCTTAGGCAGCGAGAAGAACAGTATCTTCGTTGTTCTTTAATTTATAATTGCCCGTTTTTAGGATGCCAGGCGCATCCGCCCGCTATTCCGGTATCCGCATCCCCGTCGAAACCAGTACGCCCCCCTGTAAACTGAGAAATGGGTTGGGTGTGGCAACAGGGGTTCACCTGCCGCCACACCGGCTTTAGAACGCTTTAGAACTTCTTCGGCTCGGGGTAATCGGTGCCGAAGGTCTCCGCCGTGACCTTCTTCATGCGCTGCTCGGTGCGGGGACGGTCATTGTAATCCGTCGGCGTATCGGCTATCCTGTCCACCACATCCATGCCCTCGATGACCATGCCGAAAGCGGCGTATTCGCCGTCCAGATGGGGGGCCTTGTCGTGCATGATGAAAAACTGGCTTCCGGCCGTGTCCGGCATCATGCTGCGGGCCATGCTCAGCACGCCGCGGGTGTGCTTGAGGTTGTTCTGGGAGAAACCGTTGTGCTTGAACTCGCCCTTGATGCGGTAGCCGGGGCCTCCCATGCCGGTGCCCTGGGGGTCGCCGCCCTGAATCATGAAGCCGGGGATGACGCGGTGGAAAATCAGCCCGTCATAGAAGCCGCTCTGCACGAGGCTGAGGAAGTTGTTCACGGTGTTGGGGGCCAGCTCCGGGTAGAGCTCGGCCTTGATGACGCCGCCGTCCTCCATCTCAAAGGTAACTACCGGGTTTGCCATATCATCCTATCCTTTCTGAATGATTCACGCTACAAGTTTCTGCACCACGCTGCGGGCCGTGCTCGCGCCCATGCCGGCGCGCACGCTGTCGCTGAATACGAGCTGCACCAGCGCCCAGTCCAGCGTGCTCGGCCAGGCCGGCAAGGTCTGACCCTCGCTCATTTCGCCCCTGTAAAACACACTGTCCGCGTATTTGGTGCTGGTATTGAACAGGCCCACGCTGCTGAACAGGTTCGTCAAAATAATGAAATCGCGCGTCGTCTGCGTCGCTTCGCTGTTGATATAGGCCCTGCAGAAGGTCATGGGATTCTCGCTGAAGTATGTGAAACCGTTTATCCCGCCTTCGCCGGGGTCCTGTTCCAGGTACTTGGCGAAGGCCTCGTTCACGTCCTCGGCGGGCTCAAAGTTTATCGTCAGCGTGGCCTCGCTCTCGCTCGCGGCCTTGCTGATGCCCGGGCAGTTCGGCACGCCGTTCAGCGCGGCGATGATGGCCTCGACCCGCTCGGTGTCCGCCTGTGTCGGGCTGCCCTTGATGTAATAGCGGATGGGCACGCCCCATTTCACCGACTGGCCCTTGTCGCCATACATGGAGCCGACGCCGACCTCGAGGTAGTAATCGACTATCTGCTGCTTCGTATAGCCCGCGGCCCTTATGAGCCCGTCATCCACCGCAGGCTCGCCCAGATGCGCCGCGCGGTAGAGCAGCGCCGCGGCCTCGGAGCGCTTCAGGATGGACTGCGGCCTCAAGGTATTGTCCTCATAGCCCGTCAGCAGCCCGTTCGTACACATGGCGAGCACGCTCGCCTTGCAGCCCTCGCTCACGGAGCCGATATCCGCATAGCTCACCTCCACGCCATCGACGGCCTTCAGCTCCAGCGCGGAGGCTATTATCCTGCACGCCAGCTCGCGGCTGACCAGCTTGCCGTACTCGCTGCGCGAGACCTCGGCCTCGGTTATCCAGCCCGAAGCGTAGGCGTGCTCCATCTGCACGCCGCCCCAGTGCGTCTCGTTCGCGCCGGTGGGAGCCCCTACCATGCGCGCCGCCATTGACACGGCCTCCACGACCGTCACCTGCTTGTCGGGCTTGAACGTTCCGTCCTCATAGCCCTCGATGGCGCCGGAGGCGACCATCTCGCTCACTTCGTTGTAAAACCAGTTTCCGGGATTCACGTCGCTCAGGCTCGACGCCGCAAGCGCGGGCACGCCGAGCGATAGAATAAGCGCCAGGACCATCGCAAAGGATATCAATTTTTTCATTTGTTGTCCCTCCTGCCGTTTCGGCACAGTATTGTTATCTCGCTCAGTTCCTCTCCTTCATCATCCTGTCCATGTCGCGCTTCGCCTGGCGCTCGGCCTCGGCGTCGCGCTTGTCGTAGAGCTTTTTGCCCTTGCAGAGGCCCAGCTCCAGCTTGACGCGGCCGTCCTTGAAATACAGCGAGAGGGGGATGAGCGCCACCCCGTCCTGCATGACGCGGGCGTTGAGGCGGTTTATCTCGCGCTTGTGCATCAGCAGGCGCTTGGGGCGCATGGGGTCGCGGTTGAAGATGTTGCCCTTCTCGTAGGGGCTGATGTGCAGCCCGCGGGCGAAGAGCTCACCGTCCTTCACTGTGCAGAACGAGTCCTTCAGATTCACCGTGCCGGCGCGAATGCTCTTGACCTCGGTGCCGAAGAGCTCGATGCCGGCCTCATAGCGCTCGAGGACGAAGTAGTCGTGGAACGCCTTGCGGTTCTGCGCCACCTGTTTGATGCCCTGCGCCTTCGCCATGGCCGCTTCCTCCTCCCGTGGAACTTCTGCCCAAGCAGTATAACACATCTGTCAAGAGAAATAAACAGCCCTATATTACATTTGCGTTTCAGCGGCGGAGAAAGGGCAGGGCGTAATCCGCCAGTTCGACTGAGATTTCCGGGGCGGGGCGGGCCAGGATAAGCGTGCCGCCGCGGCCGGGGAAGAGCTCCAGCTCCATGCGCGGCCAGGCGGGCAGGGAGCGGGAGCTGAGGGCGCGGCGCACAAGGGCGGCGGCGCAGCGGGGTCCGGGACGGCCGGGGGCGAATATTGCCGCCGAGGCGGCGGATATGCTCATTTTCATATGTAGATACCTCCGTAGACTATCATCTCCCGGGAGGGGGGATGCGTCAAGTTAAAAATGCTGGAATTCTCTCGGGATGTATGGTAGAATAGCCTGATAGTACCTTTAACAGTGGAGACGGAGGCTCATATCATGGCTTTTGAGAAGAGAATAGATGGACATACGGTGTTCGAGGGCGTCATAGTCAACGTGCGCAAGGACAGGGCCGAGCTGGTGAACGGAGACATAGTGGGGCGCGAAGTTGTCGAGCACCCCGGCGGGGTGACTGTGATACCTGTGGAGGACGACGGGACCGTCTGGTGCGTCAGACAGTTCCGCTATCCCTTCGGGAGGGAGATGCTGGAGACTCCGGCCGGCAAACTGGAGCGGGGGGAGGACCCCGCGGAGTGCGCCGTGCGCGAGCTCTCGGAGGAGACGGGCCTGACGGCGGACGAGATGATATACCTGGGTCCCTGCTGCACCTCGCCGGGATTCTCCACCGAGGTGCTGCACATATATCTGGCGCGCGGACTGCACCGCGGGGAGATGCATCTCGACCACGACGAGTTCCTGAACGTGGAGAAGTACAGCCTGGACGCCCTGACACGCATGGTGATGGGCGGGGAGATAGACGACGCAAAGACTATAATCGCCGTATTGAAGGCGGGAAAATACCTGGAGGGCAGAAGATGAACAACAAGGTGCTCATTGTCGACGACGAGCGCGCGATAGTGGACATACTTAAGTACAACCTGGAGAAGAACGGCATGACGGCCGTCTGCGCATACGACGGCGGGGAGGGGCTCTGCCTGGCCCGCGAGAGCGACCCGGACGTGATACTTCTGGACGTCATGCTGCCGGTGATGGACGGCTTCGAGGTCTGCCGCACGCTGAGGGCCGAGGGCAACAACGTCCCCATCATCATGATAACTGCGCGCGAGGAGGAGACGGACAAGGTGTTCGGCCTCGAGCTGGGGGCGGACGACTATATAACCAAGCCCTTCTCCATGCGCGAGGTGGTGGCCCGCGTGCGCACGAACATGCGCCGAGCCGCCTCGATGGCCCCGCAGCAGAGCGCGCCGGAGGCGGGGGACGACCAGCTGCGCGCCAAGGACCTAATAATAGACCGTTCGCGGCACGCCGTGTTCAAGAACGGGCGCGAGATAGAGCTGACGCAGCGCGAGTACGAGCTGATACGCTATCTGGCGGAGAACCCGGGAAAAGTCATCTCCAGGGAGGAGCTGATGAGCAGCGTGTGGCAGTACGACTACTTTGGCGACCTGCGCGCCGTGGACGTGGCCATCAGGCGGCTGCGTGAGAAGCTGGAGCCCAATCCCTCGGAGCCGGTGTACGTCATGACCAAGCGCGGCGTGGGCTATTATTTCGCGGACTGACACTGTGGGCGCCGGCTCGGGCGCGGAGGTAGCTATGGACAAGGGACCGTCAAAGCGAAAGGGCGGTGATGCAGGCAGGGCGAGGGCGGCGTCGCCCAAGCTCGTGAGCCTGTACACCAAGCTGGTGCTGATAATATTCGTGCTCATAATCGCCCTCATGGTGGTCACGGGTGTGTTCCTCACCAGGGGCGTGCGGAGCTTTTACACCGACGACTTCTACGAGCAGATGCAGGAGGTCTTTGCCAGCCCGGGGCTGGCGGAGGACCTGCGCGACGGCGCGGCCGCGGACGACTATGAACACATGGCCGCCATCATCCGCACCTATGCCGGACAGTTGGGCATAGACTCGGGCACCCGGAACTTCCACATTCTCTCGGGGGACACCGGCGAATGGCTGGCCGGCAGCACCCAGCCGGAAAACGGCATAGAGATAACACCCAACATAATCACCGCCATACAGGGCGGGAACGGCTACAGCTATGACCCGGACGCCAGCTATATGGACGTTGCGCTGCCGGTGGAGGGCGGAAGGGCCGGATATATCATCTACGTGGTGGACAACAAGGCCACCATGACCAGCCTGAACGACCAGCTCATCTCCATAATCGTGGACGCCCTCATCGTGGGCCTGGTCATATCCGTGCTGCTCTGCCTGCTGCTGGCCCGCGCCATCACCGCCCCGGTGCAGGACCTCACGCGGGCGGCTGAAAAGGTGGCCGGGGGGGACTTCACCGACAAGGTGGAGAACGACTCCAAGGACGAAATCGGAGTGCTCACCCGCACATTCAACAACATGGCCGTGCAGCTGGAGGACACCCTGGACGACCTCACGAAGTCGGAGCAGATGCGCCGGGAATTCGTGGCCAACGTCTCGCACGAGCTGAGGACGCCCATCACCAGCGTGCGCAGCTACGCGGAGACGCTGGAGGATGAGCCGGACATGCCGGAGGACACCCGCCGGCGCTTCCTGGAGGTCATACTCAACGAGAGCGACCGGATGACCAAGATAGTCCAGGACCTGCTGACCCTCTCGCGCTTCGACGCGGGGAGCATAGAGTTCTCCTTCGCGGAGTTCAGCTTTGAGAAGTCGGTGCGCGATGTTTACAACGCCATGGCCATGGAGGCCCAGGCGCACAGCCACAACTTCGTCCTGCAGATAGAGCCTGGGCTGCCGTCCATACGCGGGGACAGGCAGCGCGTGGAGCAGGTGCTGATAAACATGGTCTCCAACGCGATAAAATACACCAGGGACGGCGGACAGATAGAGATTGGCGCCGGCTTCAGGGACGGGCAGGTCTGGTGCTCCGTGCGAGACAACGGCATAGGCATACCGGCGGAGGACACGACCAAGGTATTCGACCGCTTCTACCGCGTGGACAAGGCGCGCAGCCGGGAGTCCGGCGGGACCGGGCTGGGGCTCTCCATAGCGCAGGAGATAGTCACCCGCCACGGCGGCAGAATGGAGCTGCAGAGCCGCCTGGGCCACGGCACGCTGATAACAGTCTGGCTGCCCGTGGAGGGGCCGCGGGATGCGTAAGCGGGGGAAAAATGCCGCCCCCGGGATGAAAAGGGGCCTGATAAACGCCCTGCAGAACCTGGCGATAGTGCTGCTCGTGGTGCTGGGCCTGGGCCTCAGCGCTGCCGGCGGCCTGCTGCCGCTGGACGAGATGCTGAGCGGGCTGCGCAGCCGAGTGGAGCCGGAGGAGACGGGAGCGGGGTATGCCGCGGCCGCTTCGCCTTTCTGCATAGTCATCACCCCGCAGGAGGGCGCGCACTGCGCGGTTATGTACGACGGCGCCGAGCTGGACGAGGCCTACAGCCGCTTTTCCTCCACCCTGGGTGAGGCGCTGGGCTCCTCGCGTGACGTGAGCGCTGTGAGCGAGGAGGCGTGGCGCGATGCGCTGAGCGGCAGGGGAGTGTACTTCGACTTCTATAACGACTTTTTGCTGTCGACATATTCGATATGGCTGGGCACCGCCATGACCGGCGAGGCCTCGGGCCACACGGCGCGGCGCGTCTGCCTCGCGCTGGAGGACGGAGAAGTGGCTCTGTACTACATCAGGGCCAGGGCCAGCGGCGGTCAGGCCTTCTACCGCTGCGCCACGGCGCTGCCGGCGGACGCGCTCTCCGCGCTGCTGGAGAGCGCCATGCCGAATGGGGCGGAGTTCAACTTCGAGCGCGGAGACAGCTTTTCGCGGGTGGACCCGTATTTCGTGCTCACCGCGGATTCGCCGCAGGTCTATGCTGCATCCTCTTACAACTCCCTGCAGGAGCTGGGGGCCGACGCGGCCATGTCCGCCTTTGGAATGAACAGCTACCTGGCGCAGAATTACCCGGAGGCCGACGGCACGCTGGTCTGGGTGGACGGGGAGGCCACGCTGCGCCTGGGGCCGGACGGGACAGTGCACTACTCGTCCCGCCAGCCGGAGAGGGGCGAGGAGCCGCGGATGGGCCCGGCGGCCGCCATAGAATACGGCAGGAGCATCGTGGAGGCCACTCTGGGCCAGGTGAGCGGGGACGCCGAGCTGCAGCTCTCTTTCATCTACTTCGATGAGGGCACGGAGGAGCAGCCGGGCACCGAGGCCTATCAGCTGCGCTTCAACTATGTGCTCAACGGCCTGCCGGTGGAGCTGTCAGGCTTTGAGAGCGCGGCGGAGATAAGATTTGTGGGCGACACCGTGTATTATGCGGAGATGGTGTTCCGCTCATTCGTGCGGGGAAACAGCCTGGAAGACGTGCTGCCGTCCGACATGGTGGCGTCGATAGTGCAGTCAGAGGGCGGAGGCGAGCCCAGGCTGTCCTACATCGACACTGCGGAGGGCGTGTCGGTGCGCTGGCCGATAAAGTGATATGGATACAGTCAAAGCAAAAAACTTCATAATAATCGTCCTGCTGCTGATGGACGGGATACTGCTGGCGCTGTTTGGGGCCGACATGGTGCGCGCGGGCAGCGCGGAGAGCTCCGCCCTGGAGGGGGCCATCGAGGTGCTGAATGAAAACGGCATAAGCGTCTCCGAGGAGATAGACTTCACCCACGGCGCGATGAGCGTCTACACCACGGCGAGAGACGAACAGTTGGAGAGGCAGCACGTGACGGCGCTGATGGGCGAGAGCGAGTATTCCGACCAGGGCGGGAGCATAATAGCCTATTCCGCGCTGGACGGCGGCGGGGAGGCCACGTTCCGCGGCGTGGGGGGCATACAGGCGCTGCTGCGCAACTGGAGCGCGCCCGCTGAATTCGACGCCGAGGCAGAGGCGCGCAGTATGGCGGCCGCCCTGGGCATAGAGGTGCTGACCGGCAGCGGGACCGCTCAGGTGAACGTGAATGAGAGCGGCCGCGGCACGGTGGTGCTGTTTTGCGCGCACGAGGGCGTGCTCATAATAAACTGCAGGCTGATATTCACCTTTGACGGCTCGAGCGTGGTGATAGAGGGCACCAGGCCATTGGACACGGTCACCTCCGGCGCGGAGGTGGACGTGCTGGACGCCCCCACGGTGCTGATGCGCTTCCTGGAGCATCTGCGCGAGCTGGGACAGGTTTGCTCCCAGATAAGCTCGGCCGACATGGCGTATTATTTCACGGCCACTGCCGCCGGCGACGGCACTCTGCAGCCGGTTTGGCGCATATCCACCGACACGGGAGTGTTCTACCTGAACGCCGTCACCGGGGCTGCGGAGGAGACAGCGGCGTAGTTTAGGGCAAAAAAACCTAATGTCTTGAACATTTTACAAATATGTGTTAAAATACTTTGTTAGCACAGGGCAAGAGGGGACAGAATAGTATTGCCCGGCTCGAAAGAGCGCCATATCCATCGCTGGAAGGTGTGAGACTTTGGAAAAGTACGTTATCAGGGGCGGAAAGCAACTCCACGGAGAGATCGAGGTCAGCGGGGCCAAAAACGCCGCCGTGGCCATAATTCCCGCCGCCCTGATGGTAGACGGCGTCTGCCGGCTGGAGAATATCCCGCAGATAAGCGACGCGGACATGCTCATGACCATACTTGAGCACCTGGGTGCCAAGGTGCGCGTGGTGAACAGCGGCACGGTGGAGATAGACTGCACCGACGTGCGCTATACCGACGCGCCGTATGACCTCATGCGGAAGATAAGGGCCTCGTACTATCTCATCGGGGCCATGCTGGGCCGCTTCGGCGCGGCCAAGACCACCATGCCCGGCGGATGCAACCTGGGCGCAAGGCCCATTGACCAGCACATAAAGGGCATGACCGCCCTGGGGGCCGAGGTCGAGGTGGCCGGGGGATTCGTATACGCGAACACGCCGGACGGGCTGCTTCACGGGGCCAGGATATACCTGGACAAGGTGTCTGTGGGCGCCACGATGAACATAATACTGGCGGCCTCCATGGCGCGCGGCAGGACCGTCATCGAGAACGCGGCCAAGGAGCCGCACATAGTCGACCTGGCGAACTTCCTCAACTCCATGGGCGCGGACGTGCGCGGGGCCGGCACGGACTCCGTGAAAATCAACGGGGTGGAGAGGCTGCACGGGGGCAGCTATACGATAATTCCCGACCAGATAGAGGCCGGCACCTACATGGTGGCCTGTGCCGCAGCCGGCGGAGAGGTGAGAATCAAGAACGTCATACCCAGGCACCTGGAGAGCATCAGCGCGAAGCTGCGGGAGATGGGCGTGACCATAATCGAGGGAGAGGACTCCGTGGTGGTGAAGAGCAGCGGGCGGCTGCAGCACGTGAACGTGAAGACCATGCCGTATCCCGGCTTCCCCACAGACATGCAGCCCCAGGTGGCCACGGCCCTGTGCCTGGCCCGCGGCACCAGCGTGATAACCGAGGGCATCTACGACAACCGCTACAAATATACCAACGAGCTGCGCAAGATGGGCGCGCAGATACAGGTTGACGGCCGCACGGCCGTGATAGAGGGCGTGGACAAGCTGACGGGCGCGCCCGTGGTGTCCTGCGACCTGCGCGCCGGGGCGGCCATGGTGATAGCCGGGCTCTGCGCCGAGGGCACCACCTATGTGGAGGATATCCACTATATCGAGCGCGGATATGAGAACTTCGTGGGCAAGCTGCGCTCTCTTGGCGCGGACATAGCCCTGGTCTCCGAGCCGGACGAGCCGGGCTCGGTGAAAAGCGCCAGCGCGAGCTGATGCGCATAAGCGTTTTCGCCAGCGGCTCCTCCGGCAACTGCGCCTTTTTTGCCTGCGACGGGATGAGCGTACTGATAGACGCCGGCATATCCGCGAGGAGGATATGTTCCTTCCTGGCGGCCGAGGGGCTCTCGGTGTCCGGCCTGGACGGGATACTGATAACCCACGAGCACACGGACCACATAGCCGGCCTGGCCACCCTGGTCAGGCGGCATGCAACGCGCATATACGCGCCGGGGGGTGTCGCCGCCGGATTGGCCGCGGCGGTCCCGGGGGCGGCCGCATACATAGAGGTTATAAGGCCGGGCGAGCCCTTTGCCTTGGGGGCCGGGACGGCCGTGGCTTTTCGCACGCTGCACGACACCCCGGAGAGCGTGGGCTACAGGCTGGACGCGCCCGGCGGGTCCTTCGGGGCGTGCACGGACCTGGGCTGCGTGACCGACGACGTGCTGGACGGGCTGTGCGGCGTGGACGCCGCGCTGATAGAGGCAAACCACGACGAGGCCATGCTCCGGTACGGGCCCTATCCCCCGGCCCTGAAGCGGAGGATACTCTCGCCGCGCGGCCATCTCTCGAACGAGGACTGCGGGAAGCTGGCATCCGCCCTGGCGGAGTCAGGGGCCGGGACCATAGTGCTCGGACATCTCAGCAGGGAAAACAACACGCCGGAGAGGGCCTTTTCCGCCGTGGAGTCGGCCCTGCGGGAGAGAGGGCTGAGCGCTGAGCTGTATGTGGCGCCGCCGTTGGGGCCGCTGTCACTGGGGGAGGGCGTCAGATGCTCGGCGTGACTTTTGTATGCGTGGGCAGGATGCGCGAGGCGCACTACATCGCCGCCTTTGCCGAGTATGAGAAGCGCCTGGGCGCACTCTGCCGCTTTGAGCTCCGGGAGCTGCCGGAGACCAGGCTGCCGGAGAGGCCCTCCGACGCGGAGATAGCGGCCGCGCTGCGCCGCGAGGGCGAGGCGATAGAGCGCTCGATACCGAAAGTGGCCTTCACGGTGGCCATGTGCATAGAGGGCAGGCAGATGCCCAGCGAGGCTCTGGCGGCTGCGCTGGAGAGGACGGCGGCCTCGGGCTGCTCCCGCGTGTGCTTCATTGTCGGTGGCTCCTACGGGCTGGACGCGGAGATTAAGGCGCGGTCTGACCTCCGGCTCTCCATGTCGCAGATGACTTTTCCCCATCACCTGGCACGGGTAATGCTCGCCGAGCAGGTGTACAGGGCGCTATCAATTAACAGCGGCTCGCGCTATCACAAGTGAGCCGGGGAGGTGTTGAGATGGAACACGTGCCGGAATGGGGCCGGGACCTGCCGGGAAAGCTCTCGGAGCTCTGGCCCAAGGACGGGAACGGGCAATTCGTGGCCCCTGCCAAGCTGACGAGCTGCACTCAGCTCGACATGGGCGACGCGATAGTCGAGAGCCTGCTGGACTCGGCGGAGATACCGCACTTCAGGCGTTATCCGCATTATGGCGGGTTTGGGAACCTCATGCTGGGCATGAGCGCGGAGGGCGTGGACATTTTCGTCCCCCAGACCATGCTGGAGGATGCTCAAAACTTACTCGAAGGAGATGCAGAGAACGATGAGGAGCTATAAGGAAGAATATCAGTACTGGCTTGACAGTCCCGCGCTCAGCGAGGAGGAGTGGAAGGAGCTCTCCGCCATCTCCGGCGACGAGAAGGAGATAGAGAGCCGCTTCTACGCGCCTCTGGAGTTCGGCACGGCCGGATTGCGCGGCGTGATGGCCGTGGGCCTCAACCGCATGAACGTGCATGTGATACGCTGGGCCACCCAGGCCTTTGCCGAGGTGGTCAAGGCCGAGGGGCCGGCCGCCTGCGAGAAGGGAGTCGTGGTCTGCTACGACTGCCGCCTCAACAGCGAGAGCTTTGCCCGTGAGGCTGCCTGCGTCATGGCCGCCAACGGCATAAAGGTGAGGATATTCGACGCCCTGCGCCCCACGCCGGAGCTGAGCTTCGCCGTGATACACTACGGGGCCACGGCGGGCATAAACATCACCGCCAGCCACAACCCGCGCGAGTACAACGGCTACAAGGTCTACTGGTCCGACGGGGCCCAGCTTCCGCCGCAGCACGCGGCGGCGGTGGCGGCCAGGATGTCCCAGATAGACATCTTCCACGGCGTGAAGCGCATGTCCTTCGACGAGGCGCGCGAGAGCGGGATGCTCACCGTCATAGGCGCGGAGACCGACGAGGCGTTTTTGGGCAACGTGATGTCCATGGCCATAAATCCCGGCATAGTCGCGCAGGTGGCCGACGAGTTCAAGATAGTCTACACGCCGTTCCACGGCGCGGGCTACAAGCTGGTGCCGGAGGCCCTGCGCCGGCTGGGGATAAAGCAGCTCTATCCGGAGCCGAAGCAGATGGTGATAGACGGCAACTTCCCCACCGTGGTGAGCCCCAACCCCGAGAACCCGGAGGGCTTCTACCTGGCCGTGGAGCTGGCAAAACAGGTGGGCAGCGACCTCATAATAGGCACCGACCCGGATTCCGACCGCGTGGGCACCATGGTCCGCGGCGCGGACGGGGAGTACCACACGATAACCGGCAACCAGATGGGCGTGCTGCTGCTCGACTACATCATAAACGCCCGCCGGGAGAAGGGCACGCTGCCGGCCAACGCGGCCTTCATAAAGACCATCGTCACCACCAACATGGGGCGCGAGATAGCCGAGCGCAACGGCATACATGTGGACGAGACCTTCACCGGCTTCAAATTCATGGCCGAGAAGCTCGCCGAGTACAAGCGCGAGGGCTCATACCAGTACATCCTGGCGTATGAGGAGAGCTACGGCTACATGATGGGCGACTATGTGCGCGACAAGGACGCCGTCACCGCCTCCATGATGATAGCCGAGATGGCGGCCTGGTATTTCTCGCGCGGCATGACCCTGGCGGACGCGCTGGAGCAGCTCTATGAGAAGTACGGCTGGTTCCAGGAAAAGACGCTGAACCTGGTGATGCCCGGGCTGGACGGGCTGGAAAAAATGCGCGCGCTGATGGCCTCGCTGAGGGCCAACCCGCCGCGCGAGATAGGCGGCACGCCCATACTGGGCATGCGCGACTACCAGAGTGGGAAAATCATGCTCGCCGACATAGGCGTGGTGGGCAAGACGCACATCTGCGGCTCCAACGTGCTGTACTTCGAGCTCGACGACGGCACCTCGTTCATCGTCCGCCCCTCCGGCACCGAGCCCAAGATTAAAGTCTACATCCTCGCCCAGGGCGATAGCCGCGAACAGTGCGAGGAGCGCATAGCGAAATACTCAGGATATGCCGAGGCGCTTAGTAAATGAGAGAATACCTTAAGCTCTTCTGGGCCTTTATCAAGGTGGGAGGGCTCACATTTGGCGGCGGCTATGCCATGCTGCCAATATTGCAGAGAGATATAATAGAGAAATACGGCTGGGCGACCGAAGAGGAGGTAATGGACTATTACGCAATGGCCCAGTGCCTGCCGGGCATCATCATGGTGAACACCTCCGCCTTCATCGGGCGCAAGCTCAAGGGCATAAAGGGCGGCATTGTGGCCGCAGTGGGCTCCACGGTCCCCTCGCTGGTCATAATAACCCTGATTGCCATGTTCCTCTCGGCCTTTACGCACTACAGCGTGGTGCAGGACGCCTTCGCCGGCGTGCGCGTCTGCGTGGTCATACTGATAGTCAACGCCGTGGTTAAGCTGTGGAAGAGCGCGATGGTGGACTGGAAGTGCTTTTTCCTCATATTCCTGCCCATATGCGCGCTGTCCCTGTTCACGGACGTGTCTCCGGTGCTGCTGGTGG
This sequence comes from uncultured Oscillospiraceae bacterium, assembly GCA_944385765.1. GTDB lineage: Bacteria > Bacillota > Clostridia > Oscillospirales > Oscillospiraceae > Scatomorpha. Next base: position 13,332 of record CALWYL010000027.1, read on the forward strand.
TGGCGGCGGCCGTCGCCGGCGTGGCCATCTCCGTGATATCCTCAAAGTGCGCCGGCAGGGGAGAGGAGGCGCGCGGGGGATGATACTGACGCTGCTGCGGCTCTTCTGGGAGTTTTTCAAGATAGGCATCTTCGCCGTCGGCGGCGGCATGGCCGCGCTGCCGTTCCTCTACGACCTGGCGGACAGCACAGGCTGGTTTGACTACGCGCAGATAGCGGACATGCTGGCGGTCAGCGAGTCCACTCCGGGGCCCATAGGCATAAACATGGCCACCTACGTGGGATACGAGGTGTGCGGAATCCCCGGGGCGTTCATAGCGACGCTGGGGACCATACTCCCGGGCGTGACCGTGGTGCTCATAGTGGTCCACTTCCTGGAGAAGTTCCGGGGGAACAGATACATGGACGCGGCGTTCTATGGACTGCGCCCCGCCTCCACGGCGCTCATCGCCGTGGCCGGTATCTCGGTGGTGGAGATTGCGCTGCTGAACATGGACCTCTTCAAAAGCACCGGCGACCTGCTTGATCTCTTCTCCTGGCCGGCCATAGCTCTGGCCGTGGTCATCTGGGTGATGACCAACCTCATAAAGCCCACGAAGGGCCTGCACCCGGTGGTGTACATACTGGGCAGCGCGATAGTGGGCATCATATTCAAATTCGGCTCATGACAGGACAAAAAAGGAGCTCCACCCGGGGTGGAGCTCCTTTTTTTACGCTTTACGTCCGCCTGACGGCCAGGCGCACCCCGGCCATGCCCATTCCCAAAACTATGGCAAAGGCGAAGAGCACGCGGGGATAGAACCAGATGTACTCGAAAACCGAGAGCACGGCGATGCCGCAGAAGGCGGAGCAGGTGCCCATGAGGGCATAGCGCAGAGAGCGCGAGCGGGCATGCACGACGGCGAAGCAGCTGTCCTTCACGTGGCGCAGCATGAGCCACATGAAGCTGACAAAGCCCACGACGCCCCACTCGACAAAGAGCTCGAGATAGAGCATCTGCGAGTGGTAGACGCCCTTGGTGGCGCCCTGCAGGGCGTATTCGGGGTAGAGATGGGCGAAGGTGTTGGGGCCCATGCCGATGCCGGTGAGTCCGTAGTCTCCTATGATGTGCAGTATGCCCTGCCAGGTGACCAGGCGGTGGTTGGCAGAGCTGTCGTGCGAGTTGAAGATGGTGGAGATGCGGGTCATGATGCTGTCCGGCAGGAAGGGCACGAGCAGTATGCAGGCGACAAGGCCCACGGGTATCAGGCGCTTGTCCAGATAGTAGACGAACACCAGCGCGGAGACCGCGATGCTCAGCCAGCCGCCGCGGCAATAGGTCATGATGAGCGCCAGCATGGGCAGGGCCAGGGCCCCGCAGGCGAAGAGGCGGGCCGTGGGATTCCTCCTCTGCATGGCCCAGGCCACGCTGGGAGGGGTGAATAGCACGAGGAATTCGGCATAGTTATTGGGGTTGTCCAGCGTGGAGTAGACGCGGCCGGGCACGCCGACGTTCAGCTCCAGGTCGGTGTACGAGGCGCTGACCTCCACGCCCATGAAGCGCTGGGCGACGGCGTAGAGCGACGTCGCCAGCACGGCGAAGTACATCCACTTCATCAGGCGCTCCATGCGGCCGATGTCCGTCAGGTCCGCCATGAACACATAGGTCATGAGGAAGGCCGCGGCGAAAAAGAGCAGAACCCTCACGCTGTCCGCCAGGTCGCTGGTGAAACCCAGGCTGAGCAGGCAGGCGACGACGAAGAGCAGGAAGGGAAAGCCCAGCTCCAATGGGCTCACGCCCTCCCGCGCACCGGCGGCGGACATCAGGAAATAGAGCCCGAAGAGCCCGGCGGCGCCCAAAAGGGCGTAGGAATTAGACCAGAGGGAGTGCGGCGCGCAGAACATTGCGAAGACGAAGGCGCACATGAGGAACTCCAGGCTGCAGAAATGCGAGCCCGAACCCCAACGGACGAGCAAGCTGCCGCGGGCCGGAGCTTTCAGCGCGGCCATGAGATTGCTGAAAATACCCAATAGCCAGCGCCAGACGGCCTCGATGGCGCGGCCGGTAAGGCTGTTTTTGTAGTATATCTCTATCCGGGGCGCCCGTGCGAGGAAGCGCACGGCGGCGCTGTGCCGGAAGGCGCGGGAAAATGGGCGGTAGATGCCGCGAAGGATGTTGAATATGGCGCTGCAGAGCCAATATGAGTACAGTTTGCCGAGGACGCTTGCGCGAAGCAATTCATCTCACCCCGCTTTTACAGATTCACGCGCGCCCTCACTCGATGACCTCTATGCCCGCGATGTCCAGAAAGAGCTTGCAGTTGCCGAAATAGACGCTGGCGGACTGGCCCACGCCGTAGAGCACGCCGCCGATGGTGACGCCGCGGTCGCTGACCACGCCCGTACCCTCGCAGACCAGGCGCACGGAGCGGTAGCCCTCGCGGGAAATCTCCACCACTTCGCCGTTGGCGTCGGTGATGGCGCTCATGGAGTCGCCGGTCGTCCACTCGATGAGCTTGCCCAGGGTGACCTGATTGGCGGAGTCCCAGGCCTCGCAGCCGGCTTCCAGCTGGTCCACCACGAAGGTGGGGGACTCCTCGCAGAACATGGTGATGCGCACGTCCTGGGTGTTGGCGGCGGCGCTGTCCGGGCCCAGGACCTTCATGCCGATGAAGGCCGCAGCGGCGAGGACGATGATGATTATCAGCAGGTCCACTATGTTGACCTTGCCGAACAGTCTGCCTTTTTCGTCTATCATTTCTCAATTACCTCCGGAGTTGACATTTTATTGGTAGGCGCGGAAGACATCCCACGCCAGCTTGTTGAGGTCGAATTCCTCGTCGATTTTGCGCCCGGCGGCCGCGCCCAGCCGCTCGCGCAGGGCGCCGTCCTCCATTATCTCCAGGATGGCCCGGGCGAAGCCCTCCGTGTCGCCGTAGGGGACCACGCGGCCGCAGACGGTGTTCGTCTCGGCCAGGTCCCGGTTGCCTCCCACGTCGGTGACGACCAGGGGCAGGCCGGCGTTCATGGCCTCCAAAATGGCAAAGCTCATGGCCTCGTTGCAGCTGCTGGTGTTCAGATAGAGGTCGGAGGCGCGCAGTATGTCCGCCGTGTCGCGGCGGAAACCCGCCTGCACGACCACTCCGCCCAGGCCCAGGGACTGCTTTTTGGCCGCGATGGCCTCATAGCCCTCGCCGTCGCCGCAGATGACGCAGCGGAAGGGCTCGTCCGTCAGCTCCCTGAGACGCGCGAGGGAGTCCAGCAGGAAGTCCAGCCCCTTTTCCGGCGCGTAGCGCGCGAGGATGGTGAGCATGAAGTCGTCCTCGGAGACGCCGAGGCCCGTGCGGGCCGCGGTGTCGCGCACACGGCTGCGCGACGGCTCCACGCCGTTGTATATCACCTCGATGCGCTCCGGACAGACGCCGTTTTGCACCATGATGTCGCGGCCCTCCCGGCAGACGGCGATTATCCGGTGGTCGCGGGGGGTGAAAATGCGGTTGAGCAGCCTCCAGCGGAGGCCGGAGCGGATGGTGAGATGGTTGGTGTAAACCACGCGCGGCGCGGGGTTGTGCCTCAGCGAGAGCAGGGCGATGATGTTCTCCCGCGGGTACTGGGCGTGTATCACCTCGATGCCGTGCCCGGCGCAGTAGGCGGCGAGGCGGCGGGGGGCGCTGAGCGCGCCGGAGCGGCCCAGCTCCAGCCGCAGGGAGGGGATGCGCATGGCGGCCATCTTTTCACTGAGCTCGCCGGGCACACAGTAGGCGAAATGGCACTCGTGCCCGGCCCCGGTGAAGATGCGCACCAGGTTTTCCACGTATTTCTCCGTGCCGGCCTTGCCCGCGTAGTTGATGAGGTAGAGTATCTTCATGTGTCGCCTCCAATAGTTGGGCTGGTGCTAAGTATATAATAAGCGCCGCCGCGCGTCAAGAAATACAAGCGGGGCAGCTCCATGGCGGGCGGCGGGCATGAGGGGGGACGCCGGCGGGGGATTGGGAGCGCAGAGCGGGACGCGGGGAGCGGAAAGTGGGGATTTTTTGCGCCGTGGGTGCGCCGGCGGGCATATATCAGTTGAAAATCGCGGTGAAATGTGGTAAACTTCGGCCTTGAGGTGTTTAGCTTGACCGAGAGGCTTTACTATAATGACGGGCACCTGGCGCGTTTTGTTTCGCGCGTTGTGTCCTGCGAGAGCTGTGAGGGCGGGTTCGACGTGCGCCTGGAGGGCACGGCCTTCTTCCCCGGAGGGGGAGGACAGGAGGCGGACGGCGGTACGCTGGGCGGAATGAGGCTGCTCTCGCTGCGGGAGACCGACGAGGGGGACATCGCGCACATCCTGCCCGGGCCGCTGGAGCCGGGCGCGGAAGTTGAGGGCGTGCTTGACTGGGACATGCGCTTCGCACGGATGCAGTCGCACTCCGGAGAGCACATCGTCTCCGGCACGGTGCACCGCCTGTTCGGCTATGACAATGTCGGCTTCCACATGGGCGAGAGCGGCATGACGCTGGATTTCTCCGGCGAGCTCACGCCCCGGGACATAGGGCTGGTGGAGCTGGAGGCAAATCGGGCAGTCTGGCGCGACGCGCCGGTGCGCACGCTGCTGCCGGGCCGGGATGAGCTGGAGAAGCTGGATTTCCGCAGCAAAAAGGAGCTCAGCGGCCTGGTGAGGCTGGTGGAGATAGAGGGAGTGGACCTCTGCGCCTGCTGCGCGCCGCATGTGTCCCGCACGGGCGAGGTGGGGCTGATAAAGGTGGTCGACTACATGCGCCACCGGGGCGGCATGCGCCTGACAGTCCTGGCGGGCGAGGCGGCATACCGCGACTGCGCCGAGGTCTATGTGCAGAACTCCTCCATCTCGGCGGCGCTCTCCGCCAAGCGGCTGGAGACGGCGGCGGCGGTGAGGCGCTCTCTCGCCGAGCGGTCGGAGGAGCACTCCGCGCTGACGGCGCTGAAAAAAGAGCTGATGCAGCTCAAATCCGCCGCGCTCAGGCCCACGGAGGGCAACATCTGCATATTCGAGCGGGACATGGACATGGTGTCGCTGAGGGAACTGGTCAACTCCGGGATGCAGCTGGCCGGCGGCGTCTGCGCGGCCTTTTGCGGAGAGGACGGGGACTACCGCTACATAATAGGCAGCCTCAGCGCCAACCTGCGCTCCGCCGCGGGGGACATAAACGCGGCGCTCTGTGGGCGCGGCGGCGGCAACAAGACCATGATACAGGGCTCCTGCCGGGCAAAAAGGGCCGACATCGAGGCGTATTTTGCCGTGTGAGCGTGCAAATTCACAGATTATTGATAAATCAATGGCAGGCAAGTGCTAATATAATGGCTGTAAATCGGAGCCCGCAAGGGCAGTTACTATATATTCCAGCAAAAGGGTGAAGCTAGATGCGGGAAAAATTAGCAAGGTTCATGGTGGGGCGGAACGGGAGCGACCAGCTCTCGCGTTTCGTGTCAATCGTGGCGTGCGTCGCGCTGGTCATATCCATGTTCATGGACACGGACGCCAGGATGGCAATCTGGTTTTTGGCCATCCTGGGCGTAATCTATGTCTATTTCCGCGTTTTTTCACGCAATGTCTATAAGCGCAGGGCGGAAAACGAGAAATATCTGCGCGCGACGGCCAATATACGCGGCTATTTCAAGGGGCTGAGGGAGAGATGGAGGCAGAGAAGGGACTACAGGTTCTTCCGCTGCCCCTCATGCCGGACCATGCTGCGGGTGCCGCGGGGAAAGGGCAAAATCAAGGTGGTCTGCCGCAAGTGCGGGACATCTTTCATAAGGAACACCTGATATGTTCGGCTATGTGATAGCAGACCGGGACAACATGAGCGACGAGCAGGTGGAGCGCTACAGGGCGGTCTACTGCGGGCTCTGCCGCTCGCTCAAGAGCCGGCACGGCTCGCTCGCCAGGCTGACGCTCAACTACGACATGACCTTCCTGGTGCTCCTGCTCTCGTCCATGTGCGAGCCGGAGGAGGAGCAGGGGACGGAGAGGTGCTTCATGCACCCGATAAATGAGCATGTCTGGTGCGTCAACCGCTTTACAGACTACGCCGCGGACATGACCGTGGCGCTGGCCTACCTGAATTTCCTGGACGACTGGCGCGACGAGCGTCGCGTGATACGCCGGGCGGAGGCCGGGGCGCTGAGAGGCGCCTATGAGCGGGTCAAGGAGCGATACCCGCAGAGATGCGCGTATATCGAAGAGCGCATCGGGGAGCTCTCCGAGCTGGAGTCCCGGGGGGAGACAGACCCGGACGCCGGCGCGCGCTGTTTCGGGCGGCTGCTGGGAGAGGTGTTCGACTACGGGCTGGACGAACTCTGGGGCCAGAGAGTGCGCCGTCTGGGCGAGGAGCTGGGTGAGTTCGTGTATGTGATGGACGCGGTGGTGGACCTGCCGGAGGACAGGACGCACGGGAGATACAACCCGCTCAGCGAGTACGCGCGGGACAAGAGCGGGGAGGAGCTGCGCGCCATGCTCACCATGCTGATAGGCGAGGCGGCCGCGCTGTTCGAGCATCTGCCGCTGGTGAAGGACGTGGACATCATGCGAAACGTACTTTACTCAGGCGTGTGGCTGCGATACAATATGGAGATGGAGAAAAGAAACGAGAAGGAAGGGGGAGCCGCCGTTGAACCGTGACCCATATGAGGTCCTCGGAGTGTCGCGCGACGCCAGCGACGAGGAAATCAAGACGGCATACCGCACCCTGGCGAAAAAATACCACCCCGACCGCAACCCCGGGAACAAGGCTGCGGCTGAGAAAATGAACGAGATAAACGCCGCCTACGACGCCATAAAGAGCGGCGAGGCGGACAGATACAGGAGCGGCGGAGCCGGCGGCTACGGTTACGGCTATGGCCAGCAGCAGAGCGGCGACTGGAGCGACCCCTGGACGGCCTGGCAGCAGGCCTGGGGCGGCGGATATCAGCAGCGTTACGAGCAGAACGAGCGGACGGAGTACCGCGCGGCGGAGAACTACATCCGCGCCGGGCACTTCACCGAGGCCTTCACGGCGCTCTCGGCCGTGCCGGCGGCCGAGAGGGACGCGCGCTGGTACTACCTGGCCGCCATAGCCAACTCCGGCATGGGCAACAAGATAACGGCCATGGAATACGCGCAGAGAGCCGTGCAGATGGAGCCGGGGAACGGCGACTATCAGAGCCTGCTGGAGGAGCTGCAGTACGGCGGGACCGTGTATTCCAGCCACAGGGCCGGCTTCCCCATGAGCGGCGGCAACGCGGGCCGGCTGTGCATGGGCCTGTGCGCGGCGCAGCTGTGCATGAGCTTCTGCCGCGTGCCGTACTGCTGGATATGACTGAGCTGGGGGAGTTTTTCGCGCGCTATCCCCGGTGCGCGCTCGCCTTCTCGGGCGGGACGGACTCCGCGCTGCTGCTCTATGAGGCGCGGAGGCTGGGGGCAGATGTGAGGGCCTACTTTGTGAGGGGGCCCTTTCAGCCGCGCTTTGAGCTGGAGGACGCCAGGCGCCTGGCCGCTGAGCTGGGCGCGGAGCTCTCCGTGCTGGAGCTGGACGTGCTCTCGCTGCCGGAGGTGGCGAAAAACGGGCCCGACAGGTGCTATCACTGCAAGAGGGCCATCTTCTCCGCCATCGCGCGCCGCGCGGCGGCAGATGGATACGGCGTGGTCATCGACGGGACGAACGCCTCGGACCGCTCGGACGACCGGCCGGGGATGAGGGCCATGGGGGAGCTGGGGGTGTTGTCGCCCCTGAGAATATGCGGCATCAGCAAGCGCCGCGTCCGGGAGCTCTCGCGCGAGGCGGGGCTCTTTACGGCGGAGAAGCCGTCGTACGCCTGCCTGGCCACGCGCATACCAACTGGGGTGGCGATAACCCGTGGGGCGCTGGAGCGCGTGGAGCGCGCAGAGGACGCGCTGAGGGCGCTGGGATTCTCCGACTTGAGGGTGAGGCTGGCGGGCGACTCCGCACGGCTGGAGCTGCCGGAGGGGCAGCTGGCGCTGGCCGCAGAGCTGCGGGGAGAGATACTCTCCGCGCTGAAGCCGATGTTCGGACATGTCGTGCTGGACCTGGATGGGAGGAAAAATACGGACTGAGAGCGCCGTCGGCGGCGCGCAGACACCGGCTATGCCATGCGCCGGCCCGGCCGGGCCGGCGCTTATTTTCAGTGTGGGGAGAGTTTAGCATGAAAAAGGCCGTGATTATCCCGGATTCGTTCAAGGGCACCGTGACCTCCAGCAGAATCTGTGAGATAATGGGTGAGGGGATAGCGCGTGTGTTCCCCGGCTGCGAGGTGAGGTCGATACCTGTGGCCGACGGCGGCGAGGGGAGCGTGGACGCCTTTTTGACGGCGCTGGGCGGGGAGCGCGTAACTCTGCGCGTGAGCGGCCCGTTCGGCGGCGGGGTGGAGGCGTATTACGGGCTGACTGACGGCGGGCGCACGGCGGTGATAGAGATGGCCGCCGCCGCCGGGCTGCCCCTGGCGGGCGAACACCCGGACCCCTCCGCCGCCACGACCTACGGCGTGGGGCAGCTGATGGTGGACGCCGCGCGCAGAGGGGCGGAGAAGATAATCATGGGCCTGGGCGGCAGCGCCACCAACGACGGCGGCTGCGGGGCCGCGGCCGCGGCCGGGGTGCAGTTCCTCAACGCGGCCGGCGAGAGCTTCGTGCCGGTGGGCGGCACGCTGCGGGATGTGGCGTCCATTGACGTGAGCGGGCTGGACTCCGCGCTGCGCAGCGCGGAGATTGTGACCATGTGCGACATCGACAACCCGATGTACGGGCCGCAGGGGGCGGCGCATATATTCGGGCCGCAGAAGGGGGCCGACGCGGCGATGGTGGAGGAGCTGGACGCCGGGCTGAGGCACCTGTGCGCCGTGATGCGGCGTGACCTGGGCGTGGACGTCTCCGGCCTGCCGGGGGCCGGCGCCGCCGGGGCCATGGGCGCCGGCATGGCGGCATTCTTCGGCTCCAGGCTGCAGATGGGAATCGAGGCCGTGCTGGACGCCGTGGATTTTGACAGGGAGATACGCGACGCGGACGTGATATTCACCGGGGAGGGGAAGCTGGACTCCCAGAGCCTGAGAGGCAAGGTGGTCATAGGCGTCGCCAGGCGCGCGTCCGCCCAGGGAAAGCCCGTTATCGCCGTAGTGGGCGGAGCGGACTACGACGTGGACGCGGTGTACGGAGAGGGAGTGAGCGCGGTGTTCCCCATAAACCGTCTGCCGCAGGACTTTGCCCTGCTCAGAGGGCGCTCGGAGGAAAACCTGGCCTTTGCCTTTGAGAACATACTGCGCGCGCTGCGCCTGGCGGGGATGTAGGTGCCCCGGATGGGGACGGGGACATGGACAGCGGGGAAGGAGAGAAAATGGACAGGTATCTCATAATAGCGGACGACTTCACGGGCGCGAACGACACCGGGGTGCAGCTCAAGCGCCGCGGACTGCGCACCAGCGTCATCTTCGCCGGCAGAAAGCCGCCGGAGGACGAGGGCTGCGTGGTGGTGGACACGGAGAGTCGGGGCGTGGGCGCGGAGGAGGCCGCGGAGGTCATGCGCCTGGCCTGCGGTGAGCTGCGCTTCGACGACTACAAGTATGTCATCAAGAAGGTCGACCCCTCGCTGAGAGGGAACATCGCCGCGGAGTCGGCGGTGCTGGATGAGCTCTACCGGCCGGAGCTGGTAATCTTCGCCCCCGCCCTGCCCGCCATGGGGCGCACGACGGAGGGGGGAGTGCACCGGCTGAAGGGGGTGCCGCTCTCGCATACGGAGCTGGCGGGAGACCCCAAGAACCCGGTGCACGAGGACAACATCGCCCGCCTGCTCGCGGCGGCCTACGGGGTGCAGGTGCACCATATACCGCTGGAGCGGGTGCGCGGGGGATTTGACCTCTCCGGCGGCAGGGTGTTCACCTTTGACGCCGTCACCGACGAGGATTTGCGGCTGATAATAGCGGGCGCCCTGGACACGGGGCGGAGGGTGCTCTGGATAGGCACCTCGGCCCTGGCGGACAACATCATGGAGCTGGAGCGCCGCACGCCGCCCGTGCTGGGGGTCATAGGCAGCCTGAGCGAGGCGACGGGCGGGCAGGTGCGCTCCTCGGCGGCCGTGGGCGTGAAGACGGTGGTGGTGCCCTTCCACCAGCTGCTATCCGGGGAAAAGGGCCCGGAGGCCTATGTCCGCGAGGCGGCTGAGAGCCTGCGCTCCGGCAGGGACACGATGCTGGTGAGCAGCAGCACGCTCTCCCGCGGCGAGCTGGACGAGTCCAGGGCCGAGGGCGAGCGCCAGGGCATGACGCTGGCGGAGGTGAGCGACTATGTGCGCTATACCATGGGCGAGATGGCCGCGGAAGTGCTGTCGCAGTGCTCAGTCTCCGGGGTGTTCGTCACCGGGGGGGACACGGCCCTGGGACTGCTGGAGAGCCTGGGGGCCGCCGGCTCCGAGATACTCTCCGAGGTCAGCGTGGGCATACCCATGATGAGGCTGATGGGCGGCAGGGCCGACGGGCTGAAGATGGTGACCAAGGCCGGGGCCTTCGGCAGCCCGGACGCCATAAAACACGCCTTCCGCAAGCTGAAGGACGAGAGCGGGGAGTTCGCTCCCCAGGCCATGGAGGATGTTGACCGTTGTTGACTGCTCTGCTAAACTGACATGGGAGCGCCTGCGGCGCTCCCGGATATGGGATAAGAGGTGTTTACGTGAAGAAAAAGGCAGTGCTTGACATATTGAAGGAGGTGGAGGGCGGCCGCCTCACGGCGGAGGAGGCCCTGACGCGGCTGAAGCTGGAGCCCATAGAGGAGCTGGGATTTGCCCGGGTGGATTTGCACCGGGAGCTCAGACAGGGCGCGGCGGAGGTCATCTACGGCGCGGGAAAGACCCCGGAGCAGATATCGAAAATCATCGGGGCCCTCATGGGCAGCGGCGTGCCCACGGTGCTCACCACGCGCATGTCCCAGGAGGCGGCGGACTACTGTGCCGGGGAGCATGAGCTCAAATACGACCCGGTGTCCCGCGTGGGCATAGCCGGGGAGATGCCGGAGCCGGACGGCGTGGGCACCATAGTGGTGGCCACCGGCGGCACCACGGACATACCGGTGGCGGAGGAGGCCGCGCTGACGGCCGAGGCCCTGGGCAACCGGGTAAAGCGGCTGTACGACGTGGGCGTCTCCGGCATACACCGGCTGCTCGAGCACGCGGACGACATAGTCACCGCCAGGTGCATCGTGGCCGTGGCGGGGATGGAGGGGGCATTGCCCAGCGTTATCGGCGGGCTGGCCGACTGCCCCGTTATAGCCGTGCCCACCAGCGTGGGCTACGGGGCGTCGTTCGGGGGAGTGGCGGCGCTGCTCTCCATGCTGAATTCCTGTGCCAGCGGGCTGTCCGTGGTGAACATAGACAACGGCTTCGGGGCGGGCTATCTGGCCAGCATGATAAACCACCTGTGAGGAAGGGCAAAAAATGAGGACGCTGTATATACAATGCGCCATGGGCGCGGCCGGGGACATGCTGATGGCGGCGCTCTCGGAGCTGATACCGGACCGCGAGGCCTTTGTGCGGCGCATGCGCGGGCTGGGCCTGCCGGGAGTTGAGCTGGAGCTCACGCGCGCGGAGAGCCACGGTATGTCCGGGACCCATGCGGCCGTGAGCGTGCGCGGGCAGGAGGAGGACGCCCACAGCCACTCGCAGGGAGAGGCTCACGGCCACGGGCACCACCATCACGGGCCGCATCTGGGCGACGTGCTGGAGCTGATAAGCGCCCTGCCGGTATCCGAGAGGGTGCGCGAGGACGCCTGCGGGGTGTACAGGGCCATAGCCGCGGCGGAGGCCTCCGCCCACGGCAGGGACGTGGAGCTGGTGCACTTCCACGAGGTGGGGGCGCTGGACGCCATAGCCGACGTGGTGGGCGTCTCGCTGCTGATGGAGGAGATTGCGCCTGAGAGGGTGGTGGTCTCGCCTGTGAGGACCGGATATGGGACGGTGAACTGCGCCCACGGGGTCCTGCCCGTGCCCGCCCCGGCCACGGCGGCGCTGCTCAAGGGCGTGCCGGTGTACGCCGGGGACATAGAGGGCGAGATGTGCACGCCTACGGGCGCGGCTCTCATCGGGCACTTCGCCGACAGCTTTGGGAACATGCCGCTGATGACCGTGGAGGCCATAGGCACCGGGCTGGGGACGCGCGACTTCGGCAGGGCAAACTGCCTGAGGGTGTTTCTGGGCGAGGCGGAGCGAGAGCTCAAGAGCATAAGCGAGCTCAGATGCAACATCGACGACGCCACACCGGAGGAGTTGGGCTTTGCCATGGAGCTGCTCCTGGAGAGAGGGGCGCTGGACGTGTTCACCGTGCCCATAGGCATGAAGAAAAGC
>CALWYL010000028.1 GCA_944385765.1 uncultured Oscillospiraceae bacterium
CCTGGTAAATTCACGCCATACATCGTGAGCGTCGGTCGCCGTATCTCAATACGGCTTCCCTCCGCGCACTTCGTCTGACGAGAATTTCCTGCAGACGCGGCGCCCTGGTAAATTCACGCCATACATCGTGAGCGTCTGACGCGAATTTACCGCTTACCCGGCGCCGGATTTGAAAGTATGCAACGGCGGGGTAAAACCCGCCGAGCATGGATACGCCCCCGCACGGCGACGAAAGGCCGAGGTCAATCGGCGCGGGCCTATTGCTCCGGAACCTCGCCGCCGGTAACCGCAAAGCGCGGTAACTCTGAACAAGGAGGAAAAACAATGCAAATCACAGACCCCATTGCCGACATGCTGACCCGTATCCGCAACGCCGGAAGCGCCAAGCATGAGACGGTGGACGTCCCCGCGTCGAAGATGAAGAAGGCCATAGCCGAGATACTCCTGGAGGAGGGCTATATCAAGAACTTCCAGCTCATCGACGACGGCACCCAGGGCATCATCCGCATCACCCTCAAGTATCTCCCCGGCAAGGAGAAGGCCATCCAGGGCCTCCGCCGCGTCTCCAAGCCCGGCCTGCGCGTCTACGCCGGTGCCGACGAGCTGCCCCGCGTCCTCAAGGGGCTCGGCATTGCCATAATCTCCACGTCCAAGGGCGTCATGACCGACAAGCGCGCTCGCAAAGAGAACGTCGGCGGCGAAGTCCTTGCTTTCGTGTGGTAAGGAGGGCGGAAAGATGTCGAGAATAGGAAGAGAACCCATCACCATCCCCGCCGGTGTTGAAGTCAGCGTCGCCGAGGGCAACGTGGTCACCGTGAAGGGCCCCAAGGGCTCCATCACCCAGGCCCTGTGCCCGGCCATGACCATCACCGAGGAGAACGGCGTGCTTCACGTCACGCGTCCCGACGACACCAAGGCCAACCGCAGCCTGCACGGCCTGACCCGCAGCCTGCTGAACAACATGGTCCACGGCGTCACCCACGAGTTTTCCAAGAAGCTCGAGATAAACGGCGTCGGCTACCGCGCTGAGAAGAAGGGCGAGGAGCTCGTCATGAAGCTCGGCTACAGCCACGACGTGATAGTCAAGGAGACCGCCGATGTGAAGATCGACGTCCCCGATGCCAACCACATAGTTATCCACGGCATCGACAAGCAGAAGGTCGGCCAGTTTGCCGCCGATGTGCGCAACAAGCGTCCCCCCGAGCCGTATAAGGGCAAGGGCATCAAGTACGACTACGAGCACATCCGCCGCAAAGAAGGCAAGACCGGCGCGAAATAAGGGGAGGTGCGCTTTAAATGATAAAAAGACCCAATACCAAGGCTCAGCGCATCAAGCGGCATAAGCGCGTCCGCGCCAAGATCTCCGGCACCCCGGAGCGTCCCCGCCTGAGCGTCTACAGGAGCGAGAACAACATCTACTGCCAGATAATCGACGACGTCGCGGGGCACACGCTCTGCTCCGCCTCCTCCGTCGAGAAGGGCTTTGAGGGCGGCGGCAACATCGAGTCCGCCAAGCAGATAGGCAAGCTCATCGCCGAGCGCGCCATCGCCAAGGGCATAGAGCAGGTCGTTTTCGACCGCGGCGGCTACCTCTATCACGGCCGCGTGCAGGCCCTGGCCGAGGCTGCCCGCGAGGGCGGCCTGCAGTTCTGAGCGGGAGGAGGAAACAAGCATGGCTTACAACAACGACAGGCGTGACAACCGCAGGGGCCGCAACGAGGAGCCCTCTGAGTTCACCGAAAAGGTGGTTTCCCTCAACCGCGTCAGCAAGACCGTCAAGGGCGGCCGCGTCATGAAGTTCTCGGCGCTCTGCGTCGTGGGCGACGGCAAGGGCCGCGTGGGCTATGGCCTGGGCAAGGCCAACGAGGTCTCCGAGGCCATCCGCAAGGGCCTCGAGGATGCCAAGAAGCACATCGTCACCATCACCCTCCACGGCACGACCATCCCCCACGAGGTCATCGGCGCTTTCGGCGCCGGCCGTGTGCTGCTCAAGCCCGCCCCGGAAGGCACCGGCGTCATCGCCGGCGGCGCGGTCCGCGCCGTGATGGAGGCCGCCGGCATCCGCAACATCCGCACCAAGTGCCTGCGCTCCAACAACCCCCAGAACGTGGTCGCCGCCACCATGGCCGGCCTCCAGTCCCTGAGGGACGCGCAGCAGATCGCTGTCTACAGGGGCAAGACCCCCGAAGAGATAGTTGGTTGAGGAGGGCAGAGCAATGGCCAAGAATCTCAAGATAAAGCTCGTCAAGAGCCTCAACGGGCGCCACGACAAGCACATCGCCACCGCCCACTCCCTCGGGCTCCACAAGCCCGGTCACGAGACCGTGCAGCCCGACAATCCCCAGACAAGGGGTAAGATAGCCCAGATAGGCTATCTCCTCCAGGTCACCGAAGAATAAGGAGGGTACGCAATGAAGTTAAGCGAGCTTTCCCCCGCGCCCGGCAGCGCCAAAAAGGCTTGGCGTAAGGGCAGGGGCCACGGCAGTGGAAACGGCAAGACCGCAGGGCGCGGCCACAAGGGCCAGAAAGCCAGGAGCGGCGGCGGCGTCCGCGTCGGCTTCGAGGGCGGACAGATGCCCCTTGCCAGGCGTATCCCCAAGCGCGGGTTCAACAACATCTTCGCCCAGCCGCTGGAGGCCGTGAATGTGGCGGCCCTCAACCGCTTCGAGGACGGCGCCGAGGTCGATGCCGCCGCGCTGCTGAGCGCCGGCGTCATCTCCAAGTGCGTCTACGGCGTGAAGGTGCTGGGCAACGGCAACCTGGAAAAGAAACTGACCGTAAAGGCTTCCGCCTTCTCCGAATCTGCAAAGCAAAAGATAGAGGCGGCAGGCGGAAAGACCGAGGTGGTATAAGGTGCTCAAGACCCTGAAGAACGCGTGGGCCATAGCCGAGCTGCGGAAGAAGATACTCTTCACCCTGTTCATCGTACTCATCTACCGCCTCGGCAACGCGGTGCCCGTCCCGTACGTCGACAGCGAACTGCTGGCTGATTACTTCACTTCGGTCAACAACACCATACTGGGCCTGTGGAACACCATGTCCGGCGGCTCTTTCTCCATGGCCACGATATTCGCGCTGAGCATACAGCCCTATATCAACGCGTCCATCATCATCCAGCTGCTCACCATCGCCATCCCGGCCCTGGAGCGGCTGCAGAAGGAGGGCGGCGAGGAGGGCCGCAAGAAGCTGGCCTCCATCACCCGCTACACCACCGTGGGCATCGGCCTGGTCATGGGCTTCGGCTACTACACCCTCATCCGCAACGGCATGAACGGACAGAGCATGCTCACCGAGAGCGGCATCTGGCCCGCCGTAGTCATTATCATGACCTTCATGGCCGGCTCCGCGCTGATAATGTGGATGGGCGAGCAGATAACCGAGTTCGGCGTGGGCAACGGCATATCCGTCATACTGTTCGCCAGCATAATCGCCCGCTTCCCCAGCTCCGTGGGCACCATGGTGTCCAACGTCAGCTCCGGCTCTTTGGCCTGGTGGGCCCTGCTGCTGGTTATCATCGGCGCCCTGCTGATAATCGTTCTCATCGTCATCGTCAACGACGCCGAGAGGCGCCTGCCGGTGCAGTACTCCAAGCGCGTCGTGGGCCGCAAGCTCTACGGCGGCCAGAGCACGCACCTGCCGATGAAGGTGAACATGTCCGGCGTCATGCCCATCATCTTTGCCTCCACCATAGCCGCGATCCCCGCCACCATCTGCGCCTTCGTGCCCAGCTGGCAGGACTCCTGGCTGATGGAGCACGTGTTCAACACGAACACCGTGCCCTACGCGATAATCTACTTCCTGCTCATCATCTTCTTCAGCTACTTCTACTCCACCATCCAGTTCAACCCCGTGGAGATAGCGAACAACCTGAAGAAGAACGGCGGCTTCATCCCCGGCATCCGCCCGGGCAAGCCGACGAGCGACTATATCAAGAAGGTCCTGAACAAGGTCACCCTGTTCGGCGCCATTTACCTCAGTATCGTTGCCGTAATCCCCATGCTTATCGGCTGCTTCACCGACGCCCCCGCCCTCTCCGGCATATCCCTGGGCGGCACGTCCATAATCATAGTTGTGGGTGTTGCGATTGAGACCGTCCGCGCCATCGAGGCCCAGATGCTCATGCGCAACTACAAGGGCTTCCTCGAATAGGAGGTAAGGACATGAGGCTTATACTGTTAGGCGCCCCCGGGGCGGGGAAAGGCACACAGGCCGGCATACTGAGCAGCAGGCTCGGCATACCGGTAATCTCCACCGGCAACATCCTGCGCGCGGCCATAAAGCAGGGCACGCACGTGGGGCTGAAGGCCAGGGAGTATGTGGAAAACGGCAAGCTGGTGCCCGACGACGTCATAATAGGCATAGTCGAAGAGCGCCTGGCCGAGAGCGACTGCGCCGGCGGCTATATCCTCGACGGTATGCCGCGCACCATCCCCCAGGCCGAACACCTGGAGAAGGACGGCGTGGGCGTGGACTGCGCCCTCTGTATAGACGTGGACGACGAGACGATAATCGCGCGCATGTCCGGGCGGAGGACCTGCCTGGGCTGCGGCGCCAGCTATCACGTCGTATCCGCGCCGCCCAGGACCGAAGGTATCTGTGACAACTGCGGCTCCGAGCTGACCATCCGCAAGGACGACAGCCCGGAGACCGTCAGGAACCGCCTCGAGGTGTATCACCGAGAGACTGAGCCTCTTCTGAACTTCTACGCCGAACGCGGCAAGTTAAAGACGGTGAAGAACCAACCGAGTATCGAGGCCACCACGGCCGAGATAGTGAGAGTGCTGGGGATAGAGCCATGATAGTTGTGAAATCCCCGCACGAAATCGAGCTCATGCGTCACGCCTGCAGGATTACCGCCGGGGCGAGATCCATAGGCCGGCAGATGGTCTCTGCGGGCGTGACGACGAACGAGATCGACAGAGAGATAAAGCGATTCATCCTAAAGTCGGGCGCGATCCCATCCTTCCTCGGATATGGCGGATTCCCCGCGAGCGCCTGCATCTCGGTCAACGACGAGGTCATCCACGGCTTCCCCGGCGCGTACAAGGTCAAGGACGGCGACATCGTCAGCATAGACGTGGGCGCCAAAATCCACGGCTTCAACGGCGACTGTGCCGGGACCTTCCCCTGCGGGGAGGTGACGCCGGAGGCCGCCAGGCTGATTGAGGTCACGCGCGCGAGCTTTTTCGAGGGCCTCAAGTTCGCCAAGCCCGGCAACCGGGTATCGGACATCGGGCACGCCATACAGGAATATGTCGAGAGCCACGGCTACTCGGTGGTGCGCTCCTACGTCGGCCACGGCGTGGGCGCCCAGCTCCACGAGGACCCCGAGGTGCCCAATTTCGGGGTGGCGGGGCACGGGCCGAGGCTGGTGAAGGGCATGACCCTGGCGATAGAGCCCATGGTGAACGCGGGCGGCTATGAAGTGCGCGTCCTGGACAACGACTGGACGGTCGTGACGGTGGACGGCTCGCTGTCCGCCCACTATGAGAACACGATACTCATCACGGACGGCGAACCCGAGATCCTCACGATGGCGGAGGACATTTGACGCAGCCGAGAGGGAGGTTATAGTACTTGGCAAAAGACGATGTAATCGAGCTTGAGGGCACGGTCGTCGAGTCCCTGCCCAACACGATGTTCAAGGTTGACATAGGCGGAGGCCACGTCATCCTCGCACATATCTCCGGCAAGCTCAGGATGAATTTCATCAGGATACTGCCCGGCGACAAGGTCACAATCCAGATGAGCCCTTACGACCTGACTCGCGGGAGGATAACCTGGAGATCGAAGTAACGGGGGACATCCCCCAGGCCCAAAGAGGAGGAACTTAAATGAAAGTCAGGCCTTCAGTCAAGCCGATGTGCGAAAAGTGCAAGATAATAAAGCGCCACGGCAAGGTCATGGTGATCTGCGAGAACCCCAAGCACAAGCAGCGCCAGGGCTGAGAAAACAAGCACCCACTGAAAATATACCCCCGCGCGCAACGGAGGCTCCCTCCGGCGGGACCAAGCCTCCGCTCATAGAGAACGCGGAGAAATCATTGAAAGGAATGATTGCGAAAGATGGCACGTATAGCCGGCGTTGACCTGCCCAAGGACAAGAGGATAGAGATCGGCCTCACCTATGTCTACGGTATCGGCAGAACCAGCGCGAAGAAAATCCTCGAGCAGACCGGAATCAACCCCGATACCCGCGTGAAGGACCTCACGGACGAGGAAGAGGCCAAAATCCGTGAGTGCATCGACCACAACTACGTGGTGGAGGGCGACCTCCGCCGCACCGTGGCGCTCGACATAAAGCGCCTGACCGAGATTGGCAGCTACCGCGGCCTGCGCCACAGGAAGGGCCTGCCCGTCCGCGGCCAGCGCAGCAAGACCAACGCGCGCACCCGCAAGGGCCCGAAGCGCACCATAGCCAACAAGAAGAAGTAAGGAGGGATATGTAATGCCAGCACCTAAGAAAAAGGTCCGCACCCGCCGCAGGGAGCGGAAGAATATAGAGCGCGGGGCCGTGCATATCAGCTCCAGCTTCAACAACACGATGGTCACCGTCACCGACACGAACGGCAACGCCATCTCCTGGGCTTCCGCCGGCGGCATGGGCTTCCGCGGGAGCAAGAAGAGCACCCCCTTCGCCGCCCAGACCGCGGCCGAGACGGCCGCCCGCGCCGCCATGGAGCACGGGCTGAAGACCGTCGAGGTCTTTGTCAAGGGGCCGGGCTCGGGGCGTGAGGCCGCCATCAGGGCCCTGCAGACCGCCGGTCTGGAGGTCACCATGATAAAGGACGTCACCCCCATCCCGCACAACGGCTGCCGCCCGCCTAAGCGCCGCCGCGTGTAAGTGAAGGAGGAAACGTAAAATGGCAAAGAATACGCAGCCCATCGCCAAACGCTGCCGCGCTCTGGGGATTTCCCCGGCCTCCATGGGCTATTACAAGAAGAACACCGAGATGCGCAAGCCCGGCGGGCAGATGCGCAAGAAAAAGAGCGAGTACGCCACCCAGCTGCAGGAGAAGCAGAAGGTCAAGTTCGTCTACGGCATAATGGAGAAGCAGTTCCACTCCTATTATGAGAAGGCCGCGCGCATGCCCGGCAAGACCGGCGACAACCTGCTGGTGCTGATAGAGCGCCGCCTGGACAACGTGGTGTTCCGCCTCGGCTTCGCCGCCACCCGCCGCGAGGCCCGTCAGCTGGTCAACCACGGCCACTTCACCGTCAACGGCCGCCGCGTGAACATCCCCAGCTTCCAGGTGAAGCCGGGCATGGTCATCGCCCCCAAGGAGTCCAGCCGCAATCTGGAGAAGATAAAGGCCAACGTCGAGGCCAACTCCTTCCGCCAGGCCCCCCGCTGGCTGGAGTATGACGCCGCCAACATGATAGCCAAGGTCGTCGCGGTGCCCACCCGCGAGGACATAGACATGCCGATAGAGGAGCACCTCATCGTCGAGCTCTATTCCAAGTAAACGGCAAACCCTCAATTGGTAAGCTGCAAACCACGCGCCCCATTCGGCGCCACGAAAAAAAAGGAGGGTTAGTTCGCACATGATTGAAATAGAAAAGCCGCGCATCGAGTGCATCGAGACCCCGGCGGACGATTCCTATGGCAAGTATGTCATTGAACCGCTGGAGCGCGGCTACGGCACGACCTTGGGCAACTCTCTTCGCCGAGTCCTGCTCTCGTCCCTGCCCGGAACGGCGGTGACGTCCATCAGGATATCCGGCATACAGCATGAATTTTCCACTATACCCGGCGTGAAAGAGGACGTGACCGAGATAGTCCTCAACGTGAAGCGCATCATCGCCAGGCTGCACAGCGAAGAGCCCAAGACCGTGTACATCGAGGCCGCGGGCGAGGGCGAGGTGACCGCGGGCGACATCAAGGCGGACGCAGAGGTGGAGATACTCAACCCGGAGCTGCACATCGCGACCCTGGGCCCGGACGCCTCCCTCTCCATGGAGCTCGTCTTTGACCACGGCAGGGGCTATGTCCCGGCGGACAAGAACAAGGGGCCGCAGCAGATAATCGGCACCATCCCCGTGGACTCGATATACACCCCCGTGCTCAAGGTCAACTACGCGGTGGAGAACACCCGTGTAGGCAACCAGACCGACTTTGACAAGCTGACCATCGAGGTCTGGACGGACAAGACCATCTCCCCCCGTGACGCGATAAGCCTCGGCGCCAAAATCCTGGTGGACCACTTCACGCTCTTCACCGACCTGTCGGACGCCATGGGCAGCCGCTCCACCGTGGTGGAGAAGGTGGAGACCCAGCGCGACAAGGTGCTGGAGATGACGATAGAGGAACTGGATCTCTCGGTCCGCAGCTTCAACTGCCTCAAACGCGCCAATATAAACACCGTCGAGGACCTTATCAGCAAGACGGAGGACGAGATGATAAAGGTCCGGAACCTTGGCCGCAAGTCCCTGGAAGAGGTCGAGCACAAGCTCGCCATGATGGGCCTGAGCCTGGCCAGCGACGACAACCAGTAAGGAGGAAAACCCAATGCCCGGTACAAGAAAGCTCGGCAAGGCTACCGACGCGCGCATGGCTATGCTCCGCCAGCAGGTCACTGACCTGCTCGACCGCGGCCGCATGGAGACCACCTTCACCCGCGCGAAGGAGATACAGTCCCTGGCCGAGAAGATGATAACGCTCGGCAAGCAGAAGGACATGGCGTCCTACCGCCAGGCCCTGAGCTTCATCACCCGCGAGGACGTGGCGCACAAGGTCTTCAACGAGACCGCCGCCAAGTACGCCGACCGCAACGGCGGCTACACCCGCGTCACCCGCATCGGCCCCCGCCGCGGCGACGCCGCCGAGATGGCCGTCATAGAGCTCGTGTGAGCGCATAAGACAGCAGACAGAGCCCGCGCTGTGTTGGACAACGCGGGCTCTTTATTTATTGCGACAGGAGAAGATATCTGATAAAATAACAGGACTGACAGCGGGGAGGGCGGAGCGTGAAGCTGAAAAAATATCTCCCACTGGCCGTCATGGCCTGCCTGGCCCTGGCGGCGGCCGCATTTTTGCTGCTGCACGGGAGCATAGGAGTGGAGGAACTGCTGGCCTGGTCGCCGAGAAACCCGTATCTGGCGGCCCTGGCGGCCCTGCTGGCCTACGCCGTGAAGAGCCAGACGGTGGTGATACCATATGCGCTGATAGCCACCGCCGTGGGGCTGGTGTTCGACCTGCCGGCCGCCCTGGCGGTGAACACCCTGGGCTCCGCCGTCTGCATATCCGTGCCCTATTTCACGGGCAGGAGCTCGGACGGAGTGCTGGTGGACGGGCTGATGGAGAGATATCCCCGCATAGGCGAGGTGTACGGGGCGAACAGGGACCGCCTGTTCCTGGCCTCCCTGGTGCTGAGGGTGGCCAATCTCTCCAACGATTTGCTGGGGCTGTTCTTCGGCTCGCTGGGGATGCGCTACTGGGAGTACCTGCTCAGCAGCTTCGTGGGCATCCTGCCGGCCATGGTGCTCTACACGGTGCTGGGGAACGACCTGGACCCGCTCTCGCCGCCGGTGCTCGTCTGCTCCGCGGTGGACGTGCTGTGCATAATAGCCTCCTGGCTCGCGCTGAGGGGAAAGAGAAAGGAAGGGAAAAATGGGAACTGAGAAGAAAACGCGCCGGGAGCTCAGGCGGGAGCGCCGCTCTCGCCGCAGGGAATTGCGCCGGGGCGCGCTGAGGCGCAAGATGCGCGAGGAGCCGGGGGCTTTCTGGACCTACGTCATACTGCGCACCATAGTCATCCTGATACTGATACGCAGCCTGATGCGGGGCGAGTTCGAGAGCTCGGTGGTCTGCCTCTTCGTGCTCTTCATATACGTGCTGCCGCAGTTCGTGGAGGAGAAGCTGAAAATAGAGATACCGTCCGTGCTGGAGATAGTCATCTTTGTCTTTGTGTTCGCGGCGGAGATACTGGGCGAGATGCAGAGCTACTTCATCAAATACCAGTATTGGGACACCATACTGCACACGACCTCCGGCTTCCTCTTCGCCGCCGTGGGCTTCTCCCTGGTGGACCTGCTCAACAAGAGTGAGAACGTGAAGGTGCAGCTCTCGCCGGTGTACATGGCGCTGACGGCCTTCTGCTTCTCCATGACCATCGGCGTGCTCTGGGAGTTCTTCGAGTTCGCGGCGGACCGCTGGCTGCTGCTGGACATGCAGAAGGACACCATACTCCAGCAGATATCCACCGTGGAACTGGACGCGACGCGCAGCAACATACCCATAGTCGTCAGCGGCATCCAGGACACCATACTGGTGCTGGAAAACGGCGAGCAGTACCCCCTGGGCCTGGGCGGATATCTGGACATAGGCATATACGACACCATGGGGGACTTCTTTGTGAACTTCATCGGCGCCGTGGTGTTCTCGGTGATAGCCTTCTTCGAGGAGCGCAGCGCCAACCGCCCGCTGACCACCTCCCTGGCGCTGCACAGGCGGCGCGAGAGGACCCAGGCCAAGGCGGCCGAATGAAAATTTCGCCCGGGGGCTTGAAATGCGCCCCGCTCAGGCGTATTATATAGCTGACAACGGGGAGCCCGTAAAGCCGGGCTGAGAGGGGGCCGCATGGCCCCGACCCTGGACCTGATTTGGATAATGCCAACGTAGGGAAATCATGGGGCTGCCGCCGCGGACGTACCGTTGGGTGTATCCGCGGCGGCGCTTTTTTGGGGGGAGGAATTCAGCATGAGGATAGAGGCCGAAAAACTGAGGCTCTACGCGGTGACCGACCGCGTGAGGGCGCGCAGCGCCGCCGAGCTGCTGGCGCAGGTGGCCGCCGCCATAGAGGGCGGGGCCGGAGTGGTGCAGCTGAGGGAGAAGGAGCTGCCCTACGGGGAGTTCCTGGCCGAGGCGCGCGAGTTTGTGGCGCTCTGCCGCTCCATGGGCGCCGTGAGCATAATAAACGACAGCGTGGAGATAGCCGCGGAGACGGGCGCGGACGGCGTCCACGTGGGCCAGGACGACATGGCCGCCGCCCGCGCGCGGGAGATACTGGGCCCTGGCAGGATAATAGGCGTCTCGGCGCACACGGTGGCCGAGGCCCGGGCGGCCTGGGAAATGGGGGCCGACTACCTGGGCACGGGGGCGGCCTTCGTCACCGGCACCAAGGCCGACGCGAAGCCCATAGAGCGGGAGACCATCAGGGCCATCACGGCGGCCGTGGACATACCGGTGGTGGCCATCGGGGGCATCAGCGAGGCGAATCTGCCACAGCTGGGCGGACTGGGCCTGGCGGGGGCGGCGGTGGCTTCGGCGCTCTTTGCCCGGGAGGACGTGCGCGCGGCCGCGCAGAGGCTGCTGCCGCTGTGCAGGGCGCTCTGAGAGCGGAAAGTACAATGCAAGCACCGCGCCTCAGGCGCGCTGCCGCGGCGGATCGGGGGCACCACTTTCCGTCGCGATATAAAACTTTGCTGTTAGCGTGAAAGGAGCAGAAAAATGAGGACAGCATTGACCATTGCTGGGAGCGATTCCAGCGGAGGCGCCGGGATACAGGCCGACATCAAGACCATGACCGCCCACGGCGTATACGCCATGAGCGCCATAACGGCCCTGACGGCCCAGAACACGACCGGCGTAAAGAGCATTTTGGAGTCCACGCCAGAGTTCCTGGCCGCGCAGCTCGACTGCGTGTTCACGGACATCTTCCCGGACGCGGTGAAGACGGGCATGGTCTCCAGCATACCGCTCATCGAGGTAATAGCGGACAAGCTGAGCGAGTACGGCGCGCGGAACATAGTGGTGGACCCGGTGATGGTGGCCACCTCCGGCGACAGGCTGATAAGCGAGGACGCCGTGGGCGCGCTCAAGGAGCGGCTGCTGCCGCTGGCCACCGTACTGACCCCCAACATCCCGGAGGCGGAGCTGCTCTCCGGGGAGGAGATAACCGACGCCGCCGGCATGGAGCGGGCCGCCAGGGCCATCAGCGAGAAATACGGCTGCGCCGTGCTCTGCAAGGGCGGGCACCAGGTGAACGACGCGGACGACCTGCTCTGGCGCGGCGGGGAGGGCCGCTGGTTCCGCGGCAGGCGCATTGCCACCACGAACACGCACGGCACGGGCTGCACGCTCTCCAGCGCCATCGCCTCCGAGCTGGCCAAGGGGCTGGAGCTGGACGCGGCGGTGGAGAGGGCCAAGGCCTACATATCCGGCGCCCTGGGGGCCATGCTGGACCTGGGGCGGGGCTCCGGGCCCATGGACCACATGTTCGACCTGAGGAGCGAATTCATAGGGGGTGAGCGCGCGTGAAGAGGACATCGGCTTTTCAGAACGGCCTCATCTGGTTCGGCGCCGGCGTCTCCCTGGCGGAGATTCTCACCGGAACCTATTTCGCCCCCCTGGGCATGGGCAAGGGCCTGGCGGCCATCTTCATCGGCCACGTCATAGGCTGCGTGCTCTTCTTCCTCGCCGGGCTGATAGGCGGGCGCGAGCGCAAGAGCTCAATGGAGACGGTGAAGATGAGCTTTGGCGCCAAGGGCGGCATGCTCTTCGCCTTTTTGAATGTGGTGCAGCTGGTGGGCTGGACAGGCATAATGATTTATGACGGGGCCCTGGCCACCAACAGCATCTTCGACGTCGGCATAGCTGTCTGGAGCATTGTCATCGGCGTGATGATTGTCATCTGGATAGCCATAGGCGTCACCAACCTGGGGCTGCTGAACAAGATAACCATGGCGCTGCTCTTTGTGCTCACCGTGGTGCTCAGCGTGGTGGTGTTCCGCGGCAACAACCCCGGGGCCTCCGCCGGAGACGCCATAACCTTCGGCATGGCGGTGGAGAACGCCGTGGCCATGCCGCTCAGCTGGCTGCCCGTGATAAGCGACTACACGCGAGAGAGCGACAAGCCCTTCAGGGCCACCCTGGCCAGCACCGTGACCTACGGCCTCGTCAGCTGCTGGATGTACGTCATCGGCATGGGTGCCGCCATCTACACCGGCGGCAGCGACATTGCCCAGATAATGCTCAAGGCCGGGCTGGGCGTATCCGCGCTGCTCATCATGATACTCTCCACGGTCACCACCACCTTCCTCGACGCCTTCAGCGCCGGCGTCTCCTGCGAGAGCCTCTCGAAGAAGCTCAGCGGCAAGACGGTGGGCATCATCGCCACGGTGATTGGGACGGTGGGGGCCTGCCTCTTCAACATGGACAACATCATGGGCTTCCTCTACATCATAGGCAGCGTGTTCGCGCCCATGATAGCCGTGCAGCTGACAACCTATTTCATACTCAGGAAGGACAGCTTCGCCGCGGCCTTCGACTGGCCCAACCTCCTCGTCTGGGCCGTCGGCTTCGCCGTCTACCGGCTGATGATGCACGTGGACCTGCCCACGGGCTACACCCTGCCCTCGGTGCTCATCACCATGGTCCTCTGCTATGTGGTAAACAAGCTCGTCCCCCGGGGGGCGAAATAAAAAAGACCGGCCGGCGCCATGCGCCGGCCGGTCGGCCGTTTCAGTCACTGTTTACCAGGTGCTCGCCTATTTTGTAGACGTCGCCCGCGCCCACGGTGAGGATGATGTCGCCGGGGCGGGCCGTCTCCCGCAGGCTCTGCTCTATCTCGCCGAAACTGGGGCAGAAGCGGCTGCCCTCGATGTGCCCGGCCAGGTCGGCGGAGGAGATGCCGAGGGTGTTCGCCTCCCGCGCGGCGTATATCTCCGCCAGATAGGTCACGTCGGGCCGGCGGAGCTGGTCGATGAAGTCGTCGAAGAGGGCGGCCGTGCGCGTGTAGGTGTGGGGCTGAAAGACCAGCACCGTGCGGTTGTAGCCCAGGGGCTCCACGGCGTCCAGCAGGGCCTTCAGCTCCTGCGGGTGGTGGGCGTAGTCGTCGTAGATGTCCGCGCCGTGGAACTTGCCCTTGAACTCAAAGCGGCGCCCCGCGCCGGTGAAGCCGGCGAGGCCGTACTTGACGGCGTTGGGCCTCACGCCGAGGCAGAGGCACGCCGCCGTGGCGGCCAGGGCGTTCTTCACATTGTGCAGCCCCGGGATATGCAGCGTGACATTGGTGAAAAAGCGCCCGTGGCAGTAGATGTCGAAGTTGCTGGCGGCCCCGGCGCGGCGGATGTTGCGGGCGTACACGTCCGCCTTCTCCGTGAGGCCGAAGGTGACGAGCTCGCGCCCCAGAGGCTCCAGGGTGTCCATGGTGTTGCGGTCGTCCATGTTGGCCACTATGCGGCCATTGGGCGGCACTTTGGAGGCGAACTCGCGGAAGGAGCGCTCCACATCCTGCAAATCGGAGAAGTAGTCCAGATGGTCGGCGTCCACGTCCAGGATAACGGCCACGGTGGGGTGGAAGGCGAGGAAGCTGTCGTGGTACTCGCAGCTCTCGAGGATTATGGTGTCCCCGCCGCCCACGCGGTGCCCCGCGTGCAGCAGGGGCAGCGTGCCGCCAATCATGACGGTGGGGTCGCGCTCCGCCGCCATGAGGATGTGGGTGCACATGCTGGTGGTGGTGGTCTTGCCGTGCGTGCCGGCGATGCACAGCGCGTTGTCGTAGTCGCGCATGATGGCGCCCCAGGCCTGCGCACGCTCAAAGACCGGCACGCCGCGGGCCCTGGCCTCCACGATTTCCGGGTTTGAGTCGCCCACGGCGGCGGTGCGGACCACGAACTGGATGTCCGGGGCCACGTTCATGGCCGAGTGACCTATCTTGACATCTATGCCGAGGGAGCGCAGATGCTGGGTCTTCTCGCTCTCGGACATGTCGGAGCCGTCTATCACCAGCCCCATACCGGCGAGGACCTCGGCCAGCGGGGCCATGGACACGCCGCCGACGCCGACGAGGTGCCCCCTCTTGCCGGGCTTTAAGTACTGTTCAAAATCTGGCATATTTCCACCTGAATATAGCTTTTTTGCGCACTTGCGGATTTTCCCGCGGCGCATTATAATAACCTAGTTGCGGCGATGCGCTCATCGATACCGCATTATAATACATTATGGCGTACATTACAAGAAATAAAACGGGGAGGCGAGGGATCTGCCGCCGAAATATGCTCTTTTTGTGCTCAGGAGGCTGCGCGAAGCCGGATATGAGGCGTATTTCGTCGGCGGCTGCGTGCGCGACAGTGTCCTGGGGCGGCGCGCGCACGACTGGGACGTGGCCAGCGCGGCTTCGCCGGCCGAGGTGGAGCGACTCTTCCGGCACACCGCGCCCACCGGGGCGAAGCACGGCACGGTGACGGTGCTGAGCGCCGGCGGGGCCGTGGAGGTCACGGCCTTCCGCCGGGAGGGGCCGTACAGCGACCACCGGAGGCCGGACAGCGTGGCCTTCACCGGGGACCTGCTCTCCGACCTGGCCCGGCGGGACTTCACCATGAACGCCATGGCCATGGGGGAAGACGGCGGTATAAGGGACCCCTTCGGGGGATTGGGCGACGTGGAGCGGGGGCTCATCCGCTGCGTGGGAGAGCCCCGGCGGAGGTTCGGCGAGGATGCGCTGAGGATGCTCCGCGCGCTGCGCTTCGCCGCCCAGCTGGGCTTCGAGCTGGAGGGGGAGACGCGCCGGGCCATCGGCGAGTGCGCGCCGCTGGCCGCCTCGCTCTCCGCCGAGCGGGTGAGGGACGAGCTCGTGAAGACCCTGCGCTCGCCGCGCCCGGAGCTGGCCTGGGAGCTGCTGTCCATGGGGCTGATGGCGCGCTATGCCGGGGCCGTGGGCCCCGCGCCGCCGCTCTCCCGCCTGCCGCAGTACGCGCGGCTGGCGCATCTCTGCCGCGAACTGGAGATGCGCGGCTGCATAGGCTCCGCGGAGGAGTTCCTGCGCGCGCTGCGCTTTGACCGGCGCACAGTGCGCGCCGCCACCGCCGCCACCGCCGCCCTGGCCTCCGGCAGCCGGGACTACAAGAGGCTGCTGCGCGACTACGGCCGGGAGGCCGTGCTCGCCGCCTGGCCGCACAGCCGCGAGCTCCGGCGCGTCCTCGCCTCCGGGGAGTGCTGGAGCGTGGACGGCCTGGCGCTGGGCGGGGCGGAGCTGCTGGACATGGGGCTGCGGGGCAGAGAGCTGGGAGAGGCGCTCTCGGCGCTGCTGGAGCATGTGACAGACCACCCGGAGGACAACCGGGCTGATATATTATGTAAACTTATCGCAGAGGAGAGGGAGAGATATGGCGAGAACTCTTGAGCAGCTGCGCGCGGAGTGCATGCAGTGCCGCCGCTGCGGGCTGTGCGAGACGCGGCACAACGTGGTGTTCGGCGCCGGGCCGGACGACGCCGAGGTGATGTTCATCGGCGAGGGCCCGGGCGAGCAGGAGGACCTGCAGGGCCTGCCCTTTGTGGGGCGGGCGGGGAAGTTCCTGGACGACATGCTGGAGCTCATTTACCTGGACCGCTCGCGCGTCTACATCGGCAACATGGTGAAGTGCCGCCCGCCGCGCAACCGCGACCCGCTGGACATCGAGCAGAAGGCCTGCGCCGTCTGGCTGCAGGGACAGCTGGAGCTGATAAACCCGAAAATCATAGTCTGCCTGGGGCGCATCGCGGCCATGCGCTTCATCCGCGACGACTTCAAGATAACGCGCGAGCACGGCCAGTGGTTCGACATGGACGGGCGGCGCGTGATGGCCCTCTACCACCCGGCGGCGCTGCTGCGCGACCCGGGGAAGAGGCCGGAGACCTTTGAGGACCTGCGGCGGCTGCAGCAGGAGATAGAGAGACTGTGCACACACACTTACTGAAAGGCTGTTTTATTGTATGATAGATTTCCACCGCGTGACAATCGCGGACAAGACCTGGGTGGATGGCTTTGTGCGCGCGGAGGACTCGCGCTCGGCCGACTTCAACTTCGGGAACATATACATGTGGGACGGCGCCTACCACCAGCTGCTCTCCGGCGTGGGGGGCAGGCTGCTGACCAAGCTCAAATGGGCCCAGCAGCCCTTTTTCGCCTTCCCCATCGGGGAGGGCGACCTGCGCCCGGCGGTGGACGCGCTGACGGAGTTCACGGCCGAGCGAGGCTATCCGCTGGCCATACGCGGCATCACGGAGGAGAACCGCGAGCTGCTGGAGAGCTGCTATCCCGGCCGCTTCACCTTCACGCCCGACAGGGACAACTTCGACTACCTCTATCTGGCGGAAAAGCTGGCCACCATGGGCGGCAAGAAGCTGCACGGCAAGCGCAACTTCTGCAACCGCTTTGAGAAGAGCCACGACTGGGAGTTCAGACGGCTGACGCACGAGCTCATCCCCACCTGCATGGAGATGCTGGGCCAGTGGCAGGGCGAGTATGAGGTGCCGCCGGATGGCCTGGAGGATGAGCACGGGGCCATCATCAGGGCCTTCATGCGCTATGACGCCCTGGGGCTGGAGGGCGGAGTGCTCTTCGCCGAGGGGCGGGCCGTGGGCTTCACCATCGGCGAGGTGATATCCTCGGACACCTTCGACGTGCACTTCGAGAAGGCCTTCGCCTCCATACCGGGGGCCTATCCCATGGTCTGCCGGGAGTTCACCCGGCAGATACTGGCCGACCACCCCAATATCGTCTATCTTAACCGGGAGGACGACATGGGGCAGGAGAACCTGCGGGAGGCCAAGCTGGAGTATTACCCGGAGATACTGCTGGCCAAGTACACGGCCGAGGAGGCGCCCAATGGCTGAGACGCGACTCTCGCGCCGCGGCGACATCCCGCGCCTCACCGCGCTCTGGCGCGAGGTGTTCGGCGACGGGGAGGAGCTGACGGGCGCCTTCTTCCGGCTGCTCTGGCGGCCGGAGTACTGCCGGGTGGCGGAGAGCGGCGGGGAGATAGCCTCCATGGGCTTCTGCATCCCGGGGCCGCTGGCCCGCGGCCGCAGGTGCTCGTACATCTACGCCATGGCCACGGCGGAGCGCTGCCGCGGCGCCGGGCTGGCCGCCGCCGTGGGGCGGGCGCTGCTGGGCGACGCCTTCGCCGCCGGGGCGGACATAGTGGCCACCCTGCCGGCGGAGGAGAGCCTCTGCGCGTGGTACGCCTCGCGTCTGGGCATGGCGCCGCTCTTCAAAAAGGGCGGCCCGGGCGTGGAGTTCCCCCCCAGCTGGGAGGAGTTCGCCCGAATCTGCGGCGGGCACGACGAGAGCTCGCCCGCGCGGCTCTGGGCCGTCGCCCGGCCGGGAGTGGAGACCCGGGGGCTGGAGGAGCTGGGGTGGGAGTGCTGCTTCGACTGAGGGCGCGGTGCACCGGCACTTGACAAATCCGGCGCGCGGTGAGATAATACGGACGACAAAACAGGGGAGCCGCAAGGCTGAGAGGAAGCGCGAGCTTCGACCCTAGACCTGATTCGGGTAATGCCGGCGTAGGGAGTAGACTACAAATCCAGGGCTCCCTGCCGGGGAGCCCTTTCGCTTTCCTGTTTGAACTCACCGATAGGAGGTGCGCGGCCGGATACAATCAGGCGCTCGGGAATTTTTGCCCGTGCCGGACGGAGGGGGAGCGCCCTGCGTCCGGGCCAAATATGCAGCGATGGGAAGCCGTGTTCCGGCGTGAGAGGAGGCCAGCGAGCCTCGACCGACAAGCCTGGCGGCAGCTCTGCGCCGCCCGCGGGTGACGCTGCATTGCGCCCATTGCCCGCGTACATCTTATTCAGGGAGTGAATCTCATGAGTCGTTCTTACTCAATTATCATCAGGAAACTGGCCCTCTCCGCCATGTTCATCGCCCTCGCCGTCGTGGGCAGCGCGTTCATCCAGTTCCCCGTGTTCGGCAGCCAGTGCTCGCCCACGCAGCACATGGTAAACGTGCTCTGCGCCGTATTCCTGGGCCCGGGCTGGGGCGTCGGCGTGGCCTTCGGCGCCAGCC
This sequence comes from uncultured Oscillospiraceae bacterium, assembly GCA_944385765.1. GTDB lineage: Bacteria > Bacillota > Clostridia > Oscillospirales > Oscillospiraceae > Scatomorpha. The sequence goes on from CALWYL010000028.1 coordinate 18,770, forward strand.
TGATACGCAACCTGCTCAGCCTCGGCAGCCTCATGGCCTTTCCGGGGAGCATGATAGGCGCGCTCTGCTGCGGCCTGGCGTACAGGGCCCTTAAAAACAGGAACGAATCCGTCGCCATCGCGGTCACTCTGGTGGCCGAGAGCCTCGGCACCGGCATACTCGGCGGGCTGTGCGCCTACCCGGTCGCCACGCTCTTCATGAATGTGGACGCCGCCAGCGTGGCCGTCACGGCGTACATCATCCCCTTCCTCATCTCCACGGTGGTGGGCTCCATCATCGCCGGAGTGCTGGTCTTTGCCCTCAAGACGGCCGGCGCGCTGGGGCGGATGCAGAGGAGCCTGGACGCCGGCTCAAGAAGACATGCCTGATTTTGAACGTCTCGGCCAGCTGCGGCGCAGGAGGCCGCTGGTGCACTGCATATCGAATATAGTCACCGCCAACGACTGTGCCAACGTGCTGCTGGCGGCGGGGGCCAGCCCCATCATGGCCCAGGCCGTGGAGGAGATGGAGGACATCTCCCGCGCGAGCGACGCCGAGGTGCTCAACACCGGCACGCCGGACGCGGGGAAGTTCGAGGCCTGCCTTATCTGCGCCCGCGCGTCCGCGCAGGCCGGCCGGCCGGTGGTGCTCGACCCGGTGGGCGTGGGCGCCAGCCCCTGGCGCCTGGGACGCGTGCGGGAGCTGCTCTCGCGCGCCGCGCCGTCCATCGTGCGCGTGAACCTGGCGGAGGCCAGGGCACTGCTGAGCCTCGCCGGCCAGGAGCAGGGCGTGGACAGCCCGGCCGCCGCCGCGCCGGACGAGCGCGCGCGCACCGCGAGGGAACTGGCCGCCGCGCTCGGCTGCGCCGTGCTGCTGAGCGGGCCGGTGGACATAGCCGCCGCGCCGGACGGCTCCGCCTGGGCCATGGACGGGGGCAGCGGGCTGATGGCCTGTGTCACCGGCACGGGCTGCATGCTCTCCGCCCTCTGCGGGGCTTTCGCCTGCGTGGAGCGCGACATGGCGGAGGCCGCGGCGCTCGCCTCGGCCTTCTGGAAGCTCTGCGCGCTCTTGGCCGGCGAGAGGGCCGGCGAGCGCGGGCCGGGCTCCTTCCGCGCCGCGCTGATGGACGCGGCCTGGGCGCTGGACGCGGAGACCTTCGCCGCCCGCGCCCGCATAGAGAGGGCCTGAGGGAAAACCGCCGCGCGGCGGGCAAAAAGATATCAACTCGGGGGACGGCCGGTTCTGCCGCCCCCCGCATCGTATTGTGCGGGCCCGATGCCGGGGCCGCGCGGGGAGGAGATGCCGGATGAACTGCGTTTTTATACACGGGCTGGGGCAGACGCCGGAGAGCTGGGACGCTGTGGCCTCCCGCCTGCCGGCCGGGCTGGATATACACCGGAGCGCGCTGGCCGCCGCCGCGGCGGAGGGGCCGCTCACCTACGGGCGGCTGTACGGGGCGTTCGCCGGTGAGTGCGGCCGCCTGGAGGGGCCGCTGCGCCTGTGCGGCATATCCCTGGGGGCGGTACTCGCCATGCAGTACGCTCTGGAGGAGCCCGCGCGGGTGGACTCCCTGGTGCTGATAGCGCCACAGTACAGGATGCCCCGGCTGCTCCTGAAATTCCAGAACGCCGTGTTCCGCCTGCTGCCCCGCGCGGCGTTCCGGGGGATGGGCTTTGAGCGGAGAGACGTGATATCGCTGACGAGTTCCATGGGGGAGCTGGACTTCACGGCGAGGCTGGGCGAGCTCAAGTGCCCGGCGCTCATCGTCTGCGGCGGGAGGGACAGGGCGAACCGCCGGGCCGCGGAGGAGATGGCCCGGGCCCTGCCGCGCGCCGGCCTCTCCATCGTGGAGGGGGCCGGGCACGAGGTGAACGTGGACGCCCCCGGGGAGCTCTCCGCGCTCATCAGGGAGGCCTGGTCCCTGGGATGAGCGCGGCGCTCTGGAGCGCAAATGAGACGTGCCCGCGCCGGGCCGCCATGGAAACGGCGGCCCGGCGCGGGCGCTTTTTTTGCGCCCGGGGCGAGCGGGCGCGGATATGGGCGGCGGGCAGAGTTTTCACTCCGCTGGCCTTGAAAATACTAATTATCTACAGCGGCCTCCGACAGAATTTACATAAGAATAAAAACTATAATTTATGTAAACTTATGTGCGGAGGAGAGCATATGGCAGACAGGGACAGAGCGGCGGGGAGGGAACTCCCGGCCAGGGGGGAGAACACCCAGGAGACCATGAGGGCGATAGCGGGGGGCGGATTGCGCTTCCTGTTGGGGTTTTTGATGTCGGCGGGGCGCTTCGCGGGCAGCATGGCGCCCTTCGGGGTGGCGGCGGTGGCCCAGGCGGGCACCGGCCTGGGGGGCCTGGCCACCCTGGCGGGGAGCTGCCTGGGCTACCTGGCCACGGGCGGGCTGGACTGGGGCATAAGGTATGCCGCGGCATGCGTGCTGGCCTTCACGCTGAGCTTTATAATAGGCGACCCGCGCACGGCCTCCTCGCCCTGGCTGATGCCGGCCTCGGCCTTCGCCGTGATGGCGGCCACGGGCGCCCTGGGGCGGCTGGCCGGGGGGCTGGGCAGCGCTGAGGCCGCGGCAGAGGTGCTGACAGAGTCCCTGCTGGCGGCGGGGGCGGCCTATTTCTTCAGGGAGGCGCTGACGCCGCGCGAGCGGCAGACCGAGACCGCGGAGAAACGCCACGACGCGGCGGTGACCGTCCTCGCCGCCTGCGCGCTGATGGCTGTGTCGCGCGTACATATCCTGGGCGTGGTGTCGCTGGGGAGGGTGCTGGCCCTGCTGCTGGTGATGACCTCCGCCATGAAGGGCGGCTGCATGGCCGGGGCGGCGGCGGGCACGGCCTTCGGCCTGGCGATGGACGCGGCCTCCGGGGCAGAGCCCTTCTTCGCCATGGCCTACGCCTTCGCGGGCCTGGTGGCGGGGGTGTTCGCGCGCTATGGGCGGCTGGTGTTCCTGCTCGCGTTCATTCTGGCGGACGCGCTCTGCGCGGCCTGCTGCTGGCGCTGGCAGCAGAACGTCGACTCCATGTTCGAGGTGTTCTCCGCTTCGGTGGTGTTCATGCTCATACCGCCGGCGGCGCTGGCGAAGCTGGGCGCGCTGATACAGCCCATGTCCGCCGGCATGGGGGAGAGCGGCCTCCGGCGCTACGCCGCCAGGAGGGTGGAGGGCATCGCCCGGGCCTACGGCGACGTGTGCGAGGTGGTGCGGCGCAACACGGAGGAGAGCAACGACAACGACATCGCGCGCGTTTTCGACCGGGCGGCCGACGCGGCCTGCGTGAAGTGCAAAAAGCGCCAGGAGTGCTGGACCAAGGGCTATATGGAGACCCTGGACGCCCTCAACACGGCCACCGAGGCCATGACGGAGAGGGGGCGGCTGGAGCCGGAGGACATACCGGAGTGGTTCCGCCGCCGCTGCACGTCCCTGCCGGCCTTCATCGCCGCGGTGAACGGCGAGCTGAGGGCCGCGGCCTTCCGCCGGCAGTACCGCTGCCGCCTGGCGGAGAGCCGCTCCGCCGCCTGGGCGCAGTACGAGGACTTCGCGGAGATACTCGCCGGAGTGGCCAGGGAGATAGGCAGCGTGAACGGGGCGGACCCCCTGGCGGAGCGGCGGCTGATGCGCTATCTGCGCTCGCTGGACATTGAGGCGGACGCCGCCGTGTTCCGCGACGGCAGCGGGCGGCTGAGGGCCGTGATAGAGTCGGCCAGGATGCAGGCCCTGACCAGGGACCCGGCGTACCTGGACAAGCTCTCCGCAGTGCTGGGCGTGCGGCTCTGCCGGCCCAACGCCGCGGCGGAGGGGCGGCTGGTGCTGCTGGAGGCGGAGCCGCTGGCGGTGTCGGTGGGCATAGCGGCCATGAAAAAGCGGGGCGAGAGCGTCTCCGGGGACAAGGGCACCTATTTCAAGACCGACTCCGGCGTGCTCTGCGTCATACTCTCCGACGGCATGGGGGCCGGCAGCGAGGCCGCGGCGGAGAGCGACGAGGCCGTGGCCATACTGGAGCGCTTCCTGCGCTCGGGGGTGGACGCCGCGGCGGCGATGAAAATACTCAACTCCGTTATGTTGCTGAAAAACGGCGACGAGTGGGGCTTTGCCACGGTGGACCTGATGTGCGTTGACCTCTTCTCCGGGGAGACCTGCTTTTACAAGTACGGGGCGGCGCCGTCCTATGTGAGGACGGGCAAGAGCGTGCGGCGCATAGCCGGCGAGAGCCTGGCCGCGGGGCTGATAGGCGAGGGGGCGGCGCCGGACACGGTGCGCATGCGCCTCAAGCCGGGCAGCCTGGCCCTCGTGGCCTCCGACGGAGTGGTGGCCGGGCCGGACGACGGCTGGCTGCGGGAGCTAATCCGCGGCTCCGAGGAGAAGGACGTGAAGGCGCTGGCCCGCGAGGTGCTGCGCAGGGCCTCGGACCTCTACGGCAACGGCGACGACATGACCGTCCTCGCCGTGCGCGTGGAAGCGCGCGTATGAGGGCGCGCTGCGGGGGCGCGGGGCTGGTAAAGGGGGTCTCGCGCCGGGTGATAGTTGTCCGCGAGCCGGGGGCCGAGCTGTTCGAGGAGGCCATTTTCATCGTCAGGGAGGACTGCCTGCGCGGCGGCGTGAGCGCGGAGGAGGTGATGCGCCAGGCGCGCAGGGCCGCCGGGCAGTACCTGCGGCAGCGGGCGCTGCCGCAGCGCACGGGCTGGAGGCTGGGCCTGGCCGCCGCGGCCCTGCTGGCGGCGGCCGCGGCTGTGATAGTGGTCCTGGCCGTGATATGAACGGGGGCCCCGCCGGGAGGCGGGGCCCTTTTGGCGCGGGGCGGGCTGCCTCAGAGCTGCATCTGCCGCACCATCTCGCGCCGCAGGCGGTTGATTATGCGCTTTTCCAGGCGGCTGATGTAGCTCTGGGAGATGCCCAGCAGGTCAGCCACCTCCTTCTGCGTGTACTCGCAGCCGTTGATGAAGCCGAAACGCATGAGGATTATCTGCTTTTCGCGCTCGGAGAGGCATTCGATGGCGGCCATCAGCATCTCGCGGTCCGCGTCGTCCTCCAGAGGGCGTATCACCTCGTCGGCGTCGGTGCCCAGGATATCGGAGAGCAGCAGCTCGTTGCCGTCCCAGTCGGTGTTCAGCGGCTCGTCGATGCTTATCTCGCCCCGCTGGGAGCTGTTCTTGCGCAGGTACATCAGTATCTCGTTCTCGATGCAGCGGGAGGCGTAGGTGGCGAGCTTTATCTTTTTGGCGGACTTGAAGGTGTTCACGGCCTTGATGAGGCCGATGGCGCCTATGGAAATCAGGTCCTCCAGGTTTATGCCCGTGTTCTCAAAGCGGCGGGCGATATAGACCACGAGGCGCAGGTTGTGCTCGATGAGCAGCTGCTTGGCGTCCTCGTCGCCGCTCTCCAGGGCGGCGACGGCCCGCTCCTCCTCCGGACGGGAGAGGGGCGGGGGCAGGGTGTCGCTGCCGCCTATGTAGTGTATCTCGGGCGGGAGGATGCCCAGACGGGCCAGGGCGCGCTCCAGGGCGAGGCGCAGACGGGGGAAAAACACAGCTTGCATGGCGACTCCTTTCTACAATATGGCGTTATAGCCGCCGTCGCCGCCCAGAGGCCGGGTGGCGACGGCGATGAGCAGAGGCAGCTTTTCGCCGCCGTCCGTGAGCACGGAGTCCGGGCGTATGGCGGCCAGCAGGCCGTGCGGCGAGCCCAGGGAGGAATAGGGCACCAGCGTAACGCGCCCGGCGAAGCCGGGCAGCTCCGAGAGGGCCCGGCAGAGCCCGGCGGGGTCCCGCAGGGGGAGCAGCGGCGCCCTGCCGGGCGGGAACAGGGGGCCGAGGGCCGAGAGCTCCGCCACGGCCACGGCTCGGCCGCTCACCGGGTCGGCGAGGGAGTTGCCCGTGTCGCGCAGGGCCCGCAGCCTGGCCTCGCGCCCGGCGAGGGACACGGTGAGGCCCACAATCTCGCGCCCGGCGCGGCGGCCCAGGCGGCGGAACACCAGGCTCACCGCGGCGTAGCAGAGGGCGAAGGACACGGCCAGCACCCGCAGGGAGACGGGGACGTAGAATGTGCCGGCGACGGGGCTGCCGGAGATGAAGGCGAAGGCGAACACCGCCCCGGCGAAGGCCGCGGAGACGCCCAGGAACACCACGAGGCAGCGCAGGAGCCGCGTCTCGCCGCCGTAGGCGACGACGGCCATCAGACCCGCGGCCGCCAGCTTTACGGCGCCGCCGGAGAGGAAGCCCATGCCGGGCAGCACGCAGCCCAAGGCGTAAGCGCCCCCCAGCGCCGCCGCCAGCAGAAAGCGCCGGCGATTGAGCTCGGCTCCGGAAACCTTGGCCGCGCAGAGGAGCAGGAAGTAGTCGATGGCCATGTTGAGGGCGAAGAGGCTGTCTGCATATATCATGGGGACATGATAACCCATGTCCGGCGCGGAAGGTGTCAGAGGGGGCGACGCCGGGGGCATTTCTTTTGGGGCTGCCCCAAAGAGATGTCCCCGGACCCCCCAAGAGAAAACCGCCGGACTGCGCCCGGAGGCAGAGCGCGCTCCGCGCGGGTGCCGCCCTTCAACTTTCCGCAAGTCAGCGCCGGCGCTGCCGGTACCGACATCAGCCCGGCAGCGCCGCGACCGCAGGGAGCAACGCGCGGCCGGCGACGGGGGCTGTTATTCGACTACGGCGTATTTGCAGCCGTCATGTTACAGCGGAATGTGCTTTCTTTG
>CALWYL010000029.1 GCA_944385765.1 uncultured Oscillospiraceae bacterium
CTCCTCCGTCACTCAGGGCAACATCACCGTCACCACCAACCACAACGGCAACGGAACTGTGAACGCCAGCATCAATGGCCGCCGCGTAACCGTCACCGCCAGGGCCAACACCAACTACGTCATCAAGTCCGTGTCCATAGCCAACCAGGCCATGTCCGTCTCCGGCACCCCGCAGAACGGCACCTGGTACTATGATGTGCCCGGCACCGGCAACGCCACCGTCAGCGTTTACGTCACCTTCGAGGCCAGCGCCCGCACCGTCACCGTCACCAACTCCAGCTCCCGCGACGGCGACGTGTACCTGGGCACCAGCGGCTACACCACCACCGGCCAGTACAAGGATGGCGACCGCGTCTACCTGCGCGTGGTGCCCGACAGCAGCAGCTTTGAGCTGCGCAAGCTGGTGATAAGGAACGCCAGCAACAACACCGAGATAGCCTACTATCCCTACTCCACCTACGACGACGTCTATTACTTCACCATGCCGGACGCCAACGTCACCGTGTACGGCGACTTCTCCGACGGCCTCTTTGAGATAACCACCGACATCGACGGCCGCGGCACTCTCACCATCCGCGGCGAGGACGGCGAGACCACCGACATAGCCGAGGAGGGCGAGGAGGTCCGCATCTACGCCTCCCCCAGCACCGGCTACCGCCTGGGCGACATATACGTCACCTACACCGACGCCGACAAGGACATCCAGACCATCTACCCCGAGGCTGAATACAACAGCCGCGGCGTCCTGCAGTACTACTGGTTCGACATGCCCGAGTACGATGTTGAGGTCTACGCCGACTTCGGCGAGGGCGACTACGTGGCCTACATAGACCGCAGCGAGCTCAAGTACGGCAGTGTCCGCGTCAGCCCCAATGTGGCCGATGAGGACGACCTGGTGAGCGTCTACATCACCGCCGAGACCGGCTATCAGCTCGACAAGCTGGTCGTCGAGGACGAGGACGGCCGCTCTGTCAGCACCAGCACCATCGCCAACGGCGTGCGCTACACCTTCAACATGCCTGACTCCGACGTCACCGTCACCGCCACCTTCAAGTCCAAGAGCTACAGCAGCAACTTCATCGACGTGGCCCGCGGCTCCTGGTACTACGACGCCGTGTCCTATGTGGCCTCCGAGGGCCTGATGACCGGCACCGGCACCAACACCTTCAGCCCGGACGGCATGACCAGCCGCGCCCAGATAGTCACCATCCTGTGGCGTCTCTCCGGCGAGCCCAGCGCCCTCACCGGCGCCTTCACCGACGTGCCCGCCGGCCAGTACTACTCCACGGCCGTGGCCTGGGCCTCCCGCGAGGGCATAGTCACCGGCGTGGGCAACAACCGCTTCGAGCCCAACACCAACATCACCCGCGAGCAGCTGGCCGTCATGCTCTACCGCTACGCGCAGGACTGCGGCTACAGCACCACCTCCCGCGCGAACATCACCGGCTACTATGACTACGCGCGTGTCGGCTCCTACGCCCGCGACGCCCTGAGCTGGGCCGTCGGCGCCGGGCTCATCACCGGCACCACCACCACGACCCTCAGCCCGCAGAACACCGCCAACCGCGCCCAGGTCGCCACTATCCTGATGCGCTTCTGCGAGAATGTTGTCGAGTGAGCTGAGCGACAGCGAAATACCGGGCCGCCCCCTCCGAGAGGGGGCGGCCCTTTTTTGCCCATGGCGGTTCTACTCCGGGTATCCGCCGCAGTTCCACCCTTTTACCGCCGCTTTCCCTCCGTTTTCCCCCGCCCTCCGCCCGGTGTGCGCCCCCAAGCGGAGGGGGGACGGCTCCCGCCGTCCCCCTGCAACGCCCTATTTTTCCCGCTTGTGACGCCTCACCGCGTCGGACAGCAGGTACTCTATCTGCCCGTTTATGGAGCGGAAGTCCTCCTCCGCCCAGGCCGCAATCTCGTCCCAGAGGCCGCTGGAGAGGCGGAGTACAATCTGTTTTTTGGCGCCTTCCCGGGTTTTGAGGGCCTTTTCGCGCTTTTTTACCTCCTGCTCAAGGCTTTCTATGCGCTCAAGGCGCTCTCTGAGCTGTATCTCGCGCTCTTCCGGGGTCATGGGGCGCCTCCGTCAGTATATGGACCCGCTGTTGACGACCGGCTGCGCGTCGTGGTTGCCGCAGAGGACAACGAGCAGGTTTGACACCATCGCCGCCTTGCGCTCCTCGTCCAGGAGCACTATCTCGTCCTGATTCAGCCTGTCTATGGCCATCTTCACCATGCCCACGGCGCCGTCCACTATCTTCTGCCGGGCGGCAATTATGGCCGCGGCCTGCTGCCGCTGCAGCATGGCGGCGGCTATCTCCTCGGCGTAGGCCAGGTGCGTTATGCGAACTTCTTCCACCACAATACCGGCGTTTTCCACCCGTTTTTGCAGCTCGGACTTCATATTTTCCGCAATTTCCTGGCTGCTGCCGCGCAGGGTCTTTTCGCCGGTGAGGTCTGCATCGTCCTCGTCGAAGAGGTCATAGGGGTAGAGCCTGGCGATGTTGCGCACGGTGGAGTCCGTCTGGTTGGAGAGGAAGGAGGGGTAGTCCTCCACGTTGAAAACGGCCTTGGTGGGGTCGGACACGTGCCAGATGACCACGGCGCCGATGATGATGGGGTTGCCCAGCACGTCGTTCACCTTCTGGCGGCCGTTGTCCAGCGTCATGGTCTTGAGGGAGATGCGCTGGCGGGTGCTTATAATCTGCGTGGTTGAACTGGGGTTGCCGCCCTCCTCCTTCTCCTTCTTGGCCGCGGCGGCCGCCGCCTTGTCGAAATTGGGGCATACGGCGGTGCAGAAGGGGTTGACGAAGTAGTAGCCCGGCTGCCTGACGGTGCCGTAGTAGCTGCCGAAGAGCGTGAGCACCAGCGCCTCATTGGGCCTGAGCGCCTTGAGCCCGGCCAGCAGGATGAAGAAGGAGACGAACATCGCTATGCCGGCCACGAACAGCAGCACCGCGGGGAAGGTCAGATCCTTGTCGAAGAGCACAAGCGAGAAAACCACCGCGATGATGCTGGCCGCGAGCATGGCGAAGTCGAACAGCAGCATCGGTATGCCGTGACGGGGATGGAGCTCGCGCTCGACTATGGGAGTCTCAGTCATTTTCATGGCCTCCTTGATATCAATATGATATCACATATATATCACACGAAGGGCAAGGAGTCAAGGGCTTTTTTAAAGGCGAGGCCCCGCGGGTGACCGCGGGGCCTCGTGGCATTCAGTTCGCCGTCGAAGTGGAGAGGGACGAGGCGTCTATGTCCTCGCCGCTGTCCGGGGGGAAGAACTCCTCTATGGGGAAGCGTATCTGCGAGAACACGGTGCAGGGATCGTCCTGCGTGGAGCACTGGCAGTCCTTCTCCGGCACGCAGTAGTCGTAGGCCGGGATGAGGAGCTGCGTGTCGCGCTCGAGACGGATGATGGAGAACTGGCCAAGGGTGACGTAGAGCCGGCGGACGGTGTCCGAGGTCACCAGCGCCTCCCCAAAGCGGGCGGTGATGTCCGCCGGAATCTCGCGGTTCTCGCCCGGAGGGCAGATGCAGCAGTCCGTGGAGTCCACCAGCTTGAGGTGCAGCGCGATGGGGTCCACGGACTCCACCACGGCGGTGGGCATGCCGTCGGCCCCGCAGCCGAAGTCGCAGGGATCGGAGCTGAAGGTCTTGACGCTGGCCCCCGAGCCGTAGAGCATCACCCGCTTGTCAAATATGGCCAGCCCGGTGATGGGGTTGGCGCCGGGGAAGGTCTCCCCGTTTATCTTGTAGAAATAGGTCACGTCTACCGTATAGTAGCCTTTGTTGAAGGTTATCGGCTCGACATTCACCTCTACATAGAGCAGCTCCGCCGATTTGGGGCGGACGCTGAAAGCCGCGTCTATGTATGCCTGGGAGCCCACCGTGGGGTATACCCTTAGGTCTTCTATGCAGTCTTTATCACGGCACTGGCCGCTCTGTAAGCCCGCTACTGGAGCTGCCTGAGCACCACGGTGAGGTGGAATTCGCAGGGGAGGGTCTTTTTCGGCTTGTCGTATTCGACGCGCTCCACCAGGGCCTTTAGGAGGGCGTTCTGCTCGGCGGGGGAGAGGCGCTCGCCCAGCTCGCGCAGGTCGCCGGGCGGGGGGACATCGGGGGAGGAAGGGGTGGACTCCGGGAGGCGGCCGCGGGCCTCGTCCAGGCGCTCCCGCAGAGCGGAGAGTTCTCCCTGCGCGCTCTCCAGGCGGGAGAGGAAGGTGGGGCGGTCGTAGGTGCCGTCCTCCAGGAACTCGTAGAGCCGGGGCAGACGGGCCTCCACCCTGGCGAGCTCGCGCTCCAGCGCCCCGACGGCGGAGAGGGGCGAGGTCAGGGCGTCCACGGCGCGTGGGCGGAGGCGCAGCCGGGGTACGGAGGGCTCCAGCGCGGAGTACAGGGCCTCTGCTATGCAGGTGAACCTGGCCGCGGCGCAGCAGCCGGCCGTGGGGCAGAGCAGGTACTCGCCGGACTTCTGCATCTTCCGGCCGCAGCGGGCGCAGACTATGAGCCCCGCCAGGGGGTTGGCCGCGGCCCCGCTGCGGCGCGGCGGCACGGAGCGCGCCCGCCGGCGCTGCTGCGCCGCCTCCCACTGCTCGAAGGGGATGATGGGCTCGTGCGCACCGTCCACCAGCAGCCACTCGGACTCCGGCATGTAGACCACATGGTGCCTGTCGCGCCCGTGTTCGCCGGGGCGGAAGTGCCTGACGCGGTTCCAGGCCACCTTGCCGGCGAAGGTGGGGTTGCTGAGTATGTGGCGGACGGAGCTGCGGCTCCACTGAGCGCCCCGGTGGGGCGAACTGCCCATGGCGTTGAGCTGGCGGGCAATGCTCTGCGCGCCGTCCCCGGCCAGATACTGCCGGTAGATAAAGCGCACGAATTCCGCCTCCTCCTCGACTATCTCCAGCGAGGGCAGCTTGCCCCGGCGGCACTGCCGGTAGCCGTAGGGGGCATTGGGCGTGTAGCCGCCGGACTCTATGGTCTGCATCAGGCCGCGGCGCATGCGCTTGCGGATGGCCCGCCACTCCGCGCGGGCGAAGAAGGCCTTGAACTCCGTCATCTCTATGTCCAGGTCGCGGTTCAGGTCATAGGTCTTTTCCGGCGTGACGATGAGGGTGCCGTTCTCGCGGAAGGCGTCGAAGATGACGCCCTGGTCGGCCATGCCGCCGCGGCCCAGGCGGTCGATGTCCATGCAGAGCACGGAGGCCACGCCTCCGCCGCGCACGCGCTCCAGCAGCCGGAGCATCTGCGGCCGGGCGTAGAGCTTCTCCCCGGAGGCCACCTCCTCATATGTCCCGTCCACCTGCAGCCCGAGCTTCTCCGCCAGCTCCAGGAGAGCGGCGCGGTGGCGCGAGAGGACTTCGTCTGTGCTGAGGCCCTCCTCGGCGCGGGATTTGCGGAGATATATCAGATTGTCCATGTCCTTCACCTCTTGCAATACTGGGGGTATATGAAAGGTTATGCCGCGACCGGCGGAGAATGACCTGGCGGGGCGCGCCGCGCATAGTTGGCCGCGCGGGGACATATGGTATCGGGAGGTGAGGACATGGACGGAGGAGAGAGGCCGGATGCCCTTTGGGAGGAGACGGAGGGCGGGCGCGTGCTGCGGCTGAACTACGGGGAGCGGTACGGCGCGGCGTCAGTGACCGTGCGCGCCTCCGGCGGCAGGCCGGGGCGGGAGGAGCTCTCCGCGCTGCTCTCGGCCTGGGGGCTGGAGCTGGCGGAGCCGGAGGGGTGAAAAGGGCGCCCGGCGGGTGAACCCCGCCGGGCGCCGGACGAGATGTGCTGTTATGCGCGGACGAGCCCGCTCAGGCGCGGGTGGACGCGGTGATGTCCGCGGCGATGGCGTCGGCGAGCGCGTCCAGCTCGGCGAGCTGCCCCTCGGCGAGGGCGGAGTTGACGGTGACCGCGTCGCCGATGAACTCGGTGCCCTTGAGCTCGGAGAGCATGCCGCGCATCAGCTTGCCGCTGACCGGGGCCCAGGAGCCGTTCTCTATCAGGGCGACCTTCCGCCCCTGGAGGTTGTGGCTGACCAGGTCGTGTATCAGCTGTTCCATGGTGATGAACACGCCGGCGTTGTAGGTGGTGGCGGCGAGCACCAGGTGGCTGTACTTGAAAGCGTCGGAGACTATGTAACTGGAGGGGGTGACGGAGGTATCGTACATCCTCACCTTCACGCCGCGGTCGGAGAGCTTGGCGGCCAGGATGTTGGCGGCGTTTTCCGTGTGGCCGTAGACGCTGGCGTAGGCGATGAGCACTCCGTTCTCCTCCGGGGTATAGCTGCTCCACTGGAGGTACTTGGCCAGGAAATCGCCGAAGCCCTTGCGCCAGACGAAGCTGTGCAGGGGGCAGACGTAGTCAATCTGCAGCCCGGCGGCCTTCTTCAGCACGGACTGCACCTGAGCGCCGTACTTGCCGACGATATTGGTGTAATAGCGGCGGGCCTCGTCCAGGTACTCGTGCATGAAGTCGCACTCGTCGGCGAAGATGCGGCCGTTGAGTGCCCCGAAAGAGCCGAAGGCGTCGGCCGAGAAGAGTATCTTGTCCGTCAGGTCGTAGGTCATCATCACCTCGGGCCAGTGGACCATGGGGGCCATGACAAAGGTGAAGTTGTGGCGGCCGGTGGAGAGCGTGTCCCCCTCCTTGACTATGTGCAGCCTGCCGGAGAGGTCGGTGGGGAAGAAACGGGCGAGCATGGTCTTTATCTTGGCGTTGCAGACTATGGTCGCCTCGGGGTAGCGCAGGGCTATGTCCTCGATGGTGGCGGCGTGGTCGGGCTCCATGTGGGAAATCACGAGGTAGTCCAGCTTGCGGCCGTTCAGCCCATAGGCCACGTTGTCGAAGAAGTTGTGCGCCACGGCCTTGTCCACCGTGTCGAAGAGGATGGTCTTTTCATCGTTTATGAGATAGGAATTATAGGAGACGCCGTCGGGGACGCCGTAGACGCCCTCAAACACAGCGAGCCTCCTGTCGTCGGCGCCGACCCAGAGCATGTCGGCGGTTATGCGTTTGGTGCAATGCATTTATATGGCCTCCTTGAAATCAAGTGGTTGCTAACCAGATATATAATAGCATCAACACCGGCCCAAAGCAAGGGAAAACGCCCTCCGCGGCGGCGTTTTTTGCCACGGGGCGGCGCCTCTGCTACATGTGGGGCCGCATGTCGCAAAAATGACATATCCGCCGTTGTGTATGGATGACGGAGGGGCGCGTTACGCTATAATATGGGCCATAGAGGCGCGGACAGCCGCGCCGAATACTGAAAGGAAGGTATATATGAGTGGAAAGACCCTGAAGGAGGCCGCACAGTCCGCGGCGGTGAAGCAGGCGCTGAAGCTGCTGCGCCAGCCGCCGGAGGAGAGCATCCCCCAGCTCATAGACTGGGCCAGGAAATTCGACAGGGACGGCGCGCTCACCAGCCAGATAGGCGGGGTGGAGGCCGTGCTGGACGACCCCAACTGGAGCCGCTACATAAAGTCGCTGTGGACGGACATCGACGAGGGCGTGCGGATGAAGATATTTGAGAACTTCATCGTCAACAGCGCGCTCATCGGCATGCCGAGGCAGCAGAGGATAAAGGAAGAGCACGGCTGTTCGGTGCCCTGGGCCATCCTGATGGACCCCACCTCGGCCTGCAACCTGCACTGCACCGGCTGCTGGGCGGCGGAATACGGCAACAGGCTCAACCTCACGTATGAGGAGCTGGACGACATAGTGAAACAGGCCAATGAGATGGGCACATATATGTTCCTCTTCTCCGGCGGCGAGCCCCTGGTGCGCAAGAGGGACATCATCAGGCTCTGCGAGGAGCACAACGACTGCGTCTTTTCCGCCTTCACCAACGGCACGCTGATAGACGAGGACTTCGCGCAGGAGATGCTGCGAGTGAAGAACTTCGTGCCCGCCATCAGCGTGGAGGGCTTCGAGGAGGCCACGGACTACAGGAGAGGCCGCGGCACCTACGCCGCCGTGGTGCGGGCGATGGACATACTCAAGCGGCACAAGCTGCCCTTCGGCATCAGCTGCTGCTATACCTCCAAGAACGTGGAGGTCATAGGCTCGGAGGAGTATTTCGACCAGATGGTGGACTGGGGGGCGAAGTTCGCCTGGTTCTTCACCTACATGCCCGTGGGCAGGGAGGCGGTGCCGGAACTGATGGTGTCGGCCGACCAGCGCGCGTTCATGTACCGCCGGATACGCGAGTTCCGCCACACGAAACCCATATTCACCATGGACTTCTGGAACGATGGGGAGTTCGTGGGAGGCTGCATCGCCGGCGCGCGCAGCTATCTGCACATCAACGCCAACGGGGACATAGAGCCCTGCGCCTTCATCCACTACGCCGACAGCAACATCCGCTCCAAGACGCTGCTGGAGGCGTACAAGTCGCCGCTGTTCATGGCCTACCACAGGGGACAGCCCTTCAACTGCAACCACCTGCGGCCCTGCCCGCTGCTGGATAACCCCCAAGCGCTCGCGCGCATGGTGCACGAGAGCGGCGCGGAGAGCACGGACGTCGAGGCGCCGGAGGATGTGGACGCGCTCACCGGAAAGTGCCGCGAAAAGGCCGAAAAGTGGGCCGTAAAGGCCGCTGAGCTCTGGAGCGAGAGCCATCCCAATTGACAAAAGCGGTTTCCCCGAACGCCGGGGAAACCGCTTTTTTGCGGCGTGTCAGCTGCCGATGAGGAAGTCTAGGATGTCCCAACCATCGTTGCCCTGGGCCTTATATAGCTCGGTGTAGCCGCAATGGGTGCAGGAGACGGTGTAGAACTTCTTGTTCTGGATGTCGAACAGCTTGGCGAAGTTTCCACCTGTGGCCTGGAACTGGTCGCTCTCAAAGCTGGTGCAGCCGCATTTGGCGCAGCGGTACTGGACTTTTTCCACGGGTCATACCTCCTTTTAGGACATCATACAGCCGGGCGGGGCGGCCGTCAAGCCCTACTTGGCGTACATGCGGCCGACTATGTAGTTGGAGAGGCGGCGGGGGAGCAGCTTGGCGGCCACGGCGGCGGCCTTGTAGGGCGCGCCCAGGGCCTTGAGGGGGGCGGAGCGGCGGCGGAGGGCCATGGCGGCTATGTATTCGGCGGCGCGAGAGGCGCTCATGCCGTTTTCCTCGTCCCGCTCCATGCGGCGCACGCTGCGCTCCACGCGGCCGCCGTAGGGGCCCTCCTCGGCGGTCTTCCTGCGCGCGGCGGTGAAGCCGGAGCGGATGTCACCCGGCATGACCGCGCAGACGGAGATGCCGAAGGGCCGCAGCTCGTTTTGCAGGGCGAGGACGTAGGCGTTTATGGCGGCCTTGGATACGGAGTACCAGAGCTGGAAGGGTATGGGGAGGATGCCGGCGATGGAGCTCATGCAGACTATGCGCCCGCCGCCCTGCGAGCGCATGGCCGGTATCACGGCCCGGCAGGCGTTGTCCATGCCGAAGAGGTTCAGCTCCAGCTGGGCGTGGGCGTCCGCGGAGGAGGTGAGCTCCGCCGCGCCGGAGATGCCGAAGCCGGCGTTGCAGACCAGGATGTCTATCCGCCCCTCGCGCGCGAGTATCCCGTCCACTGCGGCGCGCACTCGACCCTCGTCGGTGACGTCGGCGTCCAGATGCGCGACGCCCTCCTGGGGTATGTCGCGGCGCGAGAGCTCATAGACGCGGCAGCCCGCGTCCCGCAGGGCGGCGGCCGTGCAGCGGCCTATGCCGCCGCTGCCTCCGGTGACCAGAGCGACCTTATTCATCGTGGAACACCTCCGCAATTATGTCCATGGCCTCGTCGAGCAGTTCCTCGGTGTGGGTGGCCATGTAGCTGGTGCGCAGCAGGCAGCCGCCGGGCGCCACGGCCGGAGGCAGCACCGGGTTCACATACACGCCGCGCTCGTAGAGCTGCTTGGCCTTGAGCAGCGTGTTCTCCACGCTCTGCGTGCGTATGGGTATGATGGGCGCGGCGGAGTCGCATATGGGGACGCCGCGGCGGCGCAGCCCGGCTCGGGCGTAGTCCGCCAGGGCGAGCAGGCGCAGCGGCAGCTCCGGGTGCAGCTCAAGCTGCCTGAGCGCGGCCAGGGCCGCGGCGCATGAGGCCGGGGGTATGGAGGCGGAGAAGATGAAGGGGCGCGAGTTGTGCCGTACGTACTCGCAGACCTCCTCCGAGGCGGCCATGAAGCCTCCCAGGCTGGCGAGGGACTTGGAGAAGGTGCCCATTATCACGTCCACCCGGTCCTCCAGCCCGAAGTGGCTGGCCGTGCCGCGCCCGCCCTCGCCGATGACGCCCAGCCCGTGGGCGTCGTCCACCATGACCCGCGCGCCGTATCTGCCGGCGAGAGCGCAAATCTCCGGCAGACGGGCGATGTCGCCGCCCATGGAGAAAACGCCGTCGGTGACGATGAGGATGCCCGCGCCCTGGGGCACGGATTTCAGCTTCTCCTCCAGGCTGTCCATGTCGCTGTGCCTGTAGCGGAGCATGTGGCCCTGGGAGAGGCGGCAGCCGTCGTAGATGCTGGCGTGGTTCTCGCGGTCGCAGACCACATAGTCGCCGCGGCCCACGAGGGCGCTGATGATGCCCAGATTGGACTGGAAGCCGGTGGAGAAGGTGACGCAGCCGCCCTTGCGCAGGAAGGCGGCCAGCTCGCTCTCCAGCTCCAGGTGCATGGTCAGCGTGCCGTTGAGAAAGCGGGAGCCGGAGCAGCCCGTGCCCAGGCGGGAGAGCGCGTCCACCGCCGCGGCCACCACCTGCGGATGGATGGTGAGCCCCAGATAGTTGTTCGAGCCCAGCATGATGCGCCGGGCCCCGTCCATGGTGACCACCGTGTCCTGGCGCGAGCCTAGGGCGTGGAAGTAGGGGTATACGCCCCTCTCGCGGCACTCGCGGGCCAGGGTGAAGGTGCTGCACTTGCTGAAGATGTCCATAGGCGCCTCCGTGAAAAATTACTTAAATAATTTGAAGCAATTATAACCCGGAATGGGCCGCCTGTCAATGGCATACGGCAAAAGGGGAAAAACATACTTTCCTTTGGGAGAAAAAATGATATACTATAGCTGCCCGCAGAGGCGGGTATTCCGCCAAGTCTAAAAAGGAGGCATAATATGTCGGATTGCGCAAAGAGCCCGGCCACTGAGCGTGACCTGGTGCTGATGGACAGGTATTGGCGCGCGGCCAACTACCTCTCCGCCTGCCAGCTCTACCTGCTCGACAACCCGCTGCTGGAAAAGCCGCTGAGTGAGAGCGACATCAAGAAGAAGATTGTGGGCCACTGGGGCACCGTCCCGGGGCAGAACTTCATTTACACGCACCTGAACAGGGTCATAAAGGAATTCGACCTGGACATGATTTACGTCTCCGGCCCGGGGCACGGCGGGAACGCCATGGTGGCCCAGGACTGGCTGGACGGCAGCTATCAGGAGGTATACCCCAACATCACGCGCGACCGCGAGGGCATGCAGAGGCTGTTCAAGCAGTTCTCCTTCCCCGGCGGCATCCCTAGCCACGTCGCGCCGGAGACCCCGGGCTCCATAAACGAGGGCGGTGAGCTGGGCTACAGCCTGGCGCACTCCTTCGGCGCCGTGACGGACAACCCCGGGCTCATAGTGGCCTGCGTGGTGGGAGACGGCGAGGCGGAGACGGGGCCGCTGGCCACCAGCTGGCAGCTCAACAAGTTCATCAACGCCAAAACGGACGGCGCCGTGCTGCCCATACTGCACCTGAACGGCTACAAGATAGCCAACCCCACGGTGTTCTCCCGCATACCGCACGAGGAGCTGGAGAGCTTCTTCGACGGCTGCGGCTGGGAGCCGCACTTCGTGGAGGGCTCCGAGCCCATGGAGATGCACCGCAAGATGGCCGACGCGCTGGATGAGTGCATCGAGAAGATACTCGCCTGCCAGGCGGACGCGCGGGAGAGAGGCAATATGCTCCGGCCCAAGTGGCCCATGATAGTCCTGCGCACGCCCAAGGGCTGGACCGGCCCGGACTATGTGGACGGGCTGAAGGTGGAGGGCTACTGGAGGGCGCACCAGGTGCCCATACAGCCGGATTCCTCCGAGCACATCCGCCAGATAGAGGAGTGGCTGCGCAGCTACCGGCCGGAGGAGCTCTTTGACAGCAACGGCGTGCCGATGCCGGACCTGCTGGACTTCCCGCCCAGCGGCGAGCGGAGGATGGGCGCCAACCCTCACGCCAACGGCGGCAAGTTCCTGCGCGACCTGAGGATGCCGGACTTCCGCGACTACGCCGTGGACGTGCCCTTCCCCGGCGGCGTGGAGGCGCAGGACATGTCCAAACTGGGCGAGTTCGTGCGGGATATCTACAAGCTCAACGCCGACTCGCGCAATTTCCGCGCTTTCGGGCCGGATGAGACGAATTCCAACCGCCTGAACGCCGTGTTCGAGGAGACGGACAGGGCCTGGGACGGCGAGACGCTGGACATCGACGACCACCTGGCCGCGGACGGGCGCGTGATGGACTCCATGCTCTCGGAGCACGTCTGCCAGGGCATGCTGGAGGGCTATCTGCTCACCGGCAGACACGGCTTCTTCAACAGCTACGAGGCCTTCATCCGCATAGTGGACTCCATGTTCAGCCAGCACGCCAAGTGGCTCAAGGTCTGCGCCCAGCTGCCCTGGAGGGCGGACATAGCCTCGCTGAACTACGTCCTGGCCTCCAACGTCTGGCAGCAGGACCACAACGGCTTCACCCACCAGGACCCCGGCTTCCTGGACCATGTGGCCAACAAGAAGGCCGACGTCGTGCGGCTCTACCTGCCCCCGGATGCCAACTGCCTGTTGAGCTGCTTCGACCACTGCATACGCAGCCGCAACTATGTCAATGTGATTGTGGCCAGCAAGCACCCGCGGCCGCAGTGGCTGACCATGGAGCAGGCGGTGAAGCACTGCACCCAGGGCATAGGCATCTGGCAGTGGGCCAGCACGGACAAGGGCGAGGAGCCGGACATCGTCATGGCCTGCTGCGGCGACACGCCCACGCTGGAGACCCTGGCCGCCGTCACCATACTGCGCGACGCCTTCCCCGAGCTGAAGATACGCGTGGTGAACGTGGTGGACCTCATGCGCCTGCAGAGCGAGGAGCAGCATCCGCACGGCCTGCCCCAGCGCGAGTACGACGCGCTCTTCACCCGTGACAAGCCCATCGTGTTCGCCTTCCACGGCTACCCCAGCCTGATACACGAGATGACCTATAAGCGCTACAACAAGAACCTGCACGTGCGCGGGTATATCGAGGAGGGCACCATCACCACGCCCTTCGACATGCGCGTGCTGAACAGGCTCGACCGCTTCAACCTGGTGCAGACGGCGGTGTACAACCTGCCGCAGCTGGGCAACCGCGGCTCCTACCTGATACAGCAGATGAAGGACAAGCTGGTGGAGCACAAGCAGTATATTGCCAAGTACGGCGTTGACCTGCCGGAGGTCTCCTCATGGCAGTGGAAATGAGCTGAGAGGGCGCGAGCTGCCCGCACAGCGCGACGCAAGACAAAACTCCCGACCGGGCTGAGCCCGGCCGGGAGTTTGCGCACATTATAGGAGGTCCCCCGCGGGAGGCGGGGGACCGGAGCGGAATCAGCAGTTCTCCCTCACGTACTCTATGCCGGCCTTCAGGGCCTTGACGTTGCCCTCCAGGAAACGGGCCTTGCGCTCGCCCAGCTCAACGCGCATGGCCTCTATGATGGCCTCCTCGGAGATGACGTCGGGCTTTTTGGCCACATACGCGCCCAGGAACACCACGTTGGCGCCGCGGGGATTGCCCACCTTCTCGGCCAGGTGGTTGCAGGGGACATACACCACATCGCAGTCGTCGCGGTTGGACTTCTCCTCTATTATGCTGCTGTTTATCAGCAGCAGGCCGCCCGGCTTGACCTCGCTCTGGAACTTGAGCATGGAGGGGAGGTTCATGGCCAGCACGGTGTCGGCCACGGAAATCAGCGGGGAGGCGACGGGCTTGTCGGAGACGACGACGGAGCAGTTGGCCGTGCCGCCGCGCATCTCAGGGCCGTAGCTGGGCAGCCACGAGACGTTCCTGCCGGTCTCCATGCCGGCCTCGGCGAGGAATTTGCCTATGAGCAGCATGCCCTGGCCGCCGAAACCTGCGAATATACACTGTTCCTTCATCTTTTACTCGGCCCCCTTATCCTTGTAGACACCCAGCGGGTAGTACGGGATCATGTTCTCCTCGAGCCACTTCATGGCCTCCACCGGGCTGAGGCCCCAGTTGGTGGGGCAGGTGGAGAGGACCTCAACGATATTGAGGCCGTGGCCCTCCATCTGGTAGCGGAACGCCTTGGTTATGGCCTTCTTGGCCTTGATGATGTTGGCGGTGGAGTTGAGCGCCACGCGCTCTGCGTAGTAGCAGCCGGGAATCTGGCTGAGCATCTCGCAAATCTTGATGGGCGCGCCGCACCACTCCTCGCTGCGGCCATAGGGGCTGGTGGTGGTCTTCTGGCCCACCAGGGTGGTGGGGGCCATCTGGCCGCCGGTCATGCCGTAGATGGCGTTGTTGATGAAGATGACGGTGAGCTTCTCGCCGCGGTGGGCGGCGTGGACTATCTCGTTGGTGCCGATGGAGGCCAGGTCGCCGTCGCCCTGGTAGGTGAACACACATACCTCGGGGTGCACGCGCTTTATGCCGGTGGCGACGGCGGGCGCACGGCCGTGGGCGGCCTCGTACATGTCGCAGTTGAAGTAGTTGTAGGCGAAAACGGCGCAGCCGACGGGAGCGACGCCAATCACATTGTCCTCCAGGCCGAGGTCCTCGATGGACTCGGCGACCAGGCGGTGCGCTATACCGTGGTTGCAGCCGGGGCAGTAGTGGAACACGGTATCGGTGAGCATCTTGGTCTTTTCAAATACGACGGCCATTACAGTACCTCCCTCATGCTGAGCAGCTTCTCTTTGATCTCCTCGGGCGTCGGCATATGGCTGCCATAGTGGCCGAAGAAGTCGACCTTCTGTTCGCCGTTCACGGCCAGCTTGACGTCCTCCAGCATCTGGCCGGCGTTGAGCTCCACGTCCAGCACGGCCTTGACGCCCGGGGCGACGGCCGCGTCGTGCAGCTGCTTATACGGGAAGGGCCAGAGAGTGATGGGGCGGATGAGGCCGACGTTGATGCCCTCCTCCTTCAGGTCGTCGATGGCGCTCTTGGTGATGCGCGCCACGGTGCCGAAGGCGGTGCAGACTATCTCCGCGCCCTCCAGGTTATAGGCCTCGTAGCGGACCTCGTTGGCCTCTATCACGCGGTAGGTGGCCTGCAGGCGCTCGTTGAGCATGTCGAGGTCCTCGGTGTTGATGTACAGCGAGTTTATGATGGCTCGCTGGGGCTTGCTCATGCCGCGGCCGTTGGCGGCCCAGGTCTTGACGCTGTAGTCTATCTTGTAATCCTGCATCTCGGGCAGGACGACGGGCTCCATCATCTGGCATATCATGCCGTCGGCCACCACCATAACGGGGTTGCGGTACTTGTCGGCGGTGTCGAAGGCGACGGACATCAGGTCTATGGCCTCCTGCACGGAGGCGGGGGCGAAGACGACCAGGTGGTAATCGCCGTGGCCGCCGCCCTTGGTGGCCTGGAAGTAGTCACCCTGGCCGGCCTGGATGCTGCCGAGGCCGGGGCCGCCGCGCATGACGTTCATGATGACGCAGGGCAGCTCGGAGGCGGCTATGTAGCTGATGCCCTCCTGCTTGAGGGAGACGCCGGGGGAGGAGGAGCTGGTGAGCACGCGCGCGCCGGTGCCGGCGGCGCCGTAGACCATGTTTATCGCGCCGACCTCGCTCTCGGCCTGCAGGAAGCAGCCGCCTATCTCGGGCATGCGCGCGGACATGTACTCGGGGATCTCGGTCTGAGGGGTTATGGGGTAGCCGAAGAAGTAGCGGCAGCCGGCGCGGATGGCGGCTTCGGCTATGGCTTCGCTGCCCTTCATCAGAGTCAATGCCATAATCTCGTTCCTCCTATTCCTTCTCGATGTGGATGACGACATCCGGACAGGTGCGGGCGCACGCCGCGCAGGCTATGCACGCGCTGATATCCGTCATCTCCGCCGGGTGGTAGCCCTTGGTGTTGAGTTTGGTCTTGGAGATCTGCAGGATTTTTTTCGGACAGGCCCTGACGCACAGCCCGCAGCCCTTGCAGCGCTCCTCGTTGATGGTGTATTTTACCATGCTTCTACCTCATTTCTGATAATGATATAGAGTCGGGAAAGAATGCGCACATTTTTTACATCACAACCCCTCTTTCGTAAAGGTCTCCCAGTCGCGGTGCATGAAAGTCTCTATGGGCATGGGTTCGCCGATATAGGCCGGGTCGTGGCCCTCGCTGAGGAAGGCCTCCAGCAGGTCGGGCCGGGCGGTGGTGTAGAGCACGGGGACGCCGGAGGCGATGGAGGCCTCGCGCACAATCTCGTAGCCCTCGCGCAGGTCCTCCACACAGGCCATGCGGGCGAGATTGGTGTTGTTGACGAAACCGGAGACGGGCTGGCGAGAGTGGCGCTCCATGTCGCGCATCAGGTGCACGAGCTTCTCCGGGGTGCCGGCCATCGGCCGGCGGGTGTTGACCACGTTGAGGACCTTGAGGCTGCCCGGGGGCAGGGCCGCGAAGTCGTCGTGGTAGCGGCCCAGTGCCGTGGCCCCGGCGGGGTCCCCGCCCACGTCGAAGATGACTGTGTCCCAGTCGAGGGCAAAGGCGCTGGCCACCTCGGCCGGGAGGGAGAGCGTCTCCACGTTGGAACGGACGAAATTGGGGGAGACGAGCCTTATCTCGTAGGACTTGACAAGATTTGCCCGGTCGGTGAGCCGGAAATAGGTGTTGACCATGTCGAGATCCAGCAGCTCGACCTTCTTGCCCTGGCGGGCGGCGCGGAAGGCGAAGTTGAGCGCCAGCTCGGTCTTGCCGCTGCCATAGTTGCCGATGAGGACGATGACCTCTTTCATAGTCTCGCTCCTTGAAATAAAAATCTGGGGCGCCGGGCCTATTTGGGCCGGGAGCTCTTTCCCGAGGACCGCTTCACTATCCAGAAGGGGTCGTCGGTGTTGTCGGAATAGGCCACGAAGTTGAGGCTGGACTTGATGTGCTCGGCCATGGCCTGACTGGCCAGAGCGGGGATGTGCAGCTTTATGGCGGAGACGATGGCCCCGTGCTGGTGCACGACCTGGCTGGACCAGGGGTTGACGCGGTCCGGACTGATGAACTTGGGCCAGGAGCCCTGGTACATCGTGAGGTTGGGCAGCAGCTCGTTGTAGCTGCGTATCAGGTATTTGTTGCTGGAGGACTCCACGATGAGCTTGTGGAAGGGCATGTCTGTGTCCTTCAGGCGCTTGCCGTCCAGCCGCACCGCCTTCTTGAATTCCACGGCCAGGCTGTCGAGCCGGGCGATGGCCTCAGGAGAGGCCTTTTCGGCGCAGAGCGCGGCCGCCTCGCACTCTATGGCCGTGCGCGCGTCATAGAGGTCTATCATGTCACGCAGGCTCATGTCGGTGACGTAAAAACCGCTGGCCTGCGGCCGCGTCTCCACAAACCCGATGGCTTGCAGGCGGTTTATGGCCTCCACGACGGGAGTGCGGGAGATGCCGAAGTCGGTCGCTATCTGGTTGATGTTGAGCTTGGAGGCCGGGGGGATGTCAAGCACGACGATCTCGTCATACAGTATCTGGGTGACGACATCGCTGAGCTTGGCAAAGGGATTTTTTTCGAGATAACTCTCGAGCTTTTCACGGTTCATTCCCCAATCACCTCGGGAGTGGTTTTTGCGTGCTTTATGGTTTTTTTGCACAAAATCAACGGCTCTCTACTGCCTTATAATTTAACACAGCGGCCGGCAATAATCAAGATGAACGCAATATTTTGTGAAAATGGGCAAATGCGAACTGAAACAAATGCTTTTGCCAAATGCAAAATCCGCCCCTGCCCCGAACGGGGGTCACCCGCGTGGGAACAACTCTGGATGGCATATACTGGGGCTGAAAGGGCTTTCAGAGCTTTTACACGGACACAACGGCGTTTTTTGTTGAATTGGGAAGCGGGGAGTGATACAATTAGGTGCTGAGTTCTTAATAAGGAGGATGGGTATGAACGACATTTTTGACATCGCGCTTGCCCCGGAGGGCGAGCGGAAAATAGAGTGGGTGCGGCGGAACATGCCGGTGCTGCGCGGCATCGAGGCCGATTTTGCCAAGAGCAGGCCGTTCGCCGGGCTGAAGATAGCCCTCTCCGTGCATCTGGAGGCCAAGACGGCCTATCTCTGCCGCGTGCTGGCGGCCGGAGGGGCGGAGATGTACGTCACGGGTTCCAACCCCCTCTCCACACAGGACGACGTGGCGGCGGCCCTGGCCGCCGGGGGCATGGAGGTCCACGCGGTGCACGGCGCGCCGCAGGGCGAGTATGAGCGCCAGCTGCTGTCCGCGCTCTCGGCCGGGCCCAACATTATAATCGACGACGGCGGCGAGCTGCTGGAGCTCATGCGCACGCGCTTCCCCGAGAAGCTGCCGCAGGTGATAGGCGGCTGCGAGGAGACGACCACCGGCATCACCCGCATAAACAAGCTGGCAAAGGCGCTCGAGCTGCCCTTCCCCATGATGCTGGTCAACGACGCAGACTGCAAGCACCTCTTCGACAACCGCTACGGCACGGGCCAGTCCGTCTGGGACGGCATCATGCGCACCACGAACCTGATTGTGGCGGGCAAGCTGGTGGTGGTGTCCGGCTACGGCTGGTGCGGCAAGGGCGTGGCCATGAGGGCCAAGGGCCTGGGGGCGCGCGTGGCCGTCACGGAGACGGACCCCATCCGCGCGCTGGAGGCCGTGATGGACGGCTTCGAGGTCATGCCCATGAGCGAGGCGGCCCGGGTGGGCGAGATATTCTGCACCGTCACCGGCTGCCGCGACATAATAACTGCCGAGCATTTCCCCCTGATGCGGGACGGCGCCATACTCTCCAACGCCGGGCATTTCGACGTGGAGATAGACATGGCGGGCCTGGAGGAGTACGCCGTGCGCAAATATGAGGCGCGGCACAACATATCCGGCTATGAGCTGCCGAACGGGAACACGATATTCGTCCTGGGCGACGGGCGGCTGGTCAACCTGGCCTGCGCGGACGGCCACCCGGCCGAAATCATGGACATGAGCTTCGCCATCCAGGCGCTCTCCGCCGAGTATCTGGCGCGGCACCGCGGGGAACTGAAGGCCGTGCCCATAAAGGTGCCAGCGGAGATAGACGACGCCGTGGCGCGGCGCAAGCTCGCCTCGCTGGGCGTGGAGATAGACGGCATGACGGCCGTACAGAAGGAGTACATGGGCGTGTGACGCGCCGCCAGTGTCCGGGCGGGGCGAAGGAGGTGTGAGCGCCTTGGAGGAGAAAAACTACGACCAGCGCCGCGAGAGGCTGCTGGAACTGGTGCAGGAGCGCCGCATGAAGGCCCTGCAGCAGGAACTCGAGGACATGAACGAGTTCGACATCGCGGCCTTCCTCACGGAGCTGGGAGAAGAGGACCAGAAGCGCATGGCCACGGTGTTCCGCCTGCTCTCAAAGGAGCGGGGCGCCGAGGTGTTCGCCGAGCTGGACGCTCCCGAGCAGGAGGCAATCATCAACTCGATAACCGACAAGGAGCTCGGCGACATCATCGAGGACATGTATGTGGACGACGCCGTGGACATGATGGAGGAGCTGCCGGCGAATATCGTCAAGCGCGTCATGCTCACGGCCACGCCCGCCACCCGCAACCTGATAAACCAGTATCTGAGATACCCCGAGGACTCGGTCGGCAGCATCATGACGGCCGAGTTCGTAGATCTGAAAAAGTACATGAACGTGCGCGAGTCCATCGCGCGCATACGCCGCATAGGCGAGGACAAGGAGACCATCTACGTCTGCTATGTCACCAGCGGCGACCGCCGGCTGGAGGGCGTGGTCACGGTGAAGGACCTGCTGCTCTCGGACGACGAGGCCGTGATAGAGGACATAATGGACAGCAACGTCATCTTCTGCCGCACCACCGACGCGAGGGAGGAGGCCGCGGAGCGCATCTCCGACTACGACCTGCTGGCCGTGCCCGTGGTGGACAAGGAGAACCGGCTGGTCGGCATAGTCACCGTCGACGACGTCATCGACGTCCTGGAGGAGGAGGCCACAGAGGACTTCGATATCATGGCCGGTATCACGCCCTCGGACAAGCCCTACTCGCGCACAGGCGTGTTTGAGATGTGGAAGAGGCGCATACCCTGGCTGATGTTCCTCATGCTCTCGGCCACCTTCACCAGCATGATAATCTCCAGCTTTGAGAGCGCGCTGGCCAAGAGCGCCGTGCTCACGGGCTTCATACCCATGCTGATGGGCACCGGAGGCAACTCCGGCTCCCAGAGCTCCACCGCCGTCATCCGCAGCCTGTCCATAGGCGACACGGAGCCGTCGGACATACTGGGGGTGGTCTGGAAGGAGATACGCGTGGCGGTGCTCTGCGGCCTGGCGCTCTCCTGCGTGAATTTCGTGAAGATGCTGCTCGTGGACCGGCTGCTGCTCTCAAACCCCGACGTGACGGCCATGGTGGCCTTCACGGTCAGCGCCACGCTGATTTTTGTCGTGATATTCGCCAAGGCGGTGGGCAGCACGCTGCCCATACTGGCGGAGAAGATAGGCATAGACCCGGCGGTCATGGCCAGCCCGCTGATATCCACCATAACCGACGCGGTCTCACTGCTCATATACTTCACAATGGCGACATTTATACTACATATTTAATTGCACGGAGGACGATACCCGATGGACATGACGACTATCCTCACCCAGATGGGGACCCTGGTTTTTATAATGGTAGTGGGCTTCTTCTGCGCGAAGATAGGCTTGGCGGGGCCGGCTTTCACCGGCTCGGCCTCCAGCGTGGTGATAAACGTACTGCTGGTGTTCACGATACTCTACTCCGTGATGGACATCGAGATGGAGCTGAGCCCGGGAGAGATCGGGCTCTACATGCTGTATTTCACGCTGCTGCTGCTCATAATGGCGGCGGTGGCCTTCGCGGCGATGAAGCTGCTGAAGATAAAGCTGCCCGAGTCAGGCATCTCCATGTTCGCCATAACCTTCCCCAACACGGTGTTCATGGCCTTCCCGGTGATAAACGCGGTGTTCGGCCCGGAGGGGGTGTTCATAGCCTCGCTGTCCAACATACCCTTCAACCTGCTCAACTACACGCTGGGCGTGGCCCAAATACGCGGAGGGCTGGCTGGCATGAGCGTGAGAAAGGCCATGGGCCCGCCGCTGGTGGCGTCGGTGCTGGCGGTGGCGCTGTTCCTCTCCGGGATGGAGGTCCCGGGGCCGGTGAAGGAGACCTTCGGCACGCTGAGCGGGGCCACGGTGCCGATGTCCATGCTGATAGTGGGCGTCAGCCTGGGTTCGCTGCCGCTGAAAAAGGCGCTGCTGAACTGGCGGGCCTATGTGGTCGCCGCTTTCCGGCTGCTGTTTTCGCCGCTGATGACCTACGCCGTGCTGCGGCTGCTGGGAGTGGACGAGCTGATGCTGGGCACCTCGGTGATACTGTTCTCCGCGCCCCCGGCCATGGTGCTCACGCTGATAACCATACAGTGCGGCAGCGACGAGGCCTACGCCTCGGAGTGCGTGTTCATCGGCACGGTGCTCTCGGCGCTGACCATGCCGGCCACGATATGGCTGCTGCTCATGTGACGGCTGACATCAGCTCCGCCGCCGCGCGGCGGATATCGGGGGCATGACAGCCCGCGTTGGGAGTAAAAGAGGCGGAAAAGAGGGCGGAAGGTCGCATATGTGCGGCATACATACGAAAAAAAGCGGACCGGCCCTCATGGATGGGGCCCTTGCGCGCACGGCGCGCAAGGGCCCCGCGCCTTTCACAGAGCGGCCAGTCTCTGTCCCTGCACGAATCAAAAATTTTCTTCGTGTGGATGCAGACGGCCTCCCGGATGCAGGCCGTGCCGTCCACCGGGCCGGGCAAAACCCTGTCTGCCATTTTGCTTCCTCCTCTTAAGCTGATTTGAAGCGTACTTCATTAACAGTGTATGCGCCGTGCCGCGCGGTGTGATACCGGGAGAAAAGTTTCACTGTACCCGGCGGGGGAACTGTGCTATAATGTGCGCAGAAACCCAAGGAGGTGGGGCATGGACAGCTTCGGCTTCATACACGGCGAACTGGATATCAAGCTCCTCATCCTCTATGTGCTCCGCCGCCTGCCGGGGCCGGTGGATGGGCAGACGCTCTCCGAGCTCTGCTCCTGCGACACGGGCATCGGCTGGTTCGACTACTCAGACTGCCTGGCCGGCCTGGTGGAGACCGGGCACGTGGAGGAGCTCAGCGGCGGGCGCTATGTAATCACGGACAAGGGGCGGCGCAACGGCGAGGCGGCGGAGAGCAGCCTGCCATATTCCGTGCGCACCAAGGCCGCCCGGCTCATACGCCCGGTGGCGGAGCGGCTCGCCAGGGACGCCATGATAGGCGCCTCCCACGAGTGCGCGGACGGCGGGGTGACGGTGAGCCTCAGCCTGGCGGACGGCAAGGGGGAGATGCTCTCCCTGCGTCTGCTGGTGCCGGACGAGGACATAGCGAGCGCCATGGAGCGGGCCTTCCGCCACGACGCGGAGGGCATATATCAGCAGATAATAGAGATATTTACGGGACGGTGACGGACATGCACACCTATATTCCGCAGGGCTACAGGAGCCTGCTCTCTGTATACGACACCCAGAAGGCCATAGGGCTGATGAAGCGGCTGTTCGAGGACACCTTCGCGCCGGCGCTGAACCTGTTCAGGGTCTCCGCGCCGCTTTTTGTGGACGGGAACAGCGGACTGAACGACAACCTCAACGGCTACGAGCGGCCCGTTGACTTTGACATCTTGCACACGGGCGCCCACGCCCAGGTGGTGCAGTCCCTGGCCAAGTGGAAGCGCCTGGCGCTCAAGCGCTATGAGTTTTACCCCGGCAAGGGCATATACACGGACATGAACGCCATCCGCCGGGACGAGGACGAGCTGGACAACCTGCACTCGGTGTACGTGGACCAGTGGGACTGGGAAAAGGTGATACTGCCGGAGAACCGCACGGTGGACTTCCTCAAGACCACGGTGCTCGACATAGTGGACGCCATCTGCGACACGCAGGAGACGCTGACGGCCATCTACCCCGCGCTCTCGGCCGTGGAGAAGCTCAGCCGCACCGTGAGCTTCGTCACGGCGCAGGAGCTGGAGGACATGTGGCCGGAGCTCAGCCCCAAAGAGCGGGAGAACCGCTATGTGCGCGAGCACCACACGGCCTTCGTCATGGGCATCGGCGCGCCGCTGCGCTCGGGGCGGCCGCACGACGGGCGCTCCCCGGACTACGACGACTGGTCGCTCAACGGCGACATACTGGTGTGGAACGGGCTATTGGGCTGCGCCTTTGAGCTGAGCAGCATGGGCATACGCGTGGACGCCGCCGCGCTGGACAGGCAGCTCACGGCCGCCCACTGCGACGACCGCCGGGGGCTGCTGTACCACCGTATGCTGCTGAACGGCGAGCTGCCCCAGACCATCGGCGGGGGCATAGGCCAGTCCCGCCTCTCCATGCTCATGCTGGGCAAGGCGCATATAGGCGAGGTGCAGGCCTCCATCTGGGACGACGAGACGGTGGAGACGTGCAGGGAGCGTGGCGTGATGCTGCTGTGAAATTCCATACGGCCCCTGGCCGCCCGGGCAGACGCCCCGGGCGGCTTTTTTAAAGGGCGGGAAAAAATTCTGTGTTGGGGCGGGAACATTCGGGGAATATTTCTGTCATAAGGCCCGCGGGGCTCGCCCCGTAGAACAGAACATAGGAGAATGAAAGATGAAACGTACCATAGCACTCGCACTGTCCGCCCTCATGGCGCTCGCCCTCTTCGCCGGCTGCGGCTCCGAGCCCGCCGCCGAGGAGACCCCCAGCGCCGAGCCGGAGATGACCGCCGACGAGCGCGCGGCGCTCTATGCCGACGCCATAACCGCCGCCCGAGACGACGAGGCCAACGAGGCCTACGGCGTGATGAAGACCGGCGACGAGATAGGCGACATGTACTATCAGGTGCTGGGCTTCACGGCCGAGGACGTGGAGGCCATGGCCATCTCCGTCTCGCTCATCAACGTCCAGGCCTACGGCGTCGCCGTGGTAATGCCGGCGGAGGGCCGCGCGGAGGCCGTGGAGGCCGGGCTGCAGGCCTTCATGGAGAACCAGCAGGCGAGTTTCCAGAACTATCTGGCCGACCAGTATGAGATCGCCCTCAGCGCGAGGCTCGAGACGCTGGACGACGGCACCGTCGTCATGGTGATGTGCGAGGGGCAGGACACGGTGTTCGACGCAATCGTATCCGCCATAGAGGCCGCCTGAGACACTTGGCAAATGTCTCCGGCTGTGTTATCCTTGCCGTAAGGGGGGCTGAGACATGGCCGGAGACAAAAAGAGATACGGAGACGAGCCGCTGAAGCTGGAGCCCTGGATGAGGATACTCAAGGCCCTGCACAGCGCCACGGCCCCGGACGAGATAACGAGCGAGGAGCTGGAGAAACAGCGCCGGAACCAGGAGATACTCGGCACGCTGGCCGCGCCGGCGGCGGGGATGGACTGGGAGGAATTCGACCTCGACGGGATGCCGACGGCCTGGATGCGGCTGGAGAGGCCGCACAGGCACCGCCGGTGCATACTCTACTGCCACGGGGGCGGCTACACCAGCGGGAACCTGGGTTACTCGCGCGTGCTGGCCTCAAAGCTGGTGAAGGCCACGGGGCTGGATGTGCTCAGCTTTGAGTACCGCCTGGCCCCAGAGCACCCCTTCCCGGCGGC
>CALWYL010000030.1 GCA_944385765.1 uncultured Oscillospiraceae bacterium
GAGCGGGCAACGAGATTCGAACTCGCTACCTCCACCTTGGCAAGGTGGCGCTCTGCCAAATGAGCTATGCCCGCAAATGGTGCCTCAGGCCAGAGTCGAACTGGCGACACGCGGATTTTCAGTCCGCTGCTCTACCAACTGAGCTACCGAGGCGTAGGACGTTCGCTTGGATCCCCGCCGCTCAAGAAGATCTGGTGGGAACAACTGGACTCGAACCAGTGACCCCTTGCTTGTAAGGCAAGTGCTCTAACCGGCTGAGCTATGCTCCCGGATAAGCGGCTTTGTCATTGTAGCAAATGTCCATTGTGTTGTCAAGAGCATTTTAAGATTTTTCCGCAGAAATTTCGAGCAGCTCCGCCGGCGTAAAACGGTAGACCCTGTCGCAAAACTGGCACGTCACTTCCACCGTGCGCCCGGCCGCGGCCATGTCCTTCAGCTCGGCCTCGCCGCAGCTCTCAAGGGCGGCCTCCACCCTCTCCCGGCTGCACGAGCAGCGGTAGCAGACCGGCACTCGCTCCAGCGTCTCCGGCTCCATGCCCTTGAGCACCTGGGCGGCCACCTCGTCCAGGCCGTCCTCGGCGAGTATGGTGGTCAGCTGGTCCATCATGAATATGTTGTCCTCCAGGGCGCTTATCAGTTCCTCCGGCGCGCCCGGCATGAGCTGCACTATATAGCCCCCTGCCGCCTTTATAGACGTGTCAGTGTCCACCAGCACACCCAGGCCCACGGCCGCCGGTATCTGCTCGCTCTCCACCATGTAGTGCGCCAGGTCCTCGGCTATCTCGCCTGAGACCAGCTCCACCGAACCCACATAGGGCTCCTTCAGCCCGATGTCACGGCTGACTGTCAGCATGCCGTTCGTGCCCACGGCCCCGCCGACGTCCAGCTTGCCGTCGCCCCTCAGCGGGAGGTCCGTGGACGGCTCATCCACATAGCCGCGCACGCAGCCGTCGGAGTCGGAGACGGCTATCACGGTGCCTATGGGCCCTCCGCCGTTCACCCGTATGGTCAGGCTGGCGTCTTTCTCCTTCATCATGTCGCCCATCATGGAGGCCGCGCAGAGCGTGCGCCCCAGGGCTGCCGCCGCCGTCGGCGCCAGCTCGTGTATCTCCCTCGCGCGCTGCACTATGCCCCGCGCGGAGATGCAGGATATCTTCACGAAGCCGTCGCCCGTGACGGCCCTTATTATCTCGTCCATGTCAGTCTCTGCCTCTTTTTCCCCAAATATAGACGCGCCCCTGGCCTCCCATGGGCCCGTCGCGCCGCGTCTCCACGCCCTCAAAGCCCTCCCGGGCCAGGGCAGCCAACAGCTCGTCCGGCTCGTGGGCGTACTCCACGTGCTCCTCCAGCGAGCGAGCCCAGCCCTCCCCCTCGCGGGAGAATATGTCCATGCCGTAGTGCAGAGCCCTCTCTCGCTCGTCGTAGCGCCCGCGCCAGACGCAAAACACGTCCTCAGTCTCGTCCACCGAGACGCTGCCGTCCATGGAGCGCAAAAAATCCGGCGTCCTTATGTCGAACACCAGCAGTCCTCCCGGGCGTATGAACAGCTTCAGCCGCCTGAACGCCTCACACAAGGCCCTGGGCGGCATATAGTTCAGGCTGTCCAGCGAGGATACGGCCGCGTCCACCGTGCCGTACAAATCGAGCTCCTCGGCCGCCTGGTTTATAAAAAGCGGCCTGACGCGGCAGTCCGTCTCCGCGGACTTGGCCATGGCCTCCATCAGCATCTCCGGCGAGGCGTCGGCTCCTATCATCTCATATCCGCGCCGCGCCATCAGGCAGGTGAGGCTCCCCGTCCCGCAGCAGAGGTCCAGCAGCAGCTTGAACTCCCCCCCGTCCTCGGCGAAGAGCCTCTCATAGTAGTCGGCGAACAGCTCATAGGGCACGTCGCGCGTCAGCTCGTCGTAGTACCAGGCGAGCGCACCGTAGGAGCTCACTCCTCCGTCTCCGGCTTCTTTTCCGCCGTTATGCCCAGCCGCCCGAATACGATGGCATAGCCGTCGGCCCCATACTGCAGGCTGCGGTTCACGCGGGAGATAGTGGCGCTGGAGGCGCCCGTCTTTTCCAGTATCTCGTTATAGATCATGCCCTGGCTCAGATATACGGCCACCTGATAGCGCTGCTCCATGGCCTGCAGCTCGGTCACCGTGCAGAGATCGTCGAAGAACTTCTTGCACTCGTCCACATCCTTGAGCGTAAGTATCGCCTTGTACATCTCATCGCTTCTGGGTTTCTTGTTCTGCTTGTTCATCTCATACCTCACAGTTGTTATTGCTAGGGGCTTTCACATTTTATATCTCTAACGCATAAAAGTAAAGCCCCAATATGCAGATTTGATGAAAATTTAATAATTGCCTCTCCCGCGCCTGATAATGGCTATTGTCAGGCGCGGCGATTTGATATAGAATGGTCCCAACAACTGTGCGCCGGCGCACGGAAGGGAGATACATATGCTCGAGCTCATAGCGGACAACATGGCCTTATTCTGGGTGGTGTTGGTGGTCCTCTTCGCCCTCGTCGAGGCGCTCACCGCCGGCCTCACCTGCATCTGGTTCGGCATAGGCTCCGCCGCCGCGCTGGTCTCGGCCTTTTTCGACGCCGCCATCTGGCTGCAGTTCGTGTGGTTCTTTGTGATATCCATCGCCTCCCTGCTGCTCACCCGCCCGCTGGTGCGCAAATATGTGGACGCGGAGAAGCAGCCCACCAATGCCGACATGGTCATCGGCCGGGTGGCGATTGTCACAGAGGCCATAGACAACCTGGCCCCCACCGGCGCGGTCACTGTGGGCGGCAAGGTGTGGACAGCCCGCAGCGCGGACGGCAGCCGCATCGAAGAGCGCTGCATAGTCGTTGTCAGGCGCATCGAGGGGGTAAAGCTCATAGTCGAGCCCGCCACCGGGGCTGACCTGAATATCATCGAATAACAAGGGGGAAAACAACATGGAATGGATTATTTTCGGCGTAGTGCTGCTGCTCGTGCTCGTCATGCTGGTGCGCTGCATACGCATAGTGCAGCAGGCCAAGGCATACGTGATAGAGCGCCTGGGCGCGTATAAGACCACGTGGAATGTCGGCTTGCATTTCAAGCTGCCCTTCATCGAGCGTGTGGCCAAGGTCGTCTCTCTCAAGGAGCAGGTGGCGGACTTCCCGCCCCAGCCCGTGATTACCGAGGACAACGTCACCATGCAGATAGACACGGTCGTCTACTTCCAGATTACCGACCCCAAGCTCTACACCTACGGCATTGAGCGCCCCATCGTGGCCATAGAAAACCTCTCCGCCACCACTCTGCGCAACATCATCGGCGACCTGGAGCTGGACCAGTGCCTCACCAGCCGCGACGTGATAAACACCAAGATGCGCGCCATCCTTGACGAGGCCACCGACCCCTGGGGCATCAAGGTCAACCGCGTCGAGCTGAAGAACATCCTGCCTCCCAAGGAGATTCAGAACGCCATGGAGAAGCAGATGAAGGCCGAGCGCGAGCGCCGCGAGGCCATATTGAGGGCCGAGGGCGAGAAGAAGTCCGCCATCCTCACCGCCGAGGGCGAGAAGGAGGCCGCCATCCTCCGTGCCGACGCCAAAAAGCAGGCACAGATACTGGAGGCCCAGGGCAGGGCCGAGGCCATACTCGCCGTGCAGAAGGCCACTGCCGACTCCATCAAGCTGCTCAACGAGGCAGCCCCCACAGACCCCGTCATCCGCCTGCGCGCGCTGGAGGCCTTTGCCGCCGCGGCCGACGGCAAGGCGACCAAGATAATCATCCCCAGCGAGATTCAGGGCCTGGCCGGCCTCGCCGAGGGCGTGGTGGAGTCCGTCAAGGGTGCGGCCGACGGCCAGCGCGCGGCCCAGTGAGCGCAGGAGACACAATATGAACTATTCTGACCGCGCCAGGGTGTTCCTGGCCTCCCATGGCATGGAGCCCGACGGCATCGACCTCGGCTCCTCCGTCGCCAGCTTCATCGCCGACATGGAGCTCGGCCTCGCCGGCCGCCCAAGCTCGCTGGACATGATACCCACCTATCTCTCCTGCGGAGTGCCCCCCATGGGCAAAAAGGCCGTTGTGATAGACGCCGGCGGCACCAATTTCCGTGTCGCCCTCGTCTCCTTCAGCGACTCCGGCCCCGTGATAGAGCACGAGGAGCGCGACTCCATGCCGGGCGCCTCCGAGCCCGCAGCCTGGCAGGACTTCATCGACTTCTGCGCGGACAAGCTCCTGCCATACCTGTCCCAGGCGGAGGCCATCGGCTTTTGCTTCTCCTACCGCACGGAGATAACCCCCCAGCGCGACGGCCGCGTCATCGCCCTCTCCAAGGCCGTGCAGCTCTCCGGCTGCGAGGGGCGCTATATCTGTGCCGACCTGCGGGAGGCCCTGCGTAAGCGCGGCGCGCCTGAGCGGCCCGCCGTCGTCCTCAACGACACCGCCGCGGTGCTGATGTCCGGCTCCCCCCTGCTCGACGGCGGGAATTATGACAGCCTCATCGGCCTGGTCTGCGGCACCGGCGAGAACACCTGCTGCACCATGGACACCGGCCGCATAGGCCGCCTCTCCCTGCCCGCGGGCTCGCAGATGCTGGTGGACCTGGAGTCCTGCTGCTTCGACGGCCTCCCGTCCGGCGACTTCGACCGCGAACTTGACGCCGCCTCCACCGCCCCCGGCGACCACCTGCTGGAGAAAAAGACCTCCGGCGTTTACCTGGGCGAGCTCAGCCGCCTCACTCTGCGCGGCGCCGCCCGCGACGGCCTCTTCACTCCCCAGGGCGCGGCGGCCGTCGAGTCGCTGGAGACGTTCAGTGCCGCGGAGGCGGACGCCCTGGCCGCCGGCGAGCCCTCTCCCCTCTTCGCGGACGCGGCCGACGCCGCCCTGGCCTCAGAGCTCTGCTCAGCGGTCTACGAGCGCGCCGCCGCCTGCATAGCCGTCAACCTGGCGTCCATAATGCTCTTCAACAGCGCCGGCGGCGATGCGGAGCAGCCCGTGTGCATCTGCGCCGACGGCTCCGTCATAGCCAGGAGCCGCTGCCTGCGCCCCATGCTCGAGCGCCAGCTCTCGACCTTCGCCGCGGGCGAACTGGGGCTGCACTCGGTCATCACCACCCCCGCAGAGGCCCCCATCATCGGCGCCGCCGCCGCGGCCCTGCTGAACGCGTAATAAAACTTACAGGAGGATATTCACACATGTCGTTAGAACCCGGAATCAAAGGCACCGCATCCTGCACTGTCTCCGACAAGCACACCGCCAGGTCCCTGCGCAGCGGAGGGCTGGACGTGCTCGCCACCCCCATCATGGTCGCCCTCATGGAGGAGGCCGCTCTTACCTCCGTCCGCCCCTACCTGGACCCCGGCATGGACACCGTGGGCACCCGCCTCGATGTCAGCCACGACTCCGCCACCCCCGTGGGCATGCGCGCCTGGGCCGAGAGCGAGCTGGTGGAGATTGACCGCCGCCGCCTGGTGTTCAAGGTCAGGGCCTTTGACGAGGCCGGCCCCATAGGAGAGGGCACGCACGAGCGCTTCATAGTGAACGTCGAGAAGTTCACCGCCAAATGCCAGTCCAAGCTGGAGAAATAAACGCCGGGAGAGGCCCGCGGCTGAAAGCCGCGGGCCTCTTTTCATGCCCTCCGCGCTTATGGCGCCGCGCGGGCCGCCCTGGTTTTCCGCGTATTTACAGCCGCTGCCTGTTTCTTCCTCGCGCGTCCCGCCACGCGCCAAGAAGCGCGAAATTTACTGCAAATCCCCCTTTATTTTTTCTCCCGATGCTGTTATAATCACCCTCGTTTCAGTTTTCATGCGAGGTGTTCACCGTGGTCAATATCCTGCTCGCCTTCATATATCTCGCCTTTATCAGCCTGGGCCTGCCGGACTCCCTGCTGGGCTCCGCCTGGCCGAGCATGTATCCCCAGCTCGGCGTCCCCGTCTCCTTTGCCGGGATTATATCCATGATAATATCCGCCTGCACCGTCATCTCCGCCCTGGCCAGCGACCGGGTCACCCGCCGCTTCGGCCCCGGGCTGGTCACCGCCGTCAGCGTGGCCATGACGGCCGCCGCCCTCTTCGGCTTCTCCGTCTCCGGCTCCTTCATCGCCCTGTGCCTCTTCGCCGTGCCCTACGGCCTGGGCGCCGGCAGCGTGGACGCCGCTCTGAACAACTACGTGGCCATCCACTACGAGAGCCGCCACATGAGCTGGCTGCACTGCATGTGGGGCCTCGGCGCCTCCATCGGCCCCTTCATCATGAGCTATTCGCTCACCCACGGCTGGAGCTGGCCCGGCGGCTACCGCAGCATATCCGTCATCCAGGCCCTGCTCACCGCCGTGCTGCTCTTCAGCCTCCCTCTCTGGAACAGTGGCTCAAAAAATGGCGGCTCCGGTTCTCCCTCCGCATCCCAGCCCATCCCCTACGGCAAGCTGCTGCGCCAGAGCGGCGTGAAGGAGGTCATGCTCACCTTCTTCGCCTACTGCGCCATGGAGCAGACGGGCTTCCTCTGGGGTGCCAGCTATCTGGTGCTCAACGGCGGCGTGAGCGAGGAGACCGCCGCCGGGCTGGCCAGCCTGCTGTTCATCGGCATCACCGCCGGCCGGCTGCTCTCCGGCTTCCTCACCAGCCGCTTCAGCGACACCGCGCTGACCCGCATAGGCTGCGCCACGGTGGCCGTCTCCGTCGTCATACTGCTTCTCCCCCTCGGCATCACAGGCGCGTCCGCCGGGCTGCTGCTGCTCGGCCTCGGCTGCGCCCCCGTCTACCCCTGCGTGATTCACGCCACCCCCGGGCGCTTCGGACAGGAGCGCAGCCAGGCCGTGATAGGCCTGCAGATGGCCTGCGCCTATATCGGCACCACCCTGGTGCCGCCCTTCTTCGGCGTGCTGGCCAGGGCCACCACCTTCGCCATCTTCCCCTTCTTCATTCTCGCCATACTGATACTGCTTGTTCTCTCGCATGAGCGCCTCCACCGGCTGATGGACGGGCCCCATAGCTGAACAAAAGGCCAAACGCCTGGCGTTTGGCCTTTTTTCATGTACGGTCTGTCACTGATGGGCGTTCTTTTTCCTCCAGGCGTCCAGCACCGCGCAGAACACCAGCGAGAGGTAGGTCTCCTCCTCGTTTGCGCTGCGGCTGGTCAGCGCTATGGGTATCCTGGCCCCCACCACCGCGCCGCAGGTGATGGCGTGCGCGTGTATCAGCCAGCTCTTCACCAGCGTGTTGGCTGTGGAGAGGTCCGGCGCCACTATGCCGTCGAAGCCGCCGCCCGACCAGGGGCAGTCGTAGTTTTTCAGCCTGGCGGCCTCCTTGCTGAGTATCAGGTCATAGGCTATGGGCCCCCAGAGCTCGCAGTCCGCGAATCGCCGCTGCTTCTGCTCATGGCAGAGCCTCTGCGCCTCCACGGTGTCCTGCATGTGGAACGTCACCTTCTCCACCAGGGAGAGCAGCGCCAGCTTGGGGTTCTCATAGCCGAAGGCCTTCAGCGCGTCGGCCATGTTGCGGATTATCTCCTTCTTCTGGCTCAGATTGGGCCTTATGATTACCGTCATGTCGCTCAGCGCCAGCAGCTTGGGGTATTCCGGCAGGCTGGCCAGAGAGACATGGCTCATCAGCCTCTCGGTGCGCAGGTTGTTGGACTTCTCCAGCACGGTCACCATGAAGTCCCTCGTGGGGATGTTCCCGCGCATGAGCACGTCGCCGTCGCCCTCGTTGATGATGTCGATGGCGGTCTGGGTGATGTTGTGTCCCGGGGCCGTCTCCACCAGGGTGTAGGGCTCCCTCTCCAGTCCGAGCTGTTCCAGCACCGTCAGCGTGCTGGCCCTGTCCCCCACCAGCACCGGCTGCACCAGGCCTTTCTTCTGCGCGGCGAACAGGCCCTTGAGCATGTTCTCTCCGTCGGAGCCGGCTAGTATCACGCGCATGGGACGGCTCATATGTGGCACGCGCTCCAGGATGTTCTCAAAGCTCTTCAGCTCATTGCTGTCCATATACACTCTCCTGTTCATGGAATATTCGTGCGGCGCGCCGCACAGTCGATAACTACTTAAGAGTATATACGACTTACTTAACAAAAACAAGCCCAAAAAGTTGGCGGAGGGGTCGTGAACCCCTCCGCCGGTGATTTTTTTGTTTTATTCACCGGTCCCGGAATAGTCCTGGGTGGCGGTGAAGGCCTCGAACTCCTCATAGCTGCTGAAGAAGCGGTGCGTGCCGCTCTCCGTGTCGAGGGCGTAGTACATATAGTCGGTGTCGCCCGGGTTGAGCGCCGCGTTGACGGAGGCCAGGCCCGGATTGCTTATGGGCCCCACGGGCAGCCCCGGATTGAGATAGGTGTTGTACGGGCTGTCCACCTGGGTGTCCTCCACGGTGAGATAGGCCTTGTGCTCGCCCAGGGCGTACATCACGGTGGCGTCTATCTGCAGGGGCATCCCCGCGTTCAGCCTGTTGTAGATTACGGAGGCTATCAGCGGCCTCTCCTCGTCGTTCGCCGCCTCGGACTCTATCATGGAGGCCACGGTTATCACGTCGTGCAGCTCCATCCCCCGGTTGTCCGCCTGGTTCAGCATGTCCGTGGTTATTCTGGTGTTGAAGTTCTGCAGGAACTTGTTTATCACGCTGGAGGCCTGCTCGTCCTGATAGAACTGGTAGGTGTCCGGGAAGAGGTAGCCCTCCATCCGCTGCACGTCTCCCAGCTCGGACCACTCCAGGAAGGAGTAGTTGAACACATAGTTGGCCGCCGCGTCATAGAGCTCCTCCCTGGTGCTGACGCCCTCCTCCTCCAGCCGGGTGAATATCTCGTCCATGGTGATGCCCTCGGGGAACATTATCTCCACCGTCACCTGTATAGCCGCGGCCTCGCGCATCCTCAGCACCAGCGCGTTGTAGTCATAGGTGGTGTTCAGCTCATAGGTGCCGGGGTCTATGTCCGTGGCCGCGTTGGATACGCGGCAAAACAGCTTGAAGAGCGGCTTGTACTCTATCAGCCCCGCGCTCTTGAGCACGTCGGCCACATAATCTATGTCCGCCGCCAGCTCGGTCTCCGTCCCCGTGACATTGCCCTCGGCGTCGGTGATGTCCACCTCGACCTCGCTGAATATCTCGTCCGGCAGGGTTATCACGGCCGTCAGCTCCTGCTTGTTCAGCGCCAGCACATCCATGGCCGCCATCCAGCCCAGCGCAGCCAGTATCACGCTCAGGCTGACCACGAAGGCGAAGTACATTATCCCGCCCAGGCAGCCCACCTTGCCGTCCCGCCGCTGTCTGATGGGCCGGAAGTCGCGCTCCTCGAGCTCGTCCGCCTCCTCTTCGGCGCGGCGGCGCTCCTCGCGGCGCCTCTTGCGCTCTATGGCCCGCTGCTCGTGCTTCTCCGGGTCATAGATCATGCTGTCGAGCTTTCTCAGCAGGTTCAGCCCGCTGCGCTCCGCGTCGGAGATACCGGCGGTGGGAGCTGGCTCGGCGGTCTGCGCCTCCGCCTCGCTCTCGCTCTCACCGCTCGTGATGGTGCCGGAGACCTCAACGGCTTCCTTCTCCGCGTTCTCCGCACCAGAGGGGGCCTGGGATTCAGTCCCTCTCATCTCCGCGTCAGGCGCGCTCTGCGCTTCAGCCTGCATCCCCGGAGAGGCCGCGCCTCTCTCCTGGGCTTCAGGCTGGGGCTGCTGAGCCGGCGGCTCCCCGCCCTGGACGCCGAATATCCTGTTGAGCTTATCAAAATCGTTCAGCATTTAGGGTATCTCCCAAGTAACGTGTTCGCGCCGGCGGGCATAGTATGGCGCAGACGGTGTGAGCCGGCGCCGGTCACCGTCCTGCCTGAGAAAGCCTCAGCCCCCGTCCCCCGCGCGGGCCGGGCAGGCTCTCAAAATCGTTGCGCGGAGAAAGGGTAAATAAAATGTTCTGCGGAAATAACAATGGCGGCTGCTTCTGGATTATAATAATCCTTCTGCTCATCTTCGTCTGCGGCGGAAACGGCAACTGCGGCAACAGCTGCACCTGCGGCTGCACCAGCAATTGCAACTGCACCTGCGATAACAACTGCACCTGCTGCTGACCCACCCATAGACCTTGCAGGGCTCTCCGGAGCCCTGTTTCTATTTGGGGCCTCCGTATGAGACCCGCAGCACGCGTTCCTCCGTTACGACGATGTCCACGGGGAAATCGTTCCACTCCCGCGGCAGCTTTTTTTGCAGCAGCCTCTCGCGGCACAGGGCCACGGAGACGGCCGCGCAGCCCGGCAGCAAGCGGTCATAGTAGCCGCCGCCCTGGCCCAGCCTGCACCCCTCCACATCGCAACAGAGTGCCGGCACGATTACCACATCGCCCGCTCCAGGCTCCAGCATTCCCGAGCCTTCCGGTGGCTCGGGGATGCCGTATCTCCCGGTGGCGAGCTCTCCCGCGTATCTGGCGAACACCATCCGCCCGCGGCCCAGAGCCCTTGGCAGGCCCACCGCCTTGCCGGCTGACACGGCCGAGCGTATCAGGCCCGCCGTG
Source organism: uncultured Oscillospiraceae bacterium (assembly GCA_944385765.1). Classification (GTDB taxonomy): domain Bacteria; phylum Bacillota; class Clostridia; order Oscillospirales; family Oscillospiraceae; genus Scatomorpha. The sequence goes on from CALWYL010000030.1 coordinate 10,462, forward strand.
GCGCACTCCCTGCCCATAGCGGCGTAGGCAAAGACGCGCGTTGCGCTGATGAACTCGGCCAGGTCGAGCACATTTTGCATTATCCCCCGGTCGCTGGATGAGATATACCTCTCCTCCAATTCCGAGATTTGCCTCCTCACCCTCAGCCTGAGGGCCGATTTTTCCTCGCTCACAGCACAGCGCGGACGGCGGAGAATATCTCTTCATGCTTCTCGTCCAGGGCGCGTATCTCCCCGTCCTTCTTCAGGGCCACCCGCCTCCAGCCGTAGTGCAGCGCCGCCCGCTCGCCGGTCTCTATACACCTGAGCAGGTATGCGCGGTCCCGCTCGTGTATATCCCTGGCTTTTCCGGTTTTCTCCTGCCTGTGGCGCGTGCGCGCCATGCTGGTCTCCAGGTCCACCTCCAGGTATATCACCAGATCCGGCTCCGGCAGGCCCAGCTTACCATATTCGAGGTCATACAGCCAGTCGAAAAACGCCGGCTGCTCTCCCTCCGGCAGCTTGGCCCCCTGGTGCACGGCGTTGGAGGTCGTGTACCTGTCCAGCAGCATCAGCCCGCCGCCCCTGTAATAGTCCTTCCAGTCCGTCATGAAGGAGGCATAGCGGTCCACGGCGTAGAAGATGGACGAGGCATAGGGGTTCACGTCATTGGGGTTTTCCCCGAACTGCCCCGCGAGGTACATGCGTATCAGCGAGGAGGTCTCCTCCGAATAGCGCGGATACTCCACGCTGCGGAAATTAACTCCCTCCGACTGCAGTCTGGCGCACAGCTTCCGGTACTGTGCGCTCTTGCCGCTGCCGTCTATGCCCTCGAGCACGATTATCTTACCCTTGCTTTCCATCACGTCTACCCCTGGCCCTCTGCCGCGCCGCCTCAACGACGAACTGCGGAAGCTTCATCATGCGCCCGATGCGCCGCGGCTCCTTCAGCAGCCTGTAGAGCCATTCCAGCCCCAGCCTCTGCCACCGCTCCGGTGCGCGTTTCACCTCGCCGGAGAGCACGTCCAAACTGCCCCCCAGGCCGGCCATCAGCCCCACCGAGAGCGAGTGCGCGTGCGCTTCCATCCACAGCTCCTGCTTGGGCGAGCCCAGGCAGACCATCAGCAGGTCCGGCGAGGACGCGTTTATCCTCTCCACGATGGGCCCGTCGTCCGTGAAATATCCGTCCGACGTGCCGGCTATCCTCAGCCCCGGGTAGCGCCGCGCCAGCTCTGCGCCGGCCCTCTCCGCCACCCCGGGCCTGGCCCCGAAAAGGTACACGCTGCCGCCTCTCTCCGCGAGACGTCCCATCAGCGCGCAGGCAAAATCTATGCCCGGCACCCGCCCCTTGAGCGGTGTGCCCAGTATCTGCGCGCCCTTTATCACACCTATCCCGTCCGCCAGCACCAGATTGGCCCCCGCCAGCGCGCGTGAGAGCGCGCCGTCGCTCCTGGCCATCATCACTATCTCCGGGTTGGGCGTCGCCGCATATGCCGCCTCGCGCCTCTCCGTGAAGCGCAGAGCGGCGTTCACGGCCTCCTCCATTGTCAGGTTGTCAAACCCCACCCCCAGTACGTCTATTCTGCTCATACCTGTGAGAACACCTCGCCGATTTTCTCGTGTATCACCAGGTCCGCATATCTGTCATAGGGCGTCTCCGAGAGGTTCACCAGCGCCATCTTGTCCCCCCGGTAATAGTTTATCAGCCCCGCCGCCGGGTAGACGCCCAGCGAGGTGCCTCCGATTATCAGCACCTCCGCCGCGCGTATGGCCGCCACGGCCCGCTCCACCACGTCCTGGTCCAGCGGCTCCTCATAGAGCACTATATCCGGCCTGACGACGCCTCCGCAGCTCTCGCAGCGGGGCACGCCGGCGCAGTGGTTCATCCTGTCGGCCGGATACGGCCTGCCGCAGCGCGTGCAGTAGGCCCTCAGTATGCTCCCGTGCAGTTCAAGCACGTTTTTGCTCCCCGCTGCCTGGTGCAGCCCGTCGATGTTCTGTGTCACCACAGCCCTCAGCTTGCCCTCGCGCTCGAGGCCGGCCAGTCTCAGATGCGCTCTGTTGGGCTTCACCCCGTCGATGACAAGCTTCGCGTGGTGGAAGCGGTAATACTCCTCCGGGTCCCGGTCAAAGAAAGTCCTGCTGAGTATGGTCTCCGGAGGGTATTTCCACTGCTGGTTGTACAGCCCGTCCACACTGCGGAAATCGGGTATGCCGCTCTCGGTGGACACGCCCGCCCCGCCGAAGAACACTATGTTGTCGCTCTCGTCTATCCACTTTTTCAGCTTGGCGAGCTTTTCGTCCACCTCAGTCACCTCAGTCCTGGGAGTGCATGGTGTAGTTGGGCGCTTCCTTCGTGATGTAGATGTCGTGCGGGTGGCTCTCCTTGAGGCCCGCGCCGGTTATGCGCACGAACTTGGTCTTGGTGCGCAGGCTCTCGATGTCCGGCACGCCGCAGTAGCCCATGCCGGAGCGGAGCCCGCCCATCATCTGGAATATGGTATCGGAGACCGGCCCGCGGTAGGGCACGCGGCCCTCCACGCCCTCCGGCACCAGCTTTTTGCTGCCGGACTGGAAGTAGCGGTCGCCCGAGCCCTTCTGCATGGCCCCGATGCTGCCCATGCCGCGGTATACCTTGAACTGCCTGCCCTGGTATATCTCAGTCTCTCCGGGGCTCTCCTCGCAGCCGGCGAGCATGGAGCCCATCATGACCACCCTGGCCCCGGCGGCTATAGCCTTGACGATATCGCCGGAGTACTTTATGCCTCCGTCGGCTATCACGGGGACGCCGTACTTGTCGGCCATCTCAGCCGACTGCAGCACGGCCGTTATCTGTGGCACGCCGATGCCGGACACCACGCGGGTGGTGCAGATGGAGCCGGGCCCGATGCCGACCTTGACGCAGTCCGCGCCGGCCTTTATCAGGGCCTCGGTGCCCTCCGCCGTGGCCACGTTGCCCGCTATGAGCCCCACGTCGGGGAAGTGCTCCTTTATCAGGCGCACGCAGCGCATGATGTTGGCGGAGTGGCCGTGCGCGCTGTCCAGCACCAGGGCGTCCACCCCGGCGTCCACCAGCGCGCCCGCGCGGTCGAGTATGTCCTTCGTCACGCCGATAGCGGCGGCGCAGAGCAGCCGCCCGTGCCTGTCCTTGGCGGAGTTGGGGTACTTGACCACCTTCTCGATGTCCTTTATGGTGATGAGCCCCTTGAGGTGGAACTGCTCGTCGACTATGGGCAGCTTCTCTATCTTGTTGCGGCGGAGTATCTCCTTGGCCTCCTCCAGGGTGGTGCCCTCTCCGCCGGTGACCAGGCCCTCGCTGGTCATCACGTCCCGTATGGGCCTCGTCATGTCGTCTTCAAACTTCATGTCGCGGTTGGTGATGATGCCGATGAGCCTGCCGTCCGTGTCCACCACCGGCACGCCGGAGATGCGGAACTTGGCCATCAGCGCGTCCGCCTCGCCCAGGGTGTTGTTAGGCCCCAGATAGAAGGGGTTGGTGATGACGCCGTTCTCAGAGCGCTTCACCATGTCCACCTGCTCAGCCTGCATGTCTATGGGCATGCTCTTGTGGATGACGCCGATGCCGCCCTCGCGTGCGATGGCGATAGCCATGCGGTATTCGGTCACCGTGTCCATCGCCGCGCTCATGATGGGCGTGTTCAGCTTTATGTTCTTGGTCAGATAGGTCGTCAGGTCGACATCCGTCGGCAGCACGCTGCTCTCCGCAGGGACAAGCAGCACGTCGTCAAAGGTCAGGCCCTCACCCACAAAGCGCCCGTTCAGGCTGTCGCTAAGGTTCATACGAAACGCACCCCCGTAAAATATATGTTTATTGGGTATTTAATTGATTATATATCCAAGAAGCCGTCAAGTCAACCGATTTTGTCCCGCTCCCGCTCCCGGAAGAACATGTACTGCTGCGCGAGCCCGGCGTACTCTCCCAGACTCTGGGGGTCGAAGTCCCGCGGCATGTTCTCCCGCAGCGCCTTTTTCACCCAGACGTCTATGGGAAAGGCGTCCATCCTGTGCAGCCCGAAGAGCACGGCGCAGTTGGCCACCTTGTCGCCCACGCCGGGCAGGGCCTTCAGCGCGCTCCTCGCCTCGGCGCAGGGCAGCTCCGCCACGGCCTCCAGGTCAAGCGCCCCGGAGTCCACCGCCCTTGCCGCCGCTATTATGTACGGCGCTCGGTAACCGGAGCGCAGCGGCGCGAGGTCCTCCGGCTCCAGTCCGGCCAGCCTGCCGGCCCCCGGGAAAGAGTATGCCCGCCCCCAGGGCGTGTCCAGCTCGTCGCCGTACATGGCGCACAGCCTCTCGACTATTCCGCGTATACGCGGGATGTTGTTGCACTGGGAGATGATGAAGGAGCAGAGCGCCTCCCACTTGTCCTGCCTGAGTATGCGTATCCCGCCGCCGTACTCGGCGCACTCCCGCAGGTAGTCGCACACCTCCACGCTCCTGCGCGCGGCCTCGTAGTCGGTGCCGAGGTCGAAGTACTCGTGCCAGAAGGGCAGGTCCCCCTCCTCGGCCTCTATGTAAACGGCCCCGTCCCGGGGATATACCCGGGCGGCCCTCCCGGAGGCCACGCCGCGGTATACGCCGTCCTCCCCCGGGCGCCAGCGGAAACACTGGCCGCACTCGAAGGTCTTGACCACGTCCAGCTCCCTCTCCGGCAGCAGGAACATCTCTCTTATCTCGCCCAATGCCGTCTCCATCATGCGCCTCCCGTTCTTCGTGTGAGCATTATATCGCCGTTTAATTCACAATTCAAGCCATCTTTTATGTTTGCCTTCTGCCGTTTTTTGTGATATAATTTAACTTATTAAGTTTTATTGGAAAGGAAGTGCCCATATGAGTTGGCAGAAGGAAATCACCGAAGGTATCACCACGGCTCCTCAGCTCGCCGCGGCGCTGGGCCTCTCGCCGGAGGCCGAGGCCGAATGCGCCAGGATAATCGAGCGTTACCCCATGATGATTACGCCCTATTACCTCTCCCTGGTGGACAAGGATGACCCCGATGACCCCATCGCCCGCATGTGCGTCCCCTCCCCCGACGAGTTCGACCCAGGCGGCTCGTTTGACACCAGCGGCGAGGCCTCCAACACCAAGCTGGAGGGATTGCAGCACAAATACGGCCCCACGGTGCTCCTCCTGTCCACCAACGTCTGCGCCATGTACTGCCGGCACTGCTTCCGCAAGCGCCTTGTCGGCCTGTCGGACGAGGAGCTGCTCGAGCGCGCGGACGAGGCCATAGCCTACATATCCTCCCACCGCGAGGTGAACAACGTCCTGGTCTCCGGCGGGGACTCGCTGATGAACCCCAACACCGTCGTCAGGCGCTATCTCAGCGGCCTCTCGGCCATAGAGCACCTGGACCTCATCCGCTTCGGCTCCCGTCTGCCGGTCACGCTGCCCGAGCGCATATACGGCGACGCCGAGCTGCTGGACATGTTCGCCGAATACTCGAAGAAAAAGACCCTCATAGTGGTGACCCAGTTCAACCACCCCAGAGAGCTCACCGAAAAAGCCGCCCTGGCGGTCCGCTCCCTCCTGGAGCGCGGCATCCAGGTCCGCAACCAGACCGTGCTGCTCCGCGGCGTCAACGACAGCGGCGAGGTCCTCGGCGAGCTGCTCTCCGGCCTCACGCGCATCGGCGTCTCGCCCTATTACATCTTTCAGTGCCGCCCTGTCACCGGAGTCAAGGGCCGCTTCCAGGTCCCGCTGGTCGAGGGCTGCCGCATAGTGGACGAGGCCAAGTCCCGCCAGAACGGCATCGGCAAGTCCGTGCGCTACGCCATGAGCCATCCCCGCGGCAAGATAGAGATTATCGGCCGCCTGCCCGGCAGCGGGGAGATGATTTTCAAGTTCCACCAGGCCAAAGACCCCGCCGAGCTCGCGCGCATCTTCACCGTCCCCCTGGACGGCCATGAGACCTGGCTCGACGGCGAACTGCGCGGCATATAAACAGAAATAAGAACATTCCGGAGATGAGCCCAATTGCAGCCCAATAACAAGACATACCTCTTTGAGGAGGCCCCCATACCCACCGCCGTGGCCAAGCTGGCGATTCCCACGATTATCAGCTCCCTGGTGACCGTCCTCTACAACCTCGCCGACACCTATTTTGTCGGCATGCTCAACGACCCCATCCAGAACTCGGCCGTCACGCTCGCCGCCCCCGTCATGCTGGCCTTCTACGCCATAAACAACCTCTTCGGCGTGGGCAGCTCCAGCCTGATGAGCCGCTCGCTGGGCTGCAGGGACTATGACACAGTCGCCAAGAGCAGCGCCTTCGGTTTTTACTGTTCGCTCTTCTGTGGGCTGCTCTTCTCTCTGCTCTGCTTTGCTTTCCAGTCCCCCCTGCTGGATCTCCTGGGAGCGGACGAGACCACCCAGGAGGCCACCAACGGCTACATGCTCTGGACTGTCTACCTAGGCGCCGCCCCCACAATACTCAACGTGGTGCTGGCCTACCTGGTCCGTGCGGAGGGCTCCGCCATCCACGCCAGCGTGGGCACCATGAGCGGCTGCCTGCTCAACATAGTGCTGGACCCCATCTTTATCCTGCCCTGGGGCCTCAACATGGGCGCCGCCGGCGCCGGCCTGGCCACCTTCCTCTCCAACTGCGTGGCCTGCCTCTACTACTTTGTCCTGCTCCACGTCCGCCGTGGCCACACCTATGTCTGTGTGGACTTCAGGCACCTGAGCTTTGAGCGGCACCTCGTGGGGTCGGTGTGCAAAGTGGGCATCCCCGCCGCCATACAGAATCTGCTGAACGTCACCGGCATGACCATCCTCAACAACTTCACCAGTGCCTACCGCGCGGACGCCGTGGCCGCCATGGGCATATGCCAGAAACTTGCACAGGTGCCCATGTACGCCTCCATGGGTTTCTCGCAGGGCGTCATGCCCCTCGTGAGTTACAACTACTCCAGCGGCAACATCAAGCGCATGAAGTCCAGCGTCAAGCTCTCCGGGGCCCTGTCCGTGTCCCTGCTGCTCGTGCTGTCCGTCCTCTTCCAGCTCTTCCCCCGATTCTTCGTCTCGCTCTTCATGAAGACGCCGGAGGTCGTGGAGTACGGCTCGCACTTCCTGCGCGGCATGGCCATAGCCCAGCCCCTGATGTGCATCGATTTCCTGGCCGTCGGCGTGTTCCAGGCGGTGGGGCTGGGCTCCTACGCCCTGGCCTTCGCCATACTGCGCAAGGTCGTGCTGGAGATACCGGCTCTCATCATACTCAACGCCATCTTCCCCCTCTATGGCCTGGCCTACGCCCAGACCTGTGCCGAGTCCGTCCTGGCCGTGGCCGCGGTCATCACTCTCATCCGCCTCTTCCGCCGCTTTGAAAAGGAGCGCGCCTCCCGCCTGGAGTCCATCTGAGCGCGGGCGGAAAATCAAAGGCGAACGCCCGCTGATGGTCCCCATACGCGCATTTTCTGTACCGGGTAAAATGTCAGCCGCTGAGGCAGACGGCTTCCGCCGCCTGCCTCAGTGTTTTTATGCCGGCAATCGGAGGTTTCTTCTCTCCGTGATTTGCTGCACAGCGCGCGGCGCGGGTTTTCCCTGTCGCATGGGCGTATCCGGCGCGTCCCGGCCCAGATAGGTCATTGACTGCGGTGAAGGCGCCATCTCAGTCCGCCTCCCCCCAAGCCGCGGAACTGCAGGGAACAGCTTACCCCCTTGACACGGCATTATAGTTAGTATATACTAACCCATGGAGTGATGCTCTGCAACACACAGCACAGACAAAACTCGCCCCGGCAGGCAAAGGCAGGAGGGATGTTGGAATGGAGCCGGCAGTAGTCTGGGGTCTGCTTGTCCCATTTCTCGGCACCTCCCTGGGCTCCGCCTGTGTCTTTTTCCTGAAGCGGGAGCTGGGCGACAGGGTCCAGCGGGGGCTCACCGGTTTTGCCTCCGGCGTCATGGTGGCCGCCTCCGTCTGGAGCCTGCTCATCCCCGCCATGGAACAGTCCGCCGGAGCGGGGGCCTGGGCCTTTCTGCCGGCGGTCGTCGGCTTTTGGGCCGGCATCCTCTTCCTGCTGGGGCTGGACCGCCTGATACCCCACCTCCACCAAAAGAGCAGACAGGCTGAGGGGCCCCGCACACGGCTGCAGCGCTCGACCATGATGGTGCTGGCGGTCACCCTCCACAACATCCCCGAGGGGATGGCGGTGGGGGTGGTCTACGCGGGCTGGCTGGCCGGTGACGGCCAGATAACCCTGGCAGGCGCCCTGGCCCTGTCCCTGGGCATCGCCATCCAGAACTTCCCCGAGGGGGCCATCATCTCCATGCCCCTGCGGGCGGAGGGGCTGGGTAAGGCCCGCTCCTTCGCAGGTGGCGCCCTCTCCGGCGCGGTGGAGCCGCTGGGCGCCGCGCTGACCATCATGGCCGCCGGGCTGGTGGTCCCCGCCCTGCCCTATCTGCTGAGCTTCGCCGCTGGCGCCATGCTCTACGTGGTGGTGGAGGAGCTGATACCGGAGATGTCCCAGGGGGAGCACTCAGACGTGGGCGCGCTGGCCTTCGCCCTGGGCTTCACCCTGATGATGGCGCTGGACGTGGCGCTGGGCTGAAGCGTGACGCGGACACCCTCCCCGCCGCGCCGTGCGGCCGGATGTCCCGTTTTCATACATTAGTTAGCTCATTCTAACTATCAGGCGGCAGGAGGAACAAATGATGTGGAAATACACAATTCAAGTGAACGGCATGATGTGCGGCATGTGTGAGAGCCACGTGAATGACGCGGTGCGAAAGGCCTTTCCGGTGAAAAAGGTCACCTCGTCCCGGGGCAGGAACGAAACCACGGTGTTCGCGGAGACGGAGCTGGACGAGGAGTCCCTGTGCGCGGCCATATCCGCCGCCGGCTATGACGCGGTGGGAATCCGGAAGGAGCACTGGGAGAAGAGGCGCCTGTTCGGCCGGTAAGCGGCCTTGGGCCAGAGTACGGAGGGGGGATGTGAGGATGCTGGCGGAATTGGGAGGAAAGCCCGGAAGCTGGACACAGGTGATGCCCGGCGCCCGGGCCTGCCTGTTTTCTCTGGAGGCGGGGCCCCTTCCCCTGCCCCTCCGGCTGGAGCCTCTGCATTTCGAGGCCCTGTTCTGCCTGTCCGGGTCGGTTACCCTCACCCGGCGGGACGGCTCGACCCTGACTGCGGGGGCCCGGCAGGTGCTGCTAATCACCGACCTCTCCGGCCTGAGCGCGGCCGGCGCGGACGCCCCGCTGGAGGGCGTCCTGGTGGCTGTGGACGCGCGGGGCGCCCGGGAGAGCCTGAACACCATCTGCGGCCTGCTGGGCAACCTCTCGCTGGACACCGGGCAGGTGCGGCGCTGGATGGCCGTACGCGGCGGCTGCGCCGTGGAGGGGCCCACCGACTGGAGCCGGGCGGCCTTTGCCAACCTGGACCGCCTCCCTCCTGGCGAGCGGGCCCGCTGGTGCGTGTGGAAGTCGGTTGAGCTGCTATATCTGCTCTCCACGCCGGAGAGAGCGGCGGACGCGCCCCCGGCGCTGAACCGGGAGGTTGTCCGCGCCCTGGCGGAGACCCGCCGGTATATGGAGGGGCATCTGGACGAACAGCTGACCATCCCGGTTTTAAGCCGCCGCGCCTGCCTCTCCGCCACCACGTTCAAATCCGCCTTCCGCGCACTTTACGGCCGGCCCGTACACACCTGGCTGCGCGAAAAACGCATGGAGCGCGCCGCCGAGCTCCTGCGCCGCACGGACAAAAGCGTGCTCGACATCTCCCAGGCCGTGGGCTTCGCCAGTCCCAGCCAGTTCGGCGCGAACTTCCTCAGGCAGTTTGGGGTAACTCCGGCGAAATATCGAAAAATGTCTGTTTCCGCCGAAATCACGGCCGAAACCGGGAGACAGGGCGGCGGAGAATCCGTATAATCTCTCAACGCTGATTAAAGGAAGTGAAAGCTTTGAAACAGCACAGATTCTGGGCCTGGGGCGCCGTGATTTGCATGGTCATGGTCATGATAACGGGCTATAAGCGCAAGTGAAGGGAGATTTTACAATGAAACAGTACGTGCATCTCGCCTGCTTCGCCGGCGGGGCGCTTTTCGGCTCCGTGGGGCTCAGGCTGCTGACCAGCCGCGACGCCAAGAAGGTCTACACCCACCTGACCGCCGCCGGACTGAGGGCGCAGAAGTCCGTCATGGAGACGGTCACCACCGTGCAGGAGGAGGCCGCCGACATCCTGGCCGCCGCGAAGGACATCAACGCCGGGCGCGAGGCCAGAGAGGCCGGGGCCGAAGTCGAGGTTGACGCTTAAAGGGAGCCTGCCGGCTCCCTTTTTGCTGTCGGGAGGTACTATGAAAGCCAAGATAGTTCATGAGAGCAGCGCGCGTCTGCGCGTGAAGCTCGCGCGGCCGCTGACTGTCCGCGAGGCGGACCTCATGCAGGCCTGGCTCTCGCGCGAGAGCGGCGCGGAGAGCGTGGCGGTGCACGAGCGCACCGGCTGCATTGTTTTCGTCTACGCGCCGGGCGGCCGCGAAGGCTGCCTCGCCGCGCTGGGCCGTTTTTCCTTTGCCGCGGCGGAGAGCGGCGTGGCCCTGCCTGGACAGAGCCTGCGCGAGATAAACCGAGCCTTCGCCGAAAAGCTCGTCCGCAAGGTGCTGATGAAGGCGGCGGGCACGCTTTTCCTGCCTATCCCGCTGCGCAAGCTGTGCGCGGCGGTAAAAATGCTGCCCTTCCTGCGCCGCGGCCTTGGCTGCCTCTGGCGGCGGCAGATGAAGGTCGAGCTGCTGGACGCCATATCCATTGGCGTCTCTGCCTTCCGTGGCGACTTCGGCACGGCGGGTTCGGTGATGTTCCTGCTGGAGATAGGCGAGCTTCTGGAGGAGTGGACGCACAAGAAGTCCGTCGCCGGGCTCGCCGAGAGCCTGTCCCTGAACGTCGACCGCGTCTGGCGGGCTGTGCCCGCTGACAGCGCGCGCGCTGAAACCGGCGGCATGGGAGCCGGAGCGCCCGCGTCCGGGGGCGGCGGGAATTACGAGCTCGTGCCCATAGCACAGATACGTCCCGGCGACAGGGTCATCATACGCGCGGGCGGCATGATACCGGTGGACGGCGTGGTTTTCTCCGGCGAGGCCGCTGTCAACCAGGCCTCGCTGACCGGCGAGAGCATCCCAGTCGCCAAGCGCCCGGGCGGCGCCGTCTACGCCGGGACGGTGGTGGAGGAGGGCGAGTGCGTCGTCGAGGTAAAACAGGGCCTGGGCGAGAGCCGCTATGACCGCATCGTGGAGATGATAGAGCGCTCCGAAAAGCTCAAGAGCGCCACGGAGGCGAAGGCAGCTAACCTCGCCGACCGCCTCGTGCCCTGGACCTTTGCGGGCAGCCTTTTGAGCCTAGCGCTCACAGGGAAAGTGCAGCGGGCGGTAAGCGTGCTCATGGTGGACTTCTCCTGCGCTCTCAAGCTCGCCATGCCCCTCGCCGTGCTCTCCGCCATGGGCGAGGCCGGGCGGGCGCACATCACCGTCAAGGGCGGCAAGTTCCTCGAGGCCGTCGCCGAGGCTGACACCATCGTCTTTGACAAGACCGGTACGCTCACCCACGCCTGCCCGCGCGTGGCGCGGATAGACACCTTCTGCGGCAAGGGCGAGGAGGAGATGCTGCGCCTCGCCGCCTGCCTCGAGGAGCACTTCCCGCACTCGATGGCAAACGCCGTCGTCGAGGAGGCCCGCCGGCGCGGCCTCGCGCATGACGAGTATCACTCCAAGGTCGAGTACATTGTCGCCCACGGCGTGGCGAGCACCGTGAGCGGCATCGGGCCTTTGCCTGCGGGAAAATCCGAGAGAGTGCTGATAGGCTCGGCACACTTCATCTTCGAGGACGAGAAATGCGCTGTCCCGGAGGATGAGCGCGGGCGCTTCGACGCACTTCCCTCCGAGTATTCGCAGCTCTATCTCGCCATCGACGGGCGTCTGGCCGCAGTTATAAGCATCTCAGACCCGCTGCGCGGGGAGGCGCGCGAGGTGCTCGCCGCTCTCAGGCAGCTCGGCATAGAGGAGGCCGTCATGCTCACCGGCGACAGCCCGCGCACGGCGGAGGCCATAGCGAAGCAGCTCGGCGTCGACACGCTCCGCGCCGGGGTGCTGCCCTCGGACAAGGCCGAGTTTGTCGCCCGGCGCCGCCGTGAGGGCCGCCGCGTGATAATGGTCGGCGACGGGATAAACGACTCCCCCGCCCTCTCCGAGGCCGACTGCGGCATAGCCATAAGCGACGGGGCGGCCATCGCCCGCGAGATTGCCGACGTGACCATCGCCGCCGACAGCCTGTGGGAGCTCGTCCGCCTGAGGCGCATAGCCATGGCGCTCATGGCGAGGATAAAGGCCAACTACCGTTTCGTCATAGGCTTCAACGCCGCGCTCATAGCTCTGGGAGCCGCCGGCATCCTCCCGCCCGCCACCAGCGCCCTGCTGCACAACCTGTCCACTCTGGCTGTGAGCCTGCACAGCATGGGCCGGCTGACCTCCGGAGACGCAGAACAGATGAAAAACCCGGACTGAGGTCCGGGTTTTTCAATATGCAAGCACACAGGCTCCGACGATTATCAAAAGGCTGAGCGACGCGCCTAGTGCGAGGGCAATGTCGTTGCTGCCTCCGTTCACCGCCTCACGTACCGCATAGACGAGGCAGAAGACAAAGGTGAACGGCGCTACCCAGCAGAGGTAAGTGCAGAGACGGTAGGCGACGTACAATAATCCTGAATACATGGCGGCCCTCCATCGGTTATATTAGACTAATTCGATTATACCACTCAGCCTCAGCTCTGTAAAGCGCAGATTTCTTATTTCCCTCTTGACAGTTTGCCCGCAGCAGAGTATTATAACACCGTTATATCACGCTGTTATAAGGAGACCTTTCCATGGAAGAAAAATCTACCGCTACCCTGGAGAAAATAAAAGAGGCCGCACTGGCGGAGTTCCTGGACAAGGGCTTTCAGGGGGCCTCCCTGCGGCAGATAGTTAAGACCGCCGGTGTGACCACCGGGGCCTTCTACGGCTATTTCTCCAGCAAGGAGGCCCTGTTCAACGCCCTGGTGGAGCCCCACGCCGCCGCCCTCATGGGCAGGTTCATGGAGGCCCAGACCTCCTTTGCCGAGCTGCCCGAGGAGCAGCAGCCGGAGCACATGGGGGTGGAGTCCTCAGACTGCGTCCATTGGATGGTGGACTACATCTGCGCTCACCGCCAGCCGGTGAAGCTCCTCCTCACCCGCGCGGAGGGCACCGGCTACGAGCACTTCGTCCACAACATGGTGGAGGTGGAGGTGGACTACACCCTCCAGTACATGGAGGTGCTCCGCCGCCTGGGCCGGGAGGTTCCGCAGCTGAGCCAATCCCTGTGCCACATCATCGCCAGCGGGATGATGAGCGGCATCTTCGAGATTGTAATCCACGATATGCCCCGGGAGCAGGCCCTGCGGGACGTGGACCAGCTGCGGGACTTCTACACCGCCGGATGGCTGAAATTGATGGGGGCGTAGCTTCGCTTCAAACAAGCGGCACAGCCGCTTGTTTGAGAAGGGCTACATGGCGGAAGAGACTCGATTTCTTGCGAAATTGTCGCCTCTTCCGCCATGAGAAGTGCCATTTCCGAGGCGCATGTCCCCTGAAATGACAAATTTCAATTTGATTCCTGCGGCTGCGGCCGCAGGAACTCTGCGAGGCTTTCTTTTTTGTCCAATAGTTAGCGTAAGCTAACCATTTTAAGGAGGGATAACCTTGAAGCAAAAGAAACCGGGCAGCCTTGAGCGCATCCTGGGCTATGCGGGCGGGCACAGGAGCCTGACGATACTGGGCTGTATCCTGTCCGCCCTGTCGGCGGTGCTGGGGCTGGCGCCGTATCTGTGTGTCTGGCTGGTGGCCAGGAGCGTGCTGTCCGCCTGGCCCAGTCTGGACGGGGCCGGGGATCTGGGCCGCTGGGGCTGGATGGCGGTGTGGACTGCCGTTGGCAGCATCCTGCTGTACTT
>CALWYL010000031.1 GCA_944385765.1 uncultured Oscillospiraceae bacterium
CAGGCCCATGGCCGCGAGCAGCGCGGCGGCGGATTCGAGCAGCGCGCGGCCCAGACCGCGCCCGGCATAGGCCTCCCTCAGGTAGAGCGAGACTATCTCGCCCATGCCCGCGTATTCCGGGAAGCGCGAGGCGCAGAAGCTGGCCGTGCCGGCGAGAACGCCGCCCAGTACCCGGCAGGCAGGGCGTCCAGATATGTCTGCGGCACGATGCCGCGATAGGCCCAGCGCCAGCTCTCCTCGTATATGGCGCTGACCTCCAGGCGGCTGTCCTGCGGCCGCAGCGCGCGGATGGTCACCGCGCCCTCCCCCGCCGCGCTCACAGCGACCTCAGCGCGGCGGCGGCCCAGTTGAACAGCGACGCCGCCCACTCCTCCGCCGTTCCCTCGAGCGCGCCGAGGGCGATGTCGCGCTCGAGGCCGCGGCGCCGCGCCGCCAGCGCCGCGCGGGTGCGTATCTCCTCGCCGGTCTCCAGCGCGTGTATGGCGCGCAGGGCGAAAAAGGCCGTTTTCATCAGCGCGGCCAGGGCCTCCCCGCCCGACGCGCGCAGCCGCACGTGGACGCAGCCGTGATACACCGCCCCGGCACACGAGAGCGCGCTCTCGCGTATGTCGGGCCGCGCCAGCTGCGAGGCTATGGGCTCCAGCGAGCCGCGCAGCGGCACGGTGTCCAGGCAGAACTGCCAGAGCTCGCCGCGCGGCCAGCGCTCCAGCTCACGCCAGCCGCCGAGGAAGCCGCAGAGCTTGTCCCTCTCCGGCAGGCCCGCGGTGCACCCGGCATAGCGCGATATGTCCCCGGGCCCGAGCTCGTCTAGTACCACCACGGCGTCTATGTCGCTGTCCTCCCGCGCCTCGCCCCTCGCGCGGCTGCCCTGCAGCCCCAGGAAGAGCACCCGCTCCTCCCCGAACTCGCCGAGCACCGCCCGCTGCCAGGCTGAGAGCCAGCCGTCCAGGTCATGCATGTTGTCTCCCTCCCCGATGTCGAAATGAGCCGCCGGGCACTCGCCCGGCGGCTCTGATAATCCAATCATCCTCATCTCTCGATGTACACCGCCGGATTTGGCACCTTGCTTTTCGCAGGTTGCCGGGCTTCACAGGGCCGGTCTCTCCGCCACTCTTGATAAGGCATTTTAAGTTGTCCAGGTAATTATACACCATTAATTGCGCCTGTCAACAGACAAATTGGCGCAAATGGCGCTATCTCAGGCGAACCAGACCTTGCTGCAGAAGAGCAGGAAGAGGAAGAACACCAGAGCGAACACCGCCGCCACGGCCAGGGCGGCCTTCAGCGCGCCCCAGGCATAGGCCCGGGATTCCGCCGGCGTCAGCTTCACCGGCTCCCGCCGGTCCGCGGCGTCGCCGCTCCCCTCTCCCGCGCCCTCGCCCGGTTCCGGGGCGCGCGGGTCATGCCAGGGCATGCCGTCCACGTCCATGCGGGCGATTACGCGGCCGTCGTCGTCCTCGTCAAAGCGTTTCCTGCGGCCCATCTTCACTTATCCCCTTGGCCTTGGCCTCCTCCATGGCGGCCTCCGCCGCGGCCTTCTGCTGCGGGCTGTCGTAGAGGTGGCAGGCGCACCAGTGCTCCGGCTCGACCTCGGTCCACTCGGGCACGGCGTATTTGCACACCTCCATGCACTTCTCGCAGCGCGTGTGGAATTTGCAGCCGTGGGGCGGGTTGGCGGGAGAGGGCAGGCTGCCCTTGAGTATTATGCGGTTGATTTTCACATCCGGGTCCGGCACCGGTATGGCGGAGAACAGCGCCTCCGTGTACGGGTGCAGCGGGTGGGAGAAAATCTTCTCCGTCCCGGTGTACTCCACCATGGAGCCCAGGTACATGACGCCCACGGTGTCCGAGATGTGCTCGACCACCGAGAGGTCATGCGAGATGAAGAGGTATGTGAAGCCGAAATCCTTCTGCAGGCGCTTGAGCAGGTTGATTATCTGCGCCTGGATGGACACGTCCAGCGCGGAGACGGGCTCGTCGCAGACTATGAAGTCCGGATTCAGCGCCAGCGCGCGGGCAATGCATATGCGCTGCCTCTGGCCGCCGGAGAACTCGTGCGGATAGCGGTCCTTGTAGTACTCCGGCAGTCCGCAGGCCCGCATGACGCGGGAGATATAGTCGTCATACTCCTCGCGGGGCACTATCTTGTGCTCGCGCACCGCCTCGCCGATTATCTCGCCCACGGGCAGGCGGGGCGACAGGCTGGAGTAGGGGTCCTGGAACACTATCTGCATCCGCGGGCGCAGCTTGCGCAGCTCCTGGCGGCTGAGCGCCGAGAGGGGCTGCCCGTCGAAGTACACCTCGCCGGAGGTGGGCTCCAGCAGCCGCAGCATGGTGCGCCCGGCCGTGGACTTGCCGCAGCCGCTCTCGCCCACCAGGCCCATCGTCTGGCCGCGCCTTATCTTGAAGGATATGCCGTCCACCGCGCGCACATTGCCTATGGTGAGGCGGAAGAAGCTGGACTTGATGGGGAACCACTTGACGAGGTTCTCCACCTCAACCAGATACTCGCCGCCGTGCTCGCGCGCGCCCTCCGCGGGGGGAACCGCCTGCTGGGAGATGTTTTTCTTCTCTTCCATTTCACAGCTCCTCCACATTCACAGATTTCGGCTGGCCGAGCACTTCCCCGTCCTCATAATAGCGGTAGCAGGAGACGATGTGCGTGTCGCTTATCTTTATCTCCGGGGGATAGAGGCCCTTGCAGCGGTCGCAGGTCAGCTCGCAGCGGTCGCGGAAGTAGCAGTAGTCCGGCATGTTCACGGGGTTGGGCACGCTGCCGGGTATGCTGTAGAGCTCGTCCACCTTGCGGCCGACCACCGGCTTGGAGCGCATCAGGCCTATCGTATACGGGTGCATGGGGTGGTGGAAGATGTCGTCCGCCGTGCCCTTCTCCACCACTCGCCCGGCGTACATGACCACCACGTAGTCGGCCATGCCCGCCACGACGCCCAGGTCGTGCGTTATGAGCATGATGGAGGAGTTGAGCTTGTCCTTCAATCCCTGCAGCAGGTCCAGTATCTGCGCCTGGATGGTCACGTCCAGCGCGGTGGTGGGCTCGTCGGCGATTATCAGCGTGGGCGAGCAGGCCAGGGCGATGGCAATCATGATGCGCTGCCTCATGCCGCCGGAGAGCTCGTGCGGGTACATCCTGTAGACGCCCTCGCGGTTGGCTATGCCCACCATGTCCAGCATCTCCAGCGTGCGGGCCTTGACGTCCTCGTCGCTCATCTGCGGGTTGTGCAGCTTTATCACCTCGTCCACCTGGTTGCCTATGCGGAACACGGGGTTCAAGCTGGTCATGGGCTCCTGGAAAATCATCGAGATTTTGTTGCCGCGTATCTCCTGCATCTTGCTTGTGGGGGTCTTGACTATGTCGTAGGCCGTGCCGTCGCCCAGGTTAAAGCGTATCTGCCCGCCGACGGTCTGACCGCTGGGGCGCTGCAGCAGCTGCATCAGCGAGAGGCTGGTGACGCTCTTGCCGCAGCCGCTCTCGCCCACCACGCCCACGGTGGAGCACTTGGGCACCGAGAAATTCACGCCGTCCACGGCCTTCACCACGCCGTTGTCCGAGAAGAAGTAGGTGCAGACGTTGTCGAATTCGACCACATTGTTGGGGTCCTTCATCACCGTGGTGTAGAGCGAGGGGTCGTGCCCGGCCGCCTCGCGCTCGCGCTCGAGCTTTTTCGTCACCCGGCGGTTGAAGCGGGTTATCTTGCGGGATTCCTTGGCGGAGATATAGGAGCTGTTCTTGTGTTCAGACATTTGCCTTGCCCCCTTTCAGCGTTTGGCCTTCGGGTCGTACGCATCGCGCAGGCCGTCGCCCACGAAGTTGAAGGCGATGACGGTAAAGCAGATGAGCAGACCGACCGGTATCCAGATGAAGGGATACTCGGACATGGCGGAGGCGGAGGAGACGGAGTTGATTATCGTGCCCCAGGTGGCCAGCGGGTGCTTGACGCCCAGGCCGAGGAAGGAGAGCGTGGACTCCGTTATGATTACGCCGCCTATGTTCAGCGTGGCGATGACTATGAGCTGCGGCATGACGTTGGGCACCAGATGGCGGAAGATGCGGTCTTTCACGCGGATGCCCGTGGCCTCGGTGGCCACCATGAACTCCTGCTCGCGCAGCGAGAGTATCTGGCCGCGCACCATGCGCGCTATGCCGGCCCAGCCCATGATGCCCAGCGCGGCCATCATCAGCATCAGCCTCACATATGTGTTCATGCGCAGCGCGTCCATCAGCGCGCCCAGTATTATCATGATGGGCATGCTGGGCAGGCAGTAGAAGATATCCACCAGGCGCATTATCAGGTTGTCCACCCACTTGCCGTAGTAGCCGGCCAGGCCGCCCATGATGACGCCGAGGAAAATCTCCAGGAACACCACCACGAATCCGACCATCAGGGAGATGCGCCCGCCGTACATCACGCGGGAGAGCACGTCGAAGCCGTCGCCGTCGGTGCCCAGGATATGCTCGGCCGAGGGCTTGGCATAGAGGTCGATGAGGTAGGTTATCTGGTCGCAGTTTATCACATACTCGCCGGTGTCGCGGCGGGTGATGCGCAGCTCCGTGTCGTTGAGTATCTGGTTGCCGTCCTCGTCCAGCTGATAGCCGCCGTCGGCGCTCTGCTGGGGCACCTGGCTGATGACAGAGGCCCTCATCTCGCCGCTTTCATCCATCTCGGCCACGACTTCGCGTATGTCGCTCTTCAGGGCGTAGGACATGGTGTCCTTGCCGTCGTAGCGGCGGATGACAAAGGTGGTGAAGTCGGCGTACTCGCTGCCCGAGCTGTCGCGCACCAGCAGTCCGCCCTCGCCGTCCGGCTCCACGGTGTAGTCCTGCCCATCGGCGGTGAACTCGCCGGTGGTGTAGGCGCTCAGCAGCGTGCCCACGCGGAACTCGTCCGTGACGCTGGTGCCGGCGTTGTACATGTTGGGTGAGAAGGTGGTGAACACCATGCCGGTGTGCTTCTCGCCTATCTGGTAGACGGAGTAGTTGCCGTCGCTGTCCAGGTGCAGGTCAAACTCTATCTGGGGCACCACCGGCTCGGCCGGCTCCTCGCCCTCCGCGGCCTCCTCGCCCTCGGCGGGGAGCACGGGCTCGGCATCGGGGTCGTCGATGCTGAACATGGTGTCTCCGTTGTCTATGGCGGCCTCCAAGGCGCTCTCAAACTCCCTGCCGGGCGCCTCGGCGTAATAGGTAATGCCCTCGTTGGCGGCGTAGATGTCGTAGCGGCGGCCGGCGGCGCGCTCAAAGCTGTAGGTCGTGCCGCCGTACTCGAACTCGCCCTCCGTGCCGGAGCAGGCGGCCGCGGCCGCGCTCACGAAAGCGCTGCCCAGGTCCACGCCCTCGGAGTAGCTCATCTCGCCGGTGATGGTGTCGATGAGCCCAACGTGCAGCACGGTGCGCCCCACGGTGCACAGCCGCTCCGCGTCGTAGCGGGAGAGGGTGTAGATACCCTCGCCCAGCTTCTCGAGGCCGTAGAGCGTGCCGTCCGAGCCGCTGACGTTCATCTCGCTGAGGGAGCCGGCCTCCATGGCCTTTATGTTCGTGTTCATCATGCTCACGACGTTGCGCTCGAGCTCCACGCCCTCGTCCACCGTGTACCCGGTGTAGCTGGTGGTCTCGGAGGCCAGGGCGTAGTCCACGCTTATCGTGTCGTACTTATAGAACACCTCGGTCTGCCCATAGGGGTAGAAGAGAGGACCTATGAAGCAGAACACGAACATGATTATCAGCACGTACAGCCCAAATATGGCCAGGCGGTTGCGCATGAAGCGCTTGGTGACCTGCCTGCCCGGGGAGAGTATCTTGACGCGGGAGACGTCGTCGAGGTGCATGCCCTCGTCGGCGTGGGCGGTCTGCTCGGCCCGCTCGCGCGCCTCTTTGGCCTTCAGGGCCTCGTTAAGGTCTTTGTAATTAGCCACTTGCACTACCTCCTCAGCTCAGCCGCACGCGCGGGTCCACCGCCGCGTACAGCAGGTCGGTTATAAGGTTGCCGAGCAGCGTCAATATGGAGATGAGCGCCAGGTAGAACATCGTGAAGGGGATGTCGCCCTGGACCATCGAGTGGTAGGAGGCATAACCTATGCCGCGGATGGAGAACAGCGTCTCGGTTATCAGCGCGCCGGAGAACAGCGTGGTCAGGCTGCCGCCCAGCGTGGTCACCAGCGGGATAAGCGTGTTGCGGAAGGCGTGGCGGTTGATTACCTTCTTCTCCGGGACGCCCTTGGCGCGGGCGGTGCGTATATAGTCGCTGTTGAGCACCTCCAGCATGTTGGTGCGCGTATAGCGCATCAGGCTGCCTATGCCGATAACGGTCAGCGTTATGGCCGGCATGATGAAGTGCTCCGCCACATCCAGCACCTTCCCGAAGTCGGAGAGGTACATGTAGTCGCGGCTCTGCATGCCGGAGAGGTCCAGCCAGCCCAGCTGCACGGAGAAGATGTACTTGAGCAGCGTGGCCAGGAAGAACGTGGGCATGGAGATACATATCATCGACACCACTGATGTGAAGTAGTCCGTGAAGCCGTACTGCCTCCTGGCGGCGGAGATGCCGAGGGGGATGGCGATGATTATCTGCAGTATGAGCGTCACCAGGCCCAGGGCGAAACTGTACCACACCGTGTTGTTGAACTGCTCCACGACGGGCACGGTCCAGGCCCAGCTCTCGCCCCATTCACCCCGCAAGGCCGTGCCCACCCAGGTGAAGTAGCCGGCTATCAGGCCCTTGTCCATGCCGTACTGGGCGTTCAGGTCCTCCAGCCACTGGTCGTAGCTCTTGCCGGCGCCCGGCTTGCTGGCCAGCTCGCGGGCCTTCTGCTCCAGATACGTCGTGGGCATGCTGTACATCAGCGTATAGATGATGAACATGACGAAGATCAGTATGACGGCGCTGTACAGCAGGCGTTTGGTTGTGTATTTCAGCATTGACTGACCACCGCTTCCTTTCAGAGATTTGTGTCTTTCGCGGCCGCTCTCCTGAGCAATATGAGCCGCGCCCGAGCGCAGGGCCTCGGGCCCGTCTCATATCACTCAGGTAATGCCGGCACGGAAGGGGCCGTCTGGCCCCTCCCGTGCCCTGAAAAAACTCAGCGCTTAGGTGTTTTCCGGCTGTTCCGCGATTACTGCACGGCCAGGGTCTCGATTTCGGCGTACCAGCCCCAGTACGGGGTCATGTCCTTCGGCAGGGAGTCGGTGACCACGCGCTCGGTGGAGCTGACGTAGGCGTCCTTCCTCTGGTACAGCGGGAGCTCAACGCCCCAGTCCATGATGATTTCCATGGCGGACTTGTAGGTCGCCTTGCGGAAATCGGTGTCAGAGCTGCTGCGGCCGACTATGATGAGCTCGTCCAGCTCCTCGTCCATTATCTGGTAGTTGTTGGAGTTGGTGCCCTGTCCGTTGGCGTTGCTGCTGTGGTAAATCTGGTACATGTCGGGGTCGGCGGTGGCCTTCCAGGCGCCGCACCAGATGACGACCTCATTGGAGTTGAGGGCGTTCTGCCAGGTGTCGGTGCCCACGTCGTTCACCTGCAGGGTGATGCCGACGGTGGCCAGGGCCTCGGAGGCGGCCACGGCCACGCCGTAGGCCGGGTGGTCCTGCAGGCCGTTGCCGGGGACCATGAACTCATAGGTCAGGGAGGCGCCGGCGGGGGCCTCGGTGAAGGTGCCGGTGGCCTCATCCCAGGTGTAGCCGGCGGCCTTGATGTACTCGACGGCGGCGGCCAGGGCGGCGTCGAAGCGCTCCTGCTCGGTCATGCTCTCGTCGTAGATGGGCTCGCCGTCAACACCGACGGAGTAGGCGTTCTGGTAGCCCTCGTCGGTCGGACGCGGGGCGGCCCAGCTGGTGTTGGAGATGGGGTACTGTATCACGCTGGCCTGCTCGCCGTAGTAGGAGTTGATGACGGTGTCGCGGTAGACGCTCATGATGGTCATCAGGCCCTTGCGCAGGTTCTTGCTCTCCTCGCTGCCGCGCTCTCCGCCCACGTTGACCTTGTCGGCGTTGATGCCGATGTAGCCGTAGCCGCGGTAGTCAACCAGGTTGGTGGTCAGCACGTCGCCGGTGAGCTCGCCGTTGGAGTTGGCGCTCTCGATGGCGGTTATGGTGTCGCTGCTGATGCTGGGGGCGGCGATGTCGAAGGTGCCGGTGACGATGCCGGGCACGTAGTCGCTGTCCACGCTCTCCTGCATGAGCAGGTTCTGGGTCACGGGCTTGCCCAGGAAGTAGTTCTCGTTGGCGGTCAGGGTGACGACGCCGTTGGCATAGCTGTCAAAGACGTAGGGGCCGCAGCCGAGGGGCTGGGTGGTCTTCTCGCGGACTATGGAGAGGTCGCCCTTGGTGAAGCCGAAGGAGTTGTTCTCGTAGTCGTAGAGGCTCTCATCGCCGTAGTAGTGCAGCGGGGTGATGTAGAGGCTCATGTTGTAAATGGCGGTGGCGTCGAAGGACGACGTGGTGATGGTCATGCTGTAGTCGCCGGTGCGGACGATGCCGCTCACGTTGGGGGCGGAGTCGCCGGTGGCGACGGCGGCGCGGTAGGTGTCGCCCAGCAGCTCGCCGAAGGTGACGTCGGCCACCTCGGTGTTGACGGCGGTGAGGATGTCGCCCTCGTATTTCGCGACTATGGCGTCCCAGTAATCCTGGACGGTGGCGCCCTCGAACCAGTCGTCGGAGTAGCCCCACTCGACCATGCCGAACTGGACCTGCTTTGCCTCGTCGTTGATTATCTCGTCAGCGCTGGCGGCGCCGATGTCGCTGTAGTAGTCGGCGGCGTAGTCGGCCACCACGTAGTCGACTATGCTCTGCGCGAAGGCGGCGCCGGCCTCGGTGTCGATGAGGTTCCACATCTCGGTCTGGGTGGCCTCGTCCCACAGGCTGAAGTCGGTGTTGTCGCGCCCGGCGGTGAGCAGCAGCTCAAAGAGCGGGGTCATGCCGCCGCGGTACTCCTCCAGGCCCACGATGGGCATGGCGTACAGGGTGGAAGCGCCGTCATAGGTGGGGTCGAGCATGACGTACAGGCCGAAGATGACGTCGTCGATGTCGGCGGGGGTGCCGTCGGAGAAGACGATGTCGTCGCGCATGGTCAGGTTGTAGGAGACGGTGCCGTCCTCGTTCTCCACGACCTCGACGTCGCCCATGCCGTAGTAGGTGTAGTCGGTGCCGTTGTACTCGACGGTCTCGCCCTCGATGCCGTTGCGGATGATGTCGCCGCCGCGGTCAGCGGCCAGCAGGGCGCCCTGGGTCAGGTTCACCACGTCCTGGTCATAGGCAGTCGTCGCAAAGAACGGGCTGAACTTCTGGCCGAAGGTGGAGGTGGCAAAGACCAGGGTGTCGTTGGGAGCCTCGGTCTCAACGGGGGTCTCGCTCTCGGTCGGTGTGGTCTCTTCCGCGGGCTCTTCGCCGCAGGCGGCGAGGGCGAACACCATGGCAAGAGCGAGCATCAGCGCGAGAGCTTTCTTGATGTTCTTCATCTTCCATTCATCCTCCTTGGTTGATGGGTTTTTTATTTATAAGGCGCTTGCGCCATATAAATCCGCATTGATTTACCGCTTCTCTGTGTCAAAGTCCGCGCGCCTGAAAAAGCAGCCGGCGCCGCAGGCCGCCATGGCCGCCGAGAGCGCCAGGAACAGCGCGTCCCAGTCCGCAGCGCCCAGCGCGGAGCTCAGCAGGCAGCCGAGGAAGCTCGCCGCCGGCAGCATCATGGCCCAGAGCGCGGCCCCCGGCAGGGTGTGCGACAGGCGGTCCGCCTCGTCGTGCCTCAGGGGCTCGGAGGCCCTCAGCGCGCCCGCGGCCGCGCGCGTGAGCAGGAAGAGCGGCAGCGCCGTGAAGGCGAAGGGCAGCGCCACGTACATCGTGCGCATGGCCGTCCCCTCCACGCATACCAGCGTGACAAAACAGGCCCAGCCGGCCGCCGAGAGCGCGCACACCAGCTTCCCCGAGCTCCGGGCCCTCCCGGCCCCGCGGCGGAAGAAGTAGTCCGCCCCGATGTACTCGGTCTCGCTGGTCACATGCCCGCGCTCGTCTATGTACTCGTTGAGCCGGTAGTCCTTTACATACCTGTGCCTGCCCACTGTCAGTCCTCAAACAGCTTGGAGGCCGGTATGTTCAGCCTCTCCGCTATCATGAACAGCGTCTCCAGCGAGACGCCCTTCACATTGGGCGAGTTGTTGGCCTCCACCTGGCTGACAAAGCTGACGCTGCGCCCGATGGCCTCCGCCAGCTGCTCCTGGGTGAGCCCGCGCAGCTTGCGGTAGTAGGCTATCTTCAGCCCCAGCACTCTGAATTTTTCCCTGTACTCGTCTCTCATGCTCTTCCCCGGGTTACTGCCCCTGCACGGTGCGGCAAGCCCTTTGTCACGCCCTCTGCGCGGTAAAAGCAGAGGGCGTGACAAAGGGCCATGGCCCTTTCGACAGATGTAGTATAGATTCTATAGAAATTAACAAAATATTACGATAGGCTAAAAGTACAATTAATATCGCTGACAGTGAAACTTTGCATTATATAAGTGAAATCTGCAATTTTTTCGATATTTTTGGATAATTATCCGCCGGCCTAAAAAGAAAGCGGGCCAAAGCCCGCTTTCCGATATATTGTGCTGTTTTCCTCAGGTGAGGGCCATGCCGGTGGACGTGTCGAACACGTGCATCACGTCGCCGCTGAAGGCTATCTTGACGGTCTCGCCGTAGGTGAAGCCCTGGCGGTGCTTCTCGGGCAGGTCGACGGTGGAGACGACCAGCACGACGTCCTTGCCGTGGACGTTGCTGTGCAGGTGGATGGAGGAGCCCATCATCTCGCTGACGTCGACGGTGCCGGTGACGTGCAGCTCGCTGTCGTCGCCGCAGAGCATCATGTGCTCGGGCCTGACGCCCAGGGTGACGGTGCCGGCCTTGGCGCCGTTGGCGCGCAGCTTGGCCTGCTTCTCCTCGTTGAGCTCAAAGTGCGTGCCGTAGAGGTTGACGCTGTACTTGCCGTCCTTCAGCACCAGCTCGGCGTCGTCGAAGAAGTTCATCTGCGGGGTGCCGATGAAGCCGGCGACGAAGAGGTTCGCGGGGTGGTTGAACACCTCCTGCGGGGTGCCTATCTGCTGGATGAAGCCGTCGCGCATGATGACGATGCGGTCGCCCAGGGTCATGGCCTCGGTCTGGTCGTGGGTGACGTAGACGAAGGTGGTGTTTATCCTCTGGCGCAGCTTGATTATCTCGGCGCGCATCTGGTTGCGGAGCTTGGCGTCCAGGTTGGACAGCGGCTCGTCCATCAGGAAGACCTTGGGCTCGCGGACGATGGCGCGGCCGATGGCCACACGCTGCCTCTGGCCGCCGGACAGGGCCTTCGGCTTGCGGTCGAGGTACTGGGTGATGTCCAGTATCTCCGCGGCCTCGCGGACCTTCTGGTCGATGGTCTTCTTGTCGACCTTCTTCAGCTTGAGGGAGAAGGCCATATTGTCATAAACCGTCATGTGCGGGTACAGGGCGTAGTTCTGGAATACCATGGCGATGTCCCTGTCCTTGGGGGGCACGTCGTTGACGACCCTGCCGTCGATGCTTATCTCGCCCTCGGTTATCTCCTCGAGGCCGGCGATCATGCGCAGAGTCGTGGACTTGCCGCAGCCGGAGGGTCCGACCAGGACTATGAACTCCTTGTCGGCTATGTTCAGGTTGAACTGCTGCACGGCGACCACGCCGCGCTCGGTGATTTGCAGATTGTGCTTCTTCTCGGGCTCCTCGCCCTTTTTCTTCTTCTTTTTGCCCTCTCCAGCGACGTTGGGGTAGATCTTCATTACGTCTTTCAGGATTACTTCTGCCATTTCACCGGCTTTGACGCGCCTGCCTCCGCAATGACGCGCCTCGCCCCCGCCCGCTCGTGGCGCGGGGCATTACGCCAGGTCTCCACACTGGCGCACCGCAAGCCCGCGGTAAATTTCCTCCTTTTTTTCTGTACGAACCGACATGGAAATGGAGTGCCGGAACGCCATGGTTTCCTGTACATTGTACAATATTGGGAAGTAAGTGTAAACCCGGAAAGCTGTACAATACAGCCCCCGGGTTTTACAGCAATTTGACCAATCAAGCGCCCTCACACGCCGGAGGCAGTCCCCGGGGCGGACTTGGGGTCCACGCTGCGGGTGAAGGAGACGCCGTCCTTGTGCAGGAAGATGTCCAGCTTCACGCGGTCGGCGCGTATCAGGCTCTGGGTGAACTCGTAGACCACCCCGGCCTCGGTGCGCGTGCGCCGCTGCACTGAGAATGCGCAGCTCCCCGGGCGGCAGCCCAGGAGCTCCGCCTCCCTGCGGCCGAGTATGACCGCCTCGTAGGAGTCCACGGCCGAGTAGGGCACTATGCCCTCCTCGTAGAGCAGGCTGTAGAAGCTGTGCGTCTCCAGCAGGTCGCGCGTGAGCTTGGGGTATATATAGGTGGGGTAGAAGGAGGTCTCCAGTATCAGCGGCTGGCCGTTGACGTTCCTGATTCGCGTGAAGCGGTATATCTGCGTGTGGTGCCCCCCCAGCTCCAGCATGGACACGATGTCAGGGGGCGGGTCCATGACCTCGAACTCCAGTATGGTGGAGCTGGGCACCATGCCCATGGCGGATATCTCGCTGGTGAAGGAGTAGACATTCTCCGTCCTCCGGCGCATCTTCGGCTCCGCCACAAAGGTGCCGCGCCCCTGCTTGCGCACCACCAGCCCCTCGCTCTCCAGCGCGCCTATGGCCTGGCGCACCGTGCTGCGCGACACGTCGAAAGTCCGGCAGAGCTCCGCCTCTGAGGGGAGCAGGGCGCCGGTGGGCAGGGTGCCCGCCGATATGTTCCGCTTTATGATGCTCACGAGCTGGGAGTACAGGGGGATGTCGCTGTCCATGGACAGCTTGCTCATTAGCACGGGATTTGTGTTCATCGTCTCTCTCCTCGGGC
Organism: uncultured Oscillospiraceae bacterium; assembly: GCA_944385765.1. Taxonomy (GTDB): domain Bacteria; phylum Bacillota; class Clostridia; order Oscillospirales; family Oscillospiraceae; genus Scatomorpha. The sequence continues at coordinate 12,904 of CALWYL010000031.1, forward strand.
TGAAAGGCGCAGGAAAAGCGCAAAAACAGCTTGTCATAACGTTTGGTATATCTCTATCATTATAACCGACGCAGTCGTTTTTTACAAGCCCAATGTGTATGTGGATTCTGCGCGCTTTTTCCGCACAGCCGGGACCTTTTTTCACGGATTTAACAATTCACTTCATGAACCGCCTGAGCAGGGGGAGGGTTGAGCGCGTAAAGGGGCGGTAGCGCAGCGGCAGGTCCGGCCGGGCTCTCTTGTCGACTATCCCCCGGATATGGCTGAAGGTCTCGAAGCTCCAGCGGCCGTGGTACGCGCCCATCCCGCTCTCGCCCACGCCCCCGAACGGCAGGCCGCTGGTGGCCAGATGGATGACGGTGTCGTTCACGCAGCCGCCGCCGAAGCGGCAGCGTGAGAGCACAAGCTCCCTGTTCTCCCCGCTGCGGGTGAAGAGATAGAGCGCGAGAGGGCGCGGCCGCGCCTCGATCCGCGCCACCGCCTCTTCGAGCGAGCGGTAGGTGATTATGGGCAGCACGGGGCCGAATATCTCCTCGCGCATGACGGCGTCCTCAAATGTGACTCCGCGCATGACGGTGGGCTCTATCCGGAGGGAGGCGGCATCCGAGCCGCCTCCGCAGGCGGTCTTTCCCGGCTCAATAAGGCCCAGGACCCTCTCAAAGTGGCGCTCGCTGACCATGCGGCCGTAAGTCGGATCCCCCAGGGCGTCCGGGTACTGGCGGGCTATCTCGGTGCACAGCGCGCCGGCGAGCTCGCTCTCCACCGCCTCGTCGCAGTAGACATAGTCCGGGGCGACGCAGGTCTGGCCACAATTTATGAACTTGCCGTAGACTATCCGCCTCGCCGCGAGTTCTATGTCGGCCGTGGAGTCCACCAGGCATGGGCTCTTGCCTCCCAGCTCGAGTGTCACCGGCGTCAGGTTTTCCGCCGCGCGGCGGAGGACCTCCCGTCCCACGGCGCCGCCCCCGGTGAAGAATATGTGGTCATAGCGCAGGTCCAGCAGGGCGGAGTTGGCCTCCCGCCCGCCCGTCACCGCCAGGACATGCCGCGGGTCAAAGCAGTTTTCTATCATCCCGGCGAGCAGCGCGGAGGAGGCCGGGGAATAGGCGCTGGGCTTCACGACGGCCGTGTTCCCCGCCGCCAGCGCGCCGGCCAGGGGCTCGAGCGTTAGCAGGAACGGGTAATTCCACGGGCTCATTATCAGCACGCTGCCCAGCGGGGAGGGGCGGGTAAAGCTGCGCGAGCGGAACTGGGCCAGCGGCGTGTGCGCCCGCCTCTCGCGCATCAGGCCGCGCAGGTGCCGCCTCAGCCAGGAGAGCTCGCCGAGTATGAGCCCCGTCTCGCACATGTATGCCTCCTCCGCGGACTTGCCGAGGTCGGAGTAGAGGGCCGCCGCCATCTCCCCCTCCCTGCTCCGCACCTCGCTCTCCAGCCGCTCCAAGGCGGACAGGCGGGCCTCCGGGCTCAGAGTCGCCCCGGAGGCAAAATACCCTCTCTGCCTCTCCAGCGCCTCCTCCAGGCGTTTTGCTTCCATCATAAGCCACCCCTCTTCACATTTTTCGAGCACAGTTTAACATTTCAGGCGGAAGTTGTAAATATCGCTCCGAATTCCTTTGACTATCTCCCCCGGCTGTGTTAAACTGTGGACAATACGGGCCCGGCTGTCCGAAAACAGACTCCGGGAGGCCATATGGCCGGAAATCACTCTCGAAAGGATGTCGAGGAACCATGCTCAGGACAATTGAAATAAAGGAGAGCGTCTTCGCCAACAACGACCGCGAGGCGGACGCTCTGCGCGCCGAGCTGAAGGGCAAGGGGCTCTTCCTGCTCAACCTCATGTCCTCCCCCGGCAGCGGTAAGACCACCACTCTCGTGCGCACGCTGGAGGCCCTGCGCGGCGAGCTGCGCGTGGGCATAATGGAGGCGGACATAGACTCGGACGTGGACGCGCGCACGGTGCAGGACGCCGGGGCCAAGACCGTGCAGCTGCACACCGGCGGCATGTGCCACCTCACCGCCGGCATGACCCGCCAGGGCCTGGAGGCCCTGGGCACGGAGGACATAGACCTGGCGATACTGGAGAACATCGGCAACCTGGTCTGCCCCGCCGAGTTCGACACCGGCGCCTCCAAGAGCGCCATGATTCTCTCCGTCCCCGAGGGCGACGACAAGCCGCTCAAGTACCCCCTGATGTTCACGGTCTGCGACTGCCTGATAATCAACAAGATGGACGTGCTGCCCTACTTCGACTTCGACCTCGACGCCGCCTGCGAGCGGGCGCGCCGCCTCAATCCCAACATAGAGATAATCCCCATCTCCGCCAAGACCGGCGAGGGCGTGGAGAAGTGGGCCGACTGGCTCAGGGGCCAGGTCAAGGCCTGGAAAGAGAAATAAGACCAGGCGATGGAGCTTGAGGAGATAAGGCTCCAAAGGCTGGCAAATCACGGGCTCATAAGCCCCATGGGCAGGCTGGACGCGGCGCGGCGGCTCTGCGGCATACAGGCGCAGTTCGCGTCGTATGCCTGGCACGCCCTGAGGATACGCTGCCCGGACGTCGAAAAGGGCGGCGAGGGCCTGGTGAGGAACTGGACCCTGCGCGGCACGATGCACATCTTCCCTGAGAGCGACCTGCCCCTCTACATCCGCGCGGAGGGTTACCGGAGCAACGAGTGGGGCGGGCGGAACTTTTGGAATTCCCGCCCGGACTGGGCGCTGGAGCCCGGGCGGCAGAGCCGCTTTACGGAGCTGATACTGGCCGCCCTGGCCGAGGGGCCGAAGAGCCGGGACGAGCTCAGGCAGCTCTGCCGCGCCGCCGGCATGACGCCGGATGAGGAGGGCAGCATGTTCCACCCCTGGGGCGGCGGGCTGCGCCAGCTGTGCGAGCGGGGCTTCATGAACTGCCCGGCAGACGGGAAGAAGGCCTTCCTGGCCGCGCCCGTTTTCGAGCCCCTGCCGGAGGAGGAGTCGAAGCTCGAGCTGGCAAGGCGCTATTTCGAGGCCTACGGCCCGGCCACGGTGAAGGACGCGGCCTATTTCTTCGGCGTCAGCCAGGCCGAGGTCAGGAGGTACCTGTCACGGCTGCCCGTGAGCGCGCATGAGCTGGAGGGCAGGACGTATTTCAGCCTGGGCGCCGCCGCGCAGCCGCAGGGCGGCATCCCGCGCTGCATCTTCCTTGCGGGCTTCGACCCGCTGCTGCTCGGCTACGAAAAACGGGAGAGCCTTTTCCTGCGCCCGGAGGATATGCGGGGCATCTTCAACCTCGCGGGCATAGTGTACCCGGCGCTGCTGATAGACGGCCGGGTCGCGGGCCGGTGGAACAAAAAGGGACGCAGGCTCCGGGCGGAGCTGTTTTCGCCCCTGCCGCGCTCCGCCAGGGCGGCGGCAGAGGCTGCGGCGGCCAGGCTCTGGGGCGAGGGCCTGGAGCTCGAGTTTGTCTGAGGGATTTAGTAAATAAACCATATTATCGAAGAAAGAGGGGGAATTCTATCAGATGAGACCGATTATCCTGAAGCTGGCAACGAAGATCAGCCTCGAGTGCGGGACCTACACCGGCGTCACTCCCAACGACCCCGAGTACAAGATACTCGACCCCGTGCTGACGGACGAGATGGCCGAGATAGCCATGGGGCTGAAGGTGCGCCATTACGTCTCCGTGGAGGAGGTGGCCAAAAAGGTCAAAAAGCCCGTCGAGCGCGTGCGCGAGGTGCTCTACGAACTCGCCCAGCTGGGCGTCTGCCGCTATGCGGAGAAGGACGGGGAGGACAAGTTCAACATGCCCATCTGGGTGCCCGGCATCATGGAGATGATGGTGGGCAACAAGGAGATGTGCGAGAAGTACCCCGTGATAGCCGAGTGCTTTGAGGAGTACACCCGCCGCCGCATAGCGCCGCTGGCGCCCTTCATCCCCGTCGGCCAGGGCATGATGCGCGTCATCCCGGTGGAGATGGCCATACACAACGACGCCCACCGCGGCACCTATGAGGAGATTCACCGCATAGTGGACAACGCGCGGCTCATCGCCGTCACCGACTGCTCCTGCCGCCGCTCCCGCCGCCTGATGGGCGAGGGCTGCGGCCACCTGGAGAAGGACGTCTGCATCTTCTTCAACGACTCCGCCGAATACCACATCCGCACCGGCCACGGCCGGCAGATAGACCGCGACGAGTGCTATGAGATTCTCCAGCGCTGCGAGGACAACGGCCTGGTGCACGAGATTTCCAACCTCGACCCGCCCTACGGCGCGGCGGCCATCTGCAACTGCTGCGGCTGCTCCTGCTTCTCCCTGCGCATAGCGCAGTACTTCCGCACGCCCGACGTGATACGCTCCAACTACGTCGCCCAGGTTGACCCCGCCAAGTGCGTGGCCTGCGGCCTCTGCGTGGAGAACTGCAATCTCGGCGCGCTCAAGCTGGGCCAGAAGCTCTGCGCCCACCCCACGGAGTCCCCCGAGTACGACACCCCGCACGACAAGTTCCTCTGGTTCGGCGAGAAGAACTACAACGTGGACTACCGCACCAACCGCGGCATGGTGGCCCAGGGCGGCACCGCCCCCTGCAAGACCAGGTGCCCCGCGCACATCCCCGTCCAGGGCTACATAAAGCTGGCCTCCCAGGGCCGTTTTGACGAGGCGCTGGAGCTCATCCGCCACGAGAACCCCTTCCCCGCCGTCTGCGGCCGCGTATGTCCCCGCTTCTGCGAGGAGTCCTGCACCCGCGGCGCGGTGGACGCTCCCGTGGCCATCGACGAGGTGAAGAAGTTCCTCGCCGAGCGCGAGCTCGACCCCGCCACCCGCGTGATACCCAAGATGCTCAACATGACCGGCAAGCCCTTCCCCAACAAGATAGCCGTCGTCGGCGCGGGCCCCGCCGGCCTCTCCTGCGCCTACTACCTGGCTCTGAAGGGCTACCCCGTCACCGTCTTTGAAAAGCAGAAGACCCTGGGCGGCATGCTCACCATGGGCATCCCCTCCTTCCGCCTGGAGAAAGACGTGGTCGAGGCCGAGATTGACATACTGCGCGAGATAGGCGTGGAGTTCAGGACCGGCGTGGAGGTCGGCAGGGACGTCACGCTGCAGCAGCTGCGCGAGCAGGGCTACGAGGCCTTCTATGTGGCCATCGGCGCGTGGAAGAGCACGCCCCTGGGCGTGCCGGGCGAGAAGCTGCGCGGCGTCATGTCCGGCATAGACTTCCTGCGCCGGGCCAACACCGGGCGCAAGCCCTCCGTGGGCGAGAACGTGGCCGTGGTCGGCGGCGGCAACGTGGCCATAGACGTGGCCCGCACCGCCGTGCGCCTGGGCGCCAAGCGCGTCACCGTGCTCTACCGCCGCACGGAGGAGGACATGCCCGCCGACCCGGAGGAGGTCGCCGAGGCGCGCTCCGAGGGCGTCAAGTTCAAGTTCCTCGTCTCCCCCGCCGAGCTGGAGGGCGAGGACGGCGCCGTCAAATCCGTCAGGCTGCAGCTCATGCGCAGTGCCGAGCCCGATGCCTCCGGCCGCCGCAAGAGCGTGCCCGACGAGGGCAAATTTGAGACCATCAAGGCCGAAACCGTCATCTCCGCCATCGGCCAGAGCGTGGACTGGGGCGGCCTCCTGGAGGGCAGCAGCATAGAGACCGGCCGCGGCGGCGTGGCCCTGGCCGACACCACCACCTTCCAGACCGCGCAGAGCGACGTGTTCGTGGGTGGCGACGTGATGACCGGCCCCAAGTTCGTCATCGACGCCATAGCCGCCGGCAAGGAGGGCGCCATCTCCATCCACCGCTTCGTCCAGCCCGGCCAGAGCCTGACCATCGGCCGCATGAAGAAGGACTACGCCGAATTTGAGAAGTCCGAGGCCATGCTCAGCGGCTATGACCGCGCCCCCCGCCAGAAGACCAGGCACGTCCCCGGCAAGGAGAGCCGCGAGACCTTCCGCGACCTGCGCGGCACCTTCACGGAGAAGCAGGTCCTCAAGGAGACCGAGCGCTGCCTCGGCTGCGGCGCCACCGTGGTGGACCAGGCCGCCTGCGTGGGCTGCGGCGTCTGCACCACCAAGTGCAAGTTCGACGCCATCCGCCTCGTGCGCGTCACCGACAACCCCGGCGAGGTCTATGAGAAGCTGATGCTCGAGAGCGGCAAGAACGTCGCCCGCCGCGTGAAGGAGATAGCCGTCAAGAAGATACGCCGCCCCTCGGTGAAGTGACATGCACGAGATGACCCTCGCCATCTCGGCGATAAAGTCCGTCATCGAGTTCGCCCGGGACAACGACATAGACGAGATTGACACCGTGGTCCTGGAGATAGGCGAGCTCTCTCTGGTCGTCCCGCAGTACATGGAGGACGCCTATTACGCCGCCGTGCCCGGCACCATGCTCGAGCACACGAAGCTGCGCATGGACATCGTCCCCGGCAACGGCATATGCCGCGACTGCGGCAAGGTGTACAACATAATCGAGCACAAGGGCCGCTGCCCCGTCTGCGGCTCGGAGAGCAAGGATATCCTCAGCGGCGAGGAGTTCAACATCAAGGAGCTCCTGGTCCTCGAGGACGAACCTGAATAAAAAAGGGCTCCCCTTTCAGCTGAAAGGGGAGCCCTCCTCATATATTTCTCTCGCCTCAGACCTTCTCGTACACACAGAAGCGGCAGCTGAGCCCGTTCTCCTCATAGGGCTCCTCCTCCACGCAGCGCCACTCCGGCAGAGAGTCCAAATTGGGGAAAAAGGCATCGGAGTGGGGCGTGGCGTCTATCTTCGTGACGTATATCCGGCTGAAGTGGGGGAACATGGCCATATATACGGTGGCCCCGCCGACGACGAAGGCGCGCTGGCAGCGCCCGGCCGCCTCCAGCGCCTCGGCGGCGCTGCGCACCAGCACGGCCCCCGGCACCTCGTCCCCATGGGATATGAGTATGTTCTCCCTGCCCTCCAGGGGCGCCCCGCCGGGGAAGTCCTCCATGGTGCGCCTGCCGTATATGACCGCAGAGCCGCGCGTGAGCTCGGCGAACCTTCTCCTGTCCTCGGATAGAACTATCGGCTGGGTGCCGTCGGCGCCGATGCCCCAGTCGGAATACACTGCCACGATTGCCTCCATGCCTGCCCGAAAAGCTCCTTTCCCAAAAAAGCTGGTCCCATGATTCAGCATTATAATCCATTTCCCAATCACCCGCAAGCATAAATTGCATAGTATGTTGGGAAAGGGGCGTGAGCACATGATATTTGCCGTATGCGGCGGGGACGAGAGGCTTGCCCGTCTCGCCCGGCTGCTGCTCGAGGACGGGCACAGGGTCCGGGTATTCGCGCTGGAGGGCGCGCCGCTGCCGGAGGGCGCCCGGGGCTGCGCCGCGGCGGCGGAGGCCGTCTCCGGCGCGGACTGCGCGGTGCTGCCGCTGCCCGCCCTCTCCGCCCGGGGGCTGCTCAACGCGCCCCTGGCCGCCGAGCCGCACTGCGCCGGCGAGCTCTTCGGCGCGGCCGCGCCGGGGCAGGTGTTCTGCGCCGGCATGGTGGGCGACGAGCTGCGCTCCCTGGCCGACCGCTCCGGGGCCCGGCTCTTCGACTACAACGCGCGGGAGGAATTCCAGGCCGTCAACGCTGTGGCCACCGCCGAGGGGGCCATAGGCACGCTGCTGCGGGGCACGGAACGCACGCTCTGGGGCCGCCGGGTGCTGGTGATAGGCCGCGGACGGCTGGGCCGCGCCCTGGCCCCGCGGCTGAGGGCCCTGGGCGCCGAGGTCTGCGTCTCCTCCCGCACGGCCGGCGAGCGGGCCTGGACGGAGGCCGATGGCTGCCTCGCCGCGGACACCCGCGCCCTCTCCGGGCTCATGGGCGGCTTCGACATCGTGATAAACACCGTCCCCGCGCTGGTGCTCACCGCCGCCCGCCTGGCCGAGCTGCCCGAGGGGGCACTGGTGCTGGACCTGGCCTCGCGCCCGGGCGGCACGGACTTCGAGGCCGCCCGCGCCTTCGGGCTGCGGGCCGAGGCGGCCCCCGGGCTGCCGGGCAAGTGGTCCCCGGAGACGGCGGCGGAGGCGCTGCGCTCGGCAGTGTACAACATTCTGGAGGAAGTGAGGCAGTGAAGGAAGGTATCAGACTGGGGCTCGCCCTCTGCGGCTCCTACTGCACATATGAGAAGGCCCTCGCCGCCGCCGAGCGGCTCTCGCGCGAGTGCGAGCTGACGGCGATAATGAGCGAGACGGCAGCCGCCACGGACAGCCGCTTCGGCCGCGCGGAGGATTTCATCCGCCGGCTGGAGGAGATAACCGGCCGCGAGGTCATACGCACCATCCCCCAGGCGGAGCGCGTGGGCCCCGGCAAGCTCTTCGACGTGCTGGTGATAGCCCCCTGCACGGGCAACACCATGGCAAAGCTGGCCAGCGGCATCACGGACTCCGCCGTGACCATGGCCGCCAAGGCCCACCTGCGCAACGACCGCCCGGTGGTGATAGGCTTCTCCACCAACGACGCGCTCTCCGGCTCCGCGCCGGCCATAGCCGCGCTGCTGAACCGGCGGAATTACTACTTCGTGCCCTTCGGCCAGGACGACCCGCAGGGCAAGCCGCGCTCCATGGCCGCGGACTTCTCACAGATAGAGTCCGCCGTGGACGCGGCCCTGGAGGGCCGCCAGGTGCAGCCTCTGCTGCTCAGATGAGGCCCGGCTGTCTGCCATTTTATGGCAGACAGCTCTTTTTTTGATATTTTACCGGTTTTTTTCACAATAGGGTGTTTATTTTTCCAAAGACTTATAGTAGAATGCAACTGTCAGATATCTCTGCACAAGAGGGAAAACAACGAAGGAGGATAAACATGAAGACAAGCAAGAAGCTTCTCAGCCTGCTGCTCGTCCTCGCCATGGTCTTCGCCCTGGGCTGCACCGCCTACGCCGCGGACAGCGAGGGCGCCGAGAGCACCGAGACCACGGAGAGCGCCGAGGGCGCTGAGACCCCGGCTGAAGGCGAAGAGACCCCGGCTGAGGAGGAGACCCCGGCCGAGACCGCCAGCAAAATCGTCATCATCCACACCAACGACGTGCACGGCGCCATCGACGGCTACGCCAAGATAGCCGCCCTGAAGGCCGAGTACGAGGCCGAGGGCGCCGCCGTCCTGCTGATGGACGCCGGCGACTTCAGCCAGGGCACCGTCGAGGTCAGCTCCAGCAAGGGCGCCACCGCCGTGGAGCTCATGAACCTCGCCGGCTACGACGTTGCCACCCTGGGCAACCACGAGTTCGACTACGGCTACGCGAACCTCGTCTCCGTGATGGAGAGCGCCGAGTTCGACGTCCTGGCCGCCAACGTGCTCTACAACGGCCGCTCCGAGTTCGCCGCCAGCGCCACCTATGAGCTGGGCGGCAAGACCGTCGGCGTCTTTGGCCTCGCCACCCCGGAGACCGCCACCAAGGCCAACCCGGCCATGATTAAGGGCGTGACCTTCCTCGCCGACAGCGCGCTCGTCGGCTGCGCCCAGGAGCAGGTCGCCGCTCTCGAGGCCGCCGGCTGCGACTACATAATCTGCCTCGGCCACCTGGGCATCGACAACGAGACCGCCCCCAACCGCTCCATCGACCTGCTCACCGAGGTCACCGGCATCGACGTGTTCATCGACGGCCACAGCCACAGCAGCCTTGACGACGTGAAGGCCGCCACCGGCGGCACCGGCAAGGTGGGCGACACCCTGCTGACCTCCACCGGCACCGAGGCCGCCACCGCCGGCATCGTCACCATCGAGGACGGCGCCATCACCGTCTCCTCCGTCGACCTCGCCACCTACGAGGGCTCCGACGCCGCCGTCGCCGCCCGCGCCGCCGAGATTTCGGCCGAGATAGAGGCCGAGTACGGCGCCGTGTTCGCCACCACCGAGGTGGACCTCAACGGTGAGCGCGACCCCGGCAACCGCACCGAGGAGACCAACCTCGGCAACCTGATTACCGACGCCATCCTCTGGTACGCCCTCACTGAGGCCGACCTGGATGTCGACGACGCCCACGTCGTGGCCGTCACCAACGGCGGCGGCATCCGCGCCTCCATCGCCAAGGGCGACATCACCAAGAAGGACGTCAACACCGTCCTGCCCTTCGGCAACACCGTCGCTTACATCTACGTCACCGGCGAGCAGCTGCTCGAGGCCCTGGAGGCCGGCACCTACTGCACGCCCACCGCTGTCGGCGCCTTCCCGCAGGTCTCCGGCCTCGAGTTCACCATCGACACCAACAAGGCCTACGACCAGGGCGACCTCTACCCCGACTCCACCTACTATGGCCCCGCCAGCATCCAGCGCGTGACCATCACCAGCGTCAACGGCGAGGAGTTTGACCCCCAGGCCACCTACTGCGTCGTCTCCAACGACTTCACCGCCGCCGGCGGCGACACCTACTATGCCTTCGCCGCCGCTGAGTATTTTGTCGATTCCGGCATCGCCATGGACGTCGTCGTGATGGACTACATCACCGAGGAGCTGGGCGGCGTGGTCACCGCCGAGCAGTACGGCGAGACCGAGGGCCGCATCACCATCCTCGCGCCCGTGTTCACCGACGTCGAGGCCGGCGCCTGGTACTATGAGCCCATCATGACCGCCTACAACAACGGCCTGATGACCGGCGTCTCCGCCAGCAAGTTCGAGCCCGCGACCAACATGACCCGCGCCATGATAGTCACCATGCTCTACCGCCTGGCCGGTGAGCCCGCCGTCGAGGGAGAGGTCTCCGGCACCTTCACCGACTGCGCCGACGGCCAGTGGTACTCCGACGCCGTGCTCTGGGCCAGCGAGACCGGTGTGGTCACCGGCCGCACCGCCTCCACCTTCGACCCCAACGGCACCCTGACCCGCCAGGAGCTGGCCACCATCCTCTACCGCTACTGCACCAACGGCAAGGACGTCTCCGCCGTTGAGACCGAGCTCACCTTCGCCGACGCCGAGGACATCGCCTCCTGGGCCGCCGACGGCGTGGCCTACTGCGTGGAGAACGGCCTCATGAGCGGCGTGTCCAGCACCCGCTTTGACCCCGCCGGCTTCGCCAACCGCGCCATGGGCGCCACCGTGCTGGTCCG